>NZ_QRCA01000011.1:0-138698 GCF_009833115.1 Nitrosomonas sp. GH22
GCGTATGTTTGCGAAACGCCACAACAGCGGCTTCTTCTTCCAGACTTAAAACAGTCGAGTGCGACTCTTTGGGGCCCATCGGTGCATCGTGGGTGAATTCCCGCTTCCGCCACTTCGCTACCGTTTTTGGATTAATCCCATGCCGCTTGGCCAGAACATTCAGACTCTCTTGACTATTTTGTATCGCTCGACGCACCGCCGCTGTCGTGCGGGCGCTTCCGTGTAATATCTGTCCCATAAATCATCCCTCCGTAGCTGGTTATATGTTACACCAGCACACCGTGGGACTAAACAACTAAAGGCCGATGAATATTTTCCTCCTGTTGCTCCACCCGTTTCGACCCTTGTAACCATTTCTCCAGTACCGATTTAAGCTGTTCTAGTTGCACCGGCTTACTCAGATAATCATCCATTCCTAGTGCACGACACCTTTCCGCTTCACCCTTCAGTGCATTCGCTGTCAAAGCGATGATTGGAATCTGATAACGGCCCGTTTTTTCAGCGCGAATCGATTGCGTTAACTGATACCCATCCATTTCCGGCATATGCAGATCAGTCAGTATCAGCGCATACTCTCCACTTTTCCATTTCTGCAGTGCCTCACGCCCATTGACGACAATGTCTGCAGCAAACCCCAGCAAAGTAAGCTGCTGGCGAATAACTTTCTGGTTAATCTCATTGTCTTCAGCAACCAGAATCAGATTATCCCGCTGTAGCGCCTCTTCCCGGGATAATGGAACAACTTTATCGACAACTACTACAGAAATATCCTGATCTTCCTCTAGCTTTGCCCGGCCGGCTGCAACCGCTACCGCACGGAGAAATACCCGACGATAAAGTACATTTCCATCGAGCGTCACTACACCCTCCTCTTCCATACGGCCGCGATGGCGGCGGCCACGTCTAATAATTACAAACTGAAGCTTGTCATTTACACTCGAATTGGGCCGATCGCGAAATACCGCACGCAACTCTTCAATGGGCAACTCCTCATCCCTCATATCTACCACTAACAACCATTGACCCGTCGGAAGCTGTTTAATTCGTTCACGTGCAGCAAGCAATCCCGGTACACACTCAACTACAACACCTGCATATTTCAGATAGGTTGCAAGATCAAGGCTCAATCCGTCTTTACTTCCCATAACCACACATGACAACCCCGTGAGATCTGTTTCCAATTCCTCCTCTTGAATGACTTCTCTCTGAATTATTCCAAACGGGATACGCACGGTAAACACAGAGCCTACATCAGGTTTACTTTCTACAGAGATCTCACCTTTCATCAACTCAACCAGCCGACGGCAGATGATCAAACCCAAGCCGGTTCCACCAAAGCGGCGCGTGGTGGAAGCATCTCCCTGGGAAAAAGGTGTAAACAAACGCTCCCGAGCAGCATCATCCATACCGATACCATTATCGATAACCTGGAACATAACCGTTACAACATCGCCATCCACCTCCTCCGCCGGACTGGCCCTGACCGCAACACGCCCTGACCGCGACATGCCACTGGAAAATTTGATGGCATTGTTAATCAGGTTGATTAATATCTGCCGCAAACGCAACGCATCTCCCAGTACACCTTTCGGTAAAGCCGGATCTACGAACAAGGTCAACTCAACTTCCTTGCTGGCAGCCATATGTGTCAGCGTCCCACATGCACGCTCCACCACTTTCTCCAAAGATATCGGCGTTTGCTCGATCTCCAGCCTGCCCGCCTCAATCTTGGAAAAATCGAGAATATCCTCAATGATCTCAAGCAACGCGAAGGCAGATTCCCGAATGAGATCAGTCATTTCTCTCTGATACGTACTCAAGCTGGTCTGATCCAGTACATCGATCATGCCAATCACACCATTCATCGGCGTGCGAATTTCATGGCTCATGGCGGCAAGAAAAGCAGATTTTGCCTGATTGGCCAGCTCGGCCTCGTGCCGCGCCTGTTCCAGATCCTGTCGGATTTTCACATGCTCGCGCATATCACGCATAATTCCAGTGAAATGCCGTTCATCTCCTACGAAATACTCACTAACTGCAAGATACAAAGGAATAACCGTTCCATCCTTGCGTACCCCCTCGACTTCACGCCCCAGCCCGACATTATGCCCGCCTGGCAGTTGTGGACGCCCCACATATTGCTGACCATATCCAGTTTCACAATACCGCTGCATATAGTATTCATGCATGCTTCTATCTGGCTCTGGCACCAGAATGGAAACGTTCTGCCCAATCGCCTCTTCCACGGTATAGCCAAACAGTTTTTCCATGACGGGATTCACTGAGAGCATCACGCCTCGATCATCGGTTGACACCACACAATCCACCATGTGTTCAACGACTGAACGTGTTTCCTCTTCCTTGATTGCCAGCTCGGCGTTGAGTCGCTCAAGTTGGGCAGTACGCTCAGCCACACGCGCCTCCAGATGCCGGTAGCTGATCGCCAAGCGCTCAGTCATCATATCGAAAGCACCGGCTAGTTGCCCGATCTCATCCCACCCTTCACTGGGAATATGATGCTGAAGATTCCCGGCAGTAATTGCTTGAGCGCATTCATTGAGATTTTTCAGCGGGATCACAACCCGCCGGTTGAACAATAGCGCCCCCAGAATCGCCATCAAGAAAGTCAGGCCAAGCACCACCAACCCCATGATGCGCATTTTCGTCACCGAAGCAAATGCTTCCTCGGTATCAATCTGTACGACTATCCCCCAGCCCATACGTGATAAATACCGCCAGGCGGCAATCACCGGCTGGCCATTAAAATCAGTGACTACTCCTCCTCCATGTTCGCCATTCAGACTGTTTCTGATCGCCAATGCAAGCAACGGCTCATTCAGAGATATGGTGCGTTTCAGAGCAGCATTAGGATCTTCCCGCAGAGGCGCCACGATTCGGGCAGTGTCTTTGTTTTCTCTATGAGTAACAATTGTTTCGCCACTTTCACCCAGTCCGACGTTATTGGTCAGCACATTGAATACATGCTCGCTGTATATCTGCAGCGCCAGCACTCCGTGAAAATCTCCATCAATCAATATGGGCACGGCGACAAACGCCGCAATTGCACCGTGTGATGGCGGATAGTATTCAAAACTAGATAGATCGCTTTGATGTGTCTCTTTTATTTGTTGAAATACCTCACCCAACCCAGTATCTCGATAAGGACCTGTTAATAAATTGGTGGCAAAATCGGATTCATGGCCAACAGAAAAAACAATCCAGCCATCAGGAGATATCAGGAACAGATCATAGTAGCCTGTGCCTGCAAGATAGCGCTCGTAATGCGCCCGGTAGCGAGCATCCAGAGATCGATAGACATCGGAATCTGCACCATGCCGGCTGAATACCTGTGAAAATTCGTCTATTGCCTGACGCGTCGTGTCACTTGTCTGGATAAGATCTGCGTCCAGTATCCGTTCATGCAAGTAAGAATCAATCTGTTCAACTTTTTTGTCAGCAATCGACGAAACCTGCTGAATGGCCGACTTGCTGATTTCTCCCTCAAAGATGTGCAGCAAACCATAGCCGACCAACGCAATAGGCAATAACGCCACCAGCGCAAACCAGATGGCAAACCGCTGAGTGAGCGACGTAAGAATCATCACTCTCACAGACAATCAGAACAATGTTTCAGAGAACGTCGGGCGTAATAGGCAAAGGCGCTCGCACTGCGTTGCGCATGTAAAATCCAGTCATGCGCCTCTCGTCCCAGCGTCGGATCGATCGGCTGAATTTCGCCAACCGCACTTGCCAGCAACTGCATGCGTGCAGCCCGCTCAAATGCCAGCGCAATCAAACAGGCTTCCTCAACATTACTGCAAGCCACCAGCAGTCCGTGATGAGCAAGCATCAATGCGCGTTTACTACCCAATGCCTCGGCAATCAACCCACCTTCTTCGTTACCCACCGGAACACCCGGCCATTTCGGTAAAAAAGCCACATCACCATACAGCACACAGTTATCCATGTGCGAAATGATGAGCGGTGTTTCCAGCATACTCAGTGCCGCTGTATGCAATGCATGGGAGTGGACAATGCAATGTACATCGGGGCGTGCACGATATACCCAGGAATGAAAACGATTCGCGGGATTAGGCATACCCTCCCCTTCCAGCACCTGCAAATCCTCATCAACCAGCAACAAATTCCCGG
Organism: Nitrosomonas sp. GH22; assembly: GCF_009833115.1. NCBI lineage: Bacteria > Pseudomonadati > Pseudomonadota > Betaproteobacteria > Nitrosomonadales > Nitrosomonadaceae > Nitrosomonas > Nitrosomonas sp. GH22. Next base: position 4,153 of record NZ_QRCA01000011.1, read on the forward strand.
CACTGATCTCGTCAAAACCGAATCCCAGCCGCTGCGTCAAAAACGTGCCCGGCACCTCCCCGCGTGCGGTAATCTGTCCAGCCAATCCAGAATCATGGCCATTATCAAATAAAATACGACAAGTCAAAGCCACCTTCTGGCGCAGAGAATAAATTGCCCCCGGCAGCTTATTCTCCATCTGATCGAATTCACGTTGCATCAACTGCTGCTTGTCAAGATCAAACGTTTCACCACTCATAAGCCGGAATCTCCCTCTTTTCCACAAAGAAACTTCATTGTTATTACCAGTGCAATTTTCCGTATTTCTTTCGTGGTTGCAAGCAAAACCCGATAGAAATCAAGCATAATCTACATTAGCTCTGACGTGGCTCTCAAACGTTCGATGAAAGGGCAGCTTAACCTCGTTTGCTTCCCAGGGTCTGTGGATTTGCTACCAGCCGCCCGGTTGCTTGAGATCACGATAAAAATCGACTATGTCTGCATCAACATTGAAAAATTTTTCTGCCCAACAGAATCGAAACATCAAAAAAATAGAGGGAGGCATGAATTATGAAAGCCTCCGATTCTCGAAAACAGGTTGAAAAATAGTGCAACCAAGGATGGCCTTGGTGGGGAATGCTGCCTTGGTCGAGATTGTCAAGTAACTTAAGCGTTGTCTTGAGCTGGTTTGCCAGTCGAATTACCTTTATCACTGAAGATATATCAAGCAAGTGCATGTTTCTGCTGCCGCACGTGCAAACGCACATCTACAGAGCTGTACGGGCACCCTACTGGCCATCACCAGTTTCTGACTTACCGGCGGCTTGTCGAAACCTGTCATCTCATGACTTTCAGAAAGCCAGCTGGTACAATTTTCAGGTCATTGGGGAGTAGCCACTCTTTATCACAAAGAGGCTTACATCAACATACTTGACCCACAACAGGTCATGGTGTAGGCAGCCCTTCGCCTGGCAAGACCTTTGACTGCGATGCTTCCACTAGGCCGGAGATGTATCGTGGTCAATCGTCTTTTCCGGCCAGGAAATTCTCATGGAATCGTTCTTCGTATCAACCGGGATCATTGCCCTCGCTGAAATCGGCGACAAAACCCAACTCCTCGCATTCATTCTCGCCGCACGCTTCAAAAAACCTGTTCCTATCATCCTGGGAATCCTGGTGGCCACCATCGTGAATCATAGCCTGGCAGGAATGCTAGGGGCCTGGATTACTGAAATTGTCAATCCCGGGGGATTGCGTTGGGTACTCGGCCTATCGTTCATTGGCATGGCCATCTGGACAATGATTCCCGATAAGATTGAGGAGGAAGAAACACGGATTGCCAGACGATTCAGCGTGTTTGGAGCGACTCTGGTCACTTTTTTTCTGGCCGAAATGGGGGATAAGACGCAGATTGCAACTATCACATTGGCCGCTCACTATGCCTCTCCATTTTTAGTTGTGATTGGTACGACTCTTGGTATGCTCATCGCTGATATACCAGCGGTATTCATCGGTGACAGGTTTGCAAACAGGATTCCTATGAGACTTGTGCACTCGATCGCGGCAGGCATCTTCGCCCTGCTTGGTCTTGCAACGCTGCTGAGGGGGGCGGAGCAGCTTGGATTCTAAGGTAAGACTGTAAAAGCAAAGTGTCATCATGACAAAAAAACAATTCTCAGCAAGATTCCTTCCGGCGTCTGGGTACTGGGCTTCGTTAGCATGCTGATGGACATCTCCTCCGAGATGATTCACAGTCTGCTGCCGTTATTCCTGGCCGGCACTCTGGGTGCAAGTGCTCTTATGGTTGGCTTGATCGAAGGGCTGGCCGAATCCACGGCACTCATTGTCAAGGTATTCTCGGGCGCACTCAGCGACTATCTAGGCAAACGCAAAGCACTGGCTCTGTTCGGTTACGCCCTAGGAGCACTGACCAAACCGTTGTTTGCCATTGCCCCAGTCACCAGTGTTGTACTCGCGGCTCGATTGTTGGATCGGGTGGGTAAAGGTGTCCGGGGTGCTCCACGTGACGCGCTGGTAGCGGATATCACCCCCATAGAGGTGCGCGGTGCGGCATTTGGCCTCAGACAATCGCTGGATACAGTCGGTGCATTCCTTGGCCCGTTATTGGCAACCGGCCTGATGCTACTGTGGGCAAACGACTTCCGGGCAGTGTTTTGGGTTGCTGTTATCCCTGGGTTGTTAGCGGTCGCGTTGCTATTCTTCGGTGTTCATGAGCCAAAGCAAAACGTTAGTAACAAACGTATCAATCCAATCTGCAAAGAGAATCTGATGCGTTTGCATGCCACGTACTGGTGGGTTGTCGGTATCGGTGCCGTATTCACACTGGCACGGTTCAGTGAAGCATTTCTGGTGCTTCGCGCTCAACAAGGTGGCATCCCACTTGCACTGGTTCCACTGGTAATGGTTGCCATGAACTTGGTTTATGCAGCATCGGCCTACCCTTTTGGCAAGTTATCCGATCGCATAAGTCACAAGATATTGCTGGCACTAGGGCTGTTTGTTCTGATTGTCGCTGATCTGGTATTGGCTATCGATGCTCATTGGATGACAGTACTCGTAGGTGTCGCGTTATGGGGAATTCACATGGGCATGACGCAGGGGCTGTTGGCAACAATGGTTGCTAATGCCGCACCGGTTGATTTACGCGGTACAGCGTATGGATTCTTTAACCTTATCAGCGGCATTGCCATGCTCATCGCCAGTGTGGTCGCCGGTCTGCTTTGGGATCAGATGGGAGCGTCCTTCACGTTCTATGCCAGCGCCGGGTTCTGCGGTATTACATTAATTGCACTGGTCAAGCGAGGATAACTGTGGATAGTAAAGTGATCAATACAAACGTATCCTGGTACAAAAAGTTTCGGCTGTAGCAGATACTCCGGAAAGCTATAATCAATTCTGTCATCCGGATTGTCATAGCGCTATCGTAAAAAAGGAGGATTTCCATGAAACACCATCAGAAAAGAGTCAGCCAGACCAACCTGCCAGGCTGGATCAAACGGGGAATACTGATCTGGACGGCAACTATTATCGGTTCATATTCGCTGCCGCTACTGGCAGAGGATATCGGCAGTGTATCGACACGATTCAAGTTGCTGGGTGCCAACGATAAAATAGTAGTAGAGGCATTTGATGATCCGGATGTAGCAGGCGCTACGTGTTATCTGAGCCGAGCAAAAACAGGGGGAATAAGCGGCACAGTAGGTGTGGCTGAAGATAGATCGGAGGCTTCTATCGCCTGCCGTCAGACAGGGCCAATTGCATTGCCGGAGAAAATAAAAAATGGTAAGGCGGATGGAGACGAAGTATTCAAGAAAAGTACCTCGCTGCTGTTTAAAACATTACAAGTGGTACGTTTCTATGATGCCAGGCGTAACGTGCTGATCTATCTCAGCTATAGCGATCGAGTCATTGAAGGATCACCACAAAACAGCATATCTGTAATCCCGGTTACGCCCTGGCATTAACAAGGTGTTGAAAAGCATCAACAAGATCGTCAAGGTAAGATGAAAATAGGTGAAAAAACGCAGTTTACATACGATAAAGAGTACTTTGAGCCTGTTTTCAATACCGCAGGACGATATGAAAGTTATACAGACCATCTTTAAGCAACCAGTATTTCCAGCGGTGATGTATACGGCAAACCGAAAGCCTCAGCTACTGCCGGATGCATGACTTGTCCACGATAGATATTAAGGCCATTCATCAACGCCTGATTGCTCTGCAAGGCTGACAGCCCTTCATCTGCCAGACAGGCAACATAGCTGGCAGTCTGGTTGTTCAACGCAAAGGTGCTGGTACGCGGAACTGCGCCCGGCATGTTCGTCACACAGTAATGCAGCACACCATCCACTTCAAAAACAGGATGGCTGTGTGTGGTCGGTCGGGTTGTTTCCACACACCCTCCCTGATCAACTGCCACATCAACAATCACTGAACCCACACGCATTTGCGGCAACATTTCCCGAGTTACTAGCCAAGGTGAGCGCCCACCGGGGATCAATACGGCACCGATGACAAGATCTGCCTCGTAAACTGCCTGACGCACATTGACCGCATCACAATATCGAGTTTGCAGCCGTCCGGAAAAACGGTCATCCAGCGCTTTCAAACGATCATGATTGATATCCAGCACTGTCACCATCGCCCCCATTCCGGTTGCTACTACCGCAGCATTGGTGCCCACTACCCCTGCGCCCAGAATGACTACATTGGCTGGGGCAACGCCTGGCACCCCACCCATCAGCACTCCCCGCCCCCCTTGGGTTTTTAACAGATAGGTTGCGCCAATCTGCACCGCCATGCGCCCCGCTACCTCGCTCATGGGTGTCAATAACGGTAATGCGCCGAATGCCGTCTGCACTGTTTCATAGGCAATTGCACTGACGCCGCTGGCGAGCAGTTTTTCTGCTAGGGCTCTATTTGAAGCCAGATGTAGATAAGCAAACAGCAGTAAATCCTTTCGCAAATACTGATATTCCACTTCGGTTGGCTCTTTTACCTTGACGACCAATTCAGCTGCCCAGGCATCTGCGGCGCGCATCACAATTTCTGCACCGGCTTCCCGGTAATCCTGATCGGAAATAATACTGCCCGCACCTGCTCCGGTTTCAACCAGCACCCGGTGCCCTCGCTCAGTCAGTGTATGTACGCTGCCCGGAGTAAGTCCGACCCGGTATTCATCCTCTTTCGTCTCTTTGGGTAATCCGATAATCATTCACGCCCTCAAGCTTTTCACACATAAAATTCAGATTTCTTGCTGCTTACGCCAGCTCCACCCAAACCGGTGCATGATCTGACGGCCGTTCCAGTTTCCTGGGTGCCTTGTCCACTTGCCAGGTAGCGCAACTGTCTGCCGTTTCATGACTCAGCAAAATATGATCAATACGCAACCCTCTGTTCCGGCGGAAAGCCATCATACGATAATCCCACCAGGTATATATTTTTTCAGGCTGCTCGAACAGGTGAAAACTGTCAACAAATCCTGTATCTAACAATCCGCGAAAGGCTTGCCGCTCAGCCTCGCTGCACAACACTTGTCCCTTCCAGGCCTCAGGATCATAAACATCACGATCCTCCGGAGCAATATTGAAATCTCCTAGTAATGCCACCTTGCCGTAACGTGTCCGCTCCTGTTGCAAAAAAGAATTGAGTATCGACAACCACCTCAGTTTATAGGCATATTTTTCTGAATCAACACGCTCCCCATTCGGCACATACACACAAATAATACGCAAATCTCCATAGGTTGCTGCAATCAGCCTTTTCTGTGGATCATCAAAATCGGGCAAGGCCGCGCAAACATCCACTCCTGTTACTTTACTCAGTAAAGCAACGCCGTTATATGTCTTTTGACCAGCATAGATTGACTGGTAACCCGCCTGCGCAAGTTCATCCACCGGGAAGAATTCATCCTGAAGCTTGGTTTCCTGCAAACACAATACATCTGGTTGATTGACGTTCAGCCAGTCGATTACCTGCTGTAATCGAACTTTGAGTGAGTTGACATTCCAGGTGGCAATTTTCATGATCTATTCCGTAGCAAGAGAGGTTTGTTTTCCAACTGTTTAACCGGGCTGAAGATACTAACATCAAACATTTTTACAAGCACACCACATAAGCTTGCAGCAATAATTAAATTAAGATGGATAGCGGCTATAATGTCCGCCCTTGTTAAACGGAGAGAAAAATGAAAAGAACGATTGGATTGTTGGTGGTTTCTGCAGTAATCAGCTTGACAGGATGTGCGAAGACCGACACTTATACCCCGGCAGAAAATGCTAGTGGCGAAGATATTTTTTTCGCAAGCTGCACTAAATGTCACAAACCTGAAACAGATGGCAAGGTCATGCTCTTGAGCGCCAAGATGAATACCAAAGAAGCCATTATCGAGAAAGTTCAAAAAGGCGGCATGACAATGACAGCCTTCCCCAACATTACCGGCGAACCCGCGCAACGTCTGGCTGAATTCGTTCTGACAAACAGCAAAACCAAATAATCGACTGCTGCTAATGCTGTTTTCTGGTTGATACAACGCAATAATGATTCGGGAAGAAGTTTGAAAATTGCTGATTCTACTTTCAGCTGAAAATAGAATCAGCCCAGTCGTTCTGAATCCATGCGCTGAGGAATACTCACCGGCCACTGTAATTGTTCCCGGATTGCACAGGCAAAAGCTTCGGCACTACCCGGTTCGCCATGCACGATGAAAGTTTTTCGCGGAGGCTGGCTGAATCCTCTTAACCAATCAAGCAGATTCTCCTGATCAGCATGGGCAGAAAGCCCGCCAACCGTATGAATAGATGCGTGCACAGGAATTTGTTCACCAAAAACACGAACATTTTTACTACCATCCACTAATCTGCGCCCCAAGGTACCCGCAGCCTGAAAGCCGGTAAACAAAATGCTGCATTCAGGTCTGGGCAAGTTATATTTCAGGTGATATTTAATGCGCCCGGCATCGCACATACCACTGGCAGAAATAACGATTGCGCCGGATTGTATGTGATTGAGCCTGATTGAATCCTCGACTTCCTGCACAAAATGAATCCGCAGATTCTTATTATGCTGGCTGTGCCAGTTCATGATATCGATAGTTTCCTTATCAAATAATTCTCTATGTCTGAGTGTGATTTCCGTAGCAGCCAACGCCATAGGTGAATCCACGTAAATATCCATCACTCCCAGGCGCCCCTGACGCTGCAGATCCGTCAGCAGAAATAACAAATCCTGAGTACGGCCAACAGTAAACGCCGGTACGATGATATTGCCGCGTTTATGGATCAGTGTCTGACAAATGATTTCCACCATTTCATCGCGTGTGTCTTGCATGCTGCGATGGCAACGGTTGCCATAAGTGGATTCAACCAACAGATAATCAGCCTCTTTGATAAATGTCGGATCGCGCACGATAGGATGGCCCGGCTGCCCCAGATCACCCGAGAAAACAATTTTTCTCTGCCTGGAACCGGACTTCAGCCAGACCTCAATGATGGCTGATCCAATAATGTGTCCAGCATCACGAAATCGACACTGCACTAATGGATGCGGCTGACATGTTTCGTCATAATTGACACCTCGCATTTGTTTAAGAAATGCTTCTGCCTGGGTAACAGTGTAGAGCGGGACATTTTCATAACGTAGCGAACGTTTATTACGCAATGCCGTTTTTGTATGCCACTCTGCTTCTTTTTCCTGAATATGAGCACTATCTTTCAGGATGATTGAAAGCAGATCTGCCGTGGCCGGGGTCATGTAGACAGGCCCTCTGAATCCGAGCACACTCAAGCGCGGCAATAACCCAGAATGATCCACATGGGCATGTGTTAGCAAAACAAAATCCATTGATTCCGGATTAAAATTGATTGCGGCATGATTTTTACGACTTGCATCCCGCCCGCCCTGGAACATACCGCAATCCACCAGAAAGCGCACATCATCCGTTTCAACCAGGTAACATGATCCGGTGACTTCTCCAACACCGCCCAGAAAGGTAATCTGCATGGGTATTTATATTCTATTGAGAATGTGCAGAATACCCCGGGCCATCAATTCCATTTCCTCTTCATTAATAATGTACGGCGGCATGATGTAGACCGAGTTGCCCATGGGACGAATCAGAAGTTGTTGTTCCAGTCCCTTTTGCGCAAAGCGGTGTGTGAAATCCGGTTGGGGGTTATCCACTTCAAACGCCCAAATCATACCGCAGTTGCGGAAATTCTTGACATCCGGGTGCTCCCGAACAGGCTGTAAACATTGATTGAGAAAATCAGTTTTTTTACGGTTTGTTTCGATCACATTATCCTGCTCAATGATATCGAGCGTTGCCAGGGCTGCCCGACAGGCAAGAATATTGCCGGAATGGGAGTGCGAATGGAGAAAAGCCTGGTTAATTTCATCACGGTAAAACGCACGATAGACTGCATCATTAGTCATGACCACTGAAAGCGGCAAATAGCCCCCACTTAACCCTTTGGCAAGGCACATAAAATCCGGCGTGATTCCAGCTTGTTCACATGCAAACAGAGTGCCTGTTCGACCAAATCCAACCGCAATCTCATCTGCGATTAAATGAACCCGGTAGGTATCGCATATTTCCCGTGCCCGTTGCAGATAAACCGGGTGGTACATTCCCATTCCGCCCGCTCCCTGGATAAGAGGCTCCAGAATCAGAGCCGCTGTACTGGCATGATGTTGTGCGAGATAACTCTCCAATTCAGCGGCAGCCTTCAGCGCATGAGTTTCCGGGGTTGTTCCAGTTTCAGCAACACGCCAATCAGGGGTAGGTACCGGATGCGCAGGGCGTAACAGCGGTGCATAAATTTGTCTAAAAAGCGGGACATCGGTGACCGATAACGCCCCCAGGGTTTCTCCATGATAACCATTCTGCAGATTAACGAATTGGGTTTTATCGGGGAAACCACATTGCTGCCAGTAGTGAAAACTCATTTTCAGCGCAATCTCATTGGCTGACGAACCATCGCTGGCATAGAAACAATGACTCAGGTTTCCTGGCGTTATGGCACTCAATCGTTCTGACAGCTCTACTACTGGCTCATGAATCAATCCAGCCAGCATCGCGTGTTCCAGCTTGCTAAGTTGGTCAATGATGGCAGCATTGATACGAGGATTGCAGTGCCCAAATAAATTGACCCACCATGAACTGATTGTATCCAGATAGCGCTTACCATCTGCACCATACAGCCACACACCCTCTCCCCTGGTGATTAATATCGGGGGAAATGCTTCGTGATGCTTCATCTGGGTGCAGGGATGCCAGACACTCTGATGGGTGTGCAAAGTTACTTTTTTATCATTCACTGTCTTGAAATTCCTTATAATAGCCTCTATTATTAGCACTCAACGTCGTTGAGTGCTAATAATAGGTTGTTACGAGACTCAGCGATTGTTGATGAAACTCATTGAATCAGATTCAAATATGACCAGATCTTTCGTTTTTGTTAACCATTGTAGGAGAAAAGGACTATGAATATTCGCCCTTTGCATGACCGTGTAATTGTTAAACGGCTGGAAGAAGAACGCAAGACCGCGTCCGGTATCGTAATTCCCGATACCGCCGCAGAAAAACCGGATCAGGGTGAGATCATCGCTGTAGGTAAAGGAAAGGCGGGCGAAGACGGCAAAATCCGCGCATTGGAAGTTAAAGTCGGAGACAAGGTACTCTTCGGCAAATATGCCGGCCAGGCTGTCAAAATTAAGGGCGAAGAGTTCCTCGTAATGCGTGAAGAAGACATCATGGGTGTGATTGAAGGTTAATTGATCGTTGAATAACCAACTGAAATCAGGAGTAAAGATATGGCAGCTAAAGAAGTAAGATTTGGAGATGCAGCGCGCAGCGCCGTAATCACTGGCGTAAATGTACTGGCAGATGCGGTTAAAGTGACGTTGGGCCCTAAAGGACGCAATGTTGTACTGGAGCGTTCATACGGCGCCCCCACCATTACTAAGGATGGCGTATCGGTTGCGAAAGAGATTGAACTGAAAGACAAGTTCGAAAACATGGGCGCACAAATGGTCAAGGAAGTCGCCAGCAAAACCTCGGATACAGCAGGAGATGGCACAACGACGGCAACTGTTTTAGCACAAGCCATCGTCAAGGAAGGTATGCGTTATGTCGCAGCCGGAATGAATCCAATGGATCTGAAGCGCGGGATCGAAAAGGCAGTTAGCGCCGCTGTTGAAGAATTGAAAAAACTTTCCAAGCCATGTTCCACCAGCAAGGAAATCGCTCAAGTTGGCAGCATTTCTGCCAATTCCGATGCCGAAATCGGCAGAATCATTGCTGAAGCAATGGATAAAGTCGGCAAGGAAGGCGTCATTACGGTTGAAGATGGTTCCGGCCTGGAAAATGAGCTGGATGTCGTGGAAGGCATGCAGTTTGACCGAGGTTATCTCTCTCCCTATTTTGTCAGCAGCGCTGAGAAACAGATTGCAGCACTCGAAAACCCTTTCATTCTGTTGCACGACAAAAAAATATCCAATATTCGTGACCTTCTGCCAATACTCGAACAAGTAGCCAAAGCAGGTAAACCACTGCTGATCATTGCTGAAGATGTTGATGGTGAAGCCCTGGCAACACTGGTCGTGAACAATATTCGCGGCATCCTCAAAACATGCGCAGTCAAGGCACCTGGTTTTGGTGATCGTCGTAAGGCTATGCTGGAAGATATCGCGATCCTGACGGGTGGTACGGTGATTGCCGAAGAAGTCGGTTTATCCCTGGAAAAAGCTAAACTGGAAGATCTGGGCCAGGCTAAACGCGTTGAAGTTGGCAAGGAAAACACCACCATTATTGATGGTGCCGGAGATACCAAAGCCATTGAAGCACGCGTTACACAGATTCGCAAACAAATCGAAGAAGCAACCAGTGACTATGATCGCGAGAAGCTTCAAGAACGCGTAGCCAAACTGGCTGGGGGTGTAGCTCTAATCAAGGTTGGCGCTGCCACGGAAATGGAGATGAAAGAGAAAAAAGCTCGCGTTGAAGATGCCTTTCACGCAACACGCGCTGCGGTTGAAGAAGGTATTGTTCCTGGTGGTGGCGTCGCCCTGCTGCGTACAATTGATGCTGTGAGCAAGGTCAAAGGCGACAACCATGATCAGGATTCCGGCATCAAAATTGTTTTGCGTGCACTGGAAGAGCCACTACGCCAGATCGTAACCAACTGCGGAGATGAAGCTTCTGTAGTCGTCAACAAAGTTAAGGAAGGTAAAGGTAACTTTGGTTACAATGCTGCAACGGGTGAATATGGCGATCTAGTTGCTATGGGCGTGCTGGACCCTACCAAAGTAACCCGCTCGGCTCTGCAAAACGCCTCATCAGTTGCAGGATTGATTCTGACGACGGACGCAATGGTTGCAGAGCTTCCAAAAGAAGATTCGCCTGGGGCAGGTGCCGGCATGGGCGGTATGGGTGGCATGGGCGGTATGGACATGTAACCGACTCCAATCGGTCTATCTGTTAACAATAATGAACCACAACGGATCGGTATGCAAAAAACCGGACGTTGTGGTTTTTAACTTCTATCGGTCGTGCTGAGATAAATATATTGGATACTTTAAAAACTTATCCGGATGACCGGAATTTGCTTGCAGACCGGGTTATCCTGGTTACAGGTGCAGGACAAGGTATTGGGCGCACTGCAGCACTCACTTTCGCAAAATATGGCGCCACGATTATTTTACATGGCCGTAAAACCGAGAAGCTTGAGCAGGTTTATGATGAAATCGAGACGCTCGGCAGAGCATCAGCAATCATTCTGCCATTTGATTTCGAACAGGCTACTGAAACTGGCATTGTGGAACTAGCTGGGGCAATAGCCTCCCAAATTGGTCGGCTGGATGGTATTTTGCACAATGTCGCCTGGACCACCGGCCCAATGCCACTTGAATTCCATACACTTGAGCACTGGCAAACCACCATGCAGATCAATCTTCTCATCCCTGCAATGCTGACTCGCGCCTGTTTTCCGTTGCTCAAGACCGCCCAGGATGCCAGTGTAATCATGACGGGAGACACCCACGGCCAAGTACCCACAGCCTACTGGGGTGCTTTTGCAGTAGCGAAAGCAGGGGTGGAAGCATTGGTCAAAATTCAGTCTGAGGAGTGGGAGATTTATCCAAATTTACGCATTAACGCACTGATTCCTGGAGCTACAGACACGCCACAACGTACCAAAACTCATCCGGGCAGCAATAACCGTTTATTACCCAAACCGGCAGATCTGATGGGGACTTATCTCTTCCTGATGGGACCAAATAGTACTGGAGTAACTGGCAAAACGTTCAATTGCCAAAAAGATTAACCGCACAACGGACAGGAAATCTGCCCCGGTTGTTAGAAGCGAGTATAATTGGCTATAAAGGGGTGTGGTGTGATTCGCTGAAAAACAAGCTGCGGCACAACTGTGTGAGCAAAAATCATCTTGTTTTTGGGAATTCTGAATCCCGCTAATTTTTGAATAGCCCGGCGCGCGAAAGTGGCGGAATTGGTAGACGCACCAGATTTAGGTTCTGGCGCCGATGAGGTGTGGGGGTTCGAGTCCCCCCTTTCGCACCACGGAATATTCAGGCTTGGCCAACCTAGCACGATCATACCACTTGTTTAATCAATGTTACGTATCAGCTCAGGAAAATAGATGCAGACACAAGAGGAAGCCTCCAATCCACTGGAGCGCAATATTGAACTCTCTGTTTCACGGGAAAAAGTCGAAGCCGAAGTGGGTCAGCGCCTGAAGCGCCTGGCTCCAAAAATCAAGATACAGGGATTCCGTCCGGGCAAAGTTCCTATGAAAATAGTTGCACAGCAATACGGCCATCAGATTGAGCACGAAGTGCTGGGAGAGTTGTTGCAACAACAGTTTAGCGAAAGTATTAATCGAGAAAACTATCGCATTGCAGGTGTTCCAAACTTTGAATCCAGAAATCCCGGAACAGATAATTCAAACTATGAATTCCGCGCAACATTTGAAATCTATCCTAATATCGAACTGGGTGATTTAAATTCGATTACAATCAACAAACCTGTTTTACAGATTGGCGACGTGGAAATCCAGAAAACACTGGAAGTTCTGCGTAAACAGCGAACAAACTATGAGTCGGTAGATCGTCCGGCACAAACGGGTGACCGGGTTAATATCAATTACCGGGGATCCCTGGACGGAAAGAACTTTGCTGGTGGCCAGGCAGATAATTACAGTGTCATTCTTGGAAACGGGCATCTTCTGGAAGATTTCGAGGCATCTATCCTGGGCATGAGTACAGGACAGGAGAAAACGTTTGATATGACTTTTCCTGAAGACTATTCAGGAAAAGAAGTTGCCGGAAAGAAAGTAACTTTTACAATTACACTCAATAAGGTTGAAGCTCCTAAGCTACCGGACGTGGATGGTGAATTTGCCAAGTCGCTAGGGATTGAAGATGGTAATGTTGAAAAAATGCAATCAGAAATCAAGGCTAATCTTCAGCGTGAAACAACCCAGCGTATCCGGGTAAAACTCAAAGAACAAGTCATGCAATCCCTACTGGATAAGATTTCAGTAGATATCCCCAAAATTTTGGTTCAACAGGAAATAGATCGGCTAATAGAAGAAGTACAAGATACCCGGACAGCACGTGGTTTTCCTAAAGCCTCCAATTTGCAAAGAGATACCTTTCTGGAAAGAGCTGAGCGGCGCGTCAGGCTGGGACTCATTTTATCCAGGTTGATCGAAACACACGGATTAGGTGTAAAGCCTGAGCAAATCAAAAGTTTTATTGAAGAACATGCTCAAAGTTACGAAAATCCTGAACAGGTCGTCAAATGGCACTTCGCTTCACCTGAACGAATCAAGGAAATAGAACCGCTTGTTCTGGAGGATAACGCCGTATCATGGATACTGGACAGAGCCAATATCGTTGATCAGAATGTCACTTTCGATGAACTAATGGGATATTCACATGCAACCAATACTTGATTGGGAGAAAAACGAATTGAATACTACAGGACTGGGTTTGATTCCCATGGTAATCGAGTCCAGTGGTCGCGGAGAGCGCGCCTACGATATTTATTCAAGGCTGCTCAGAGAAAGAATCATTTTTTTAGTGGGCCCGGTTACAGAAACATCTGCCAACTTGGTAATTGCGCAGCTCTTATTTCTAGAATCTGAAAATTCAGAGAAAGATATTTCCTTATATATCAATTCGCCCGGCGGGCTTGTCACGGCAGGACTAGCTGTGTATGACACCATGCAATTCATTAAACCGGATGTCAGCACACTTTGCATAGGACAAGCTGCCAGCATGGGTGCCTTGCTGCTTACTGCGGGCGCCAAAGGCAAGCGTTATTGCCTACCCAATTCACGCGTTATGATCCATCAGCCACTGGGCGGATTTCAGGGACAAGCATCCGACATAGAAATACACGCTAAGGAAATTTTGGCACTGAAAGGTCGTTTAAATGAAATTTTGGCTAAACATACCAGTCAAACGATTAGAACTATTGAGAAAGATACTGATCGTGACAATTTTCTCGGCGCAGAAGCAGCCGTAAAGTATAGTTTAGTGGATGCAGTATTAACGAGCAGGAAAGTAAAACACGAGTAAAATCAAATTGTTCCTGTTGAACAAGAGCAATATTCGTTTGATGATTGTGGGGTGGAATAATGTCTGAAAAAACAAATGACGAAAAACTTTTGTATTGTTCTTTTTGCGGAAAGAGTCAGCGAGAGGTCCGGAAGTTAATTGCCGGGCCATCTGTATTCATTTGCGATGAGTGTATCGACCTTTGTAATGACATTATTCGCGAAGAAATACAGGTTGATGAAACGGCCAAACTATCTAAAACAAGTTTGCCGACCCCACATGAAATTTGTGAAACACTGGATCAATATGTCATTGGACAGGAATCTGCAAAAAAAATACTGTCTGTTGCAGTTTACAACCACTATAAGCGATTAAGAAATCTATCAAAAGTTAATGCTGGTAGCGATGACATTGAACTTGCCAAAAGCAACATATTGCTGATTGGTCCTACCGGATCTGGCAAGACCTTACTGGCACAGACACTGGCAAGATTGCTAGATGTACCGTTTGTTATTGCTGATGCAACGACGCTGACAGAAGCAGGATATGTCGGTGAGGATGTAGAAAATATTATTCAGAAGTTGCTGCAAGCAAGCAACCACGATGTTGAAAAGGCCCAGCGCGGAATCGTATACATCGACGAGATAGATAAAATTTCGCGTAAATCAGACAACCCTTCCATCACTCGGGATGTTTCAGGAGAAGGTGTACAACAGGCACTACTCAAACTGATTGAGGGTACAGCAGCCTTGGTACCTCCTCAAGGTGGGCGCAAACATCCCAATCAGGAATTTATTCAGGTTGATACCACAAATATTCTGTTCATCTGCGGTGGGGCATTTGATGGTATCGATAAAATCATACGTGCACGATCTGAAAAAAGTGGCATAGGCTTTGGTGCGGATGTCATCAACCAGAACGATCGCAAGGAATTAAACAAGATATTGGGTGACATTGAACCAGAAGATCTAATTAAATATGGCTTGATTCCGGAGTTTATCGGGCGTTTACCAGTCGTGGCAACGTTGCGTGAATTGAACGAGGCAGCACTGATCCAAATTTTGATTGAACCCAAAAATGCACTGGTTAAACAATACAGCAAGCTATTCAGCATGGAAGGGGGAGTTGAATTGGAATTCCGCGAACAGGCTCTTGTAACAATTGCCAGAAAAGCGCTTGCACGGAAAACTGGAGCACGTGGATTACGTTCTATTCTTGAGGAAACACTGCTGGATATTATGTATGATCTGCCTTCAATCAAAAACGTCTCAAAAGTAGTGATCGAAAGCAGCTCTACAAATGATGATCTTCAACCTATCATAATTTATGCTGAAAAGCCCAAGCTGGCCAGAAGCTCGAAATAGTACAAATTCTTTTAAGAGTTTGTTTTTAGCACACTGCGGGTACCTGTTTTTCACAGGTGTCACCATATCTTATCCTATCCATGTTTTCTGCAGGATGTAAATGACATGACATCAGATATTCTCGACACCCAAGAACCAAAAAACGAGCTTGATTTACCACTGCTCCCACTGCGTGATGTGGTGGTCTTTCCACACATGGTTATTCCATTATTTGTGGGACGTCCAAAGTCTATCAAGGCTTTAGAAGCTGCGACAGAAGCTGGAAAAAATATTCTGCTAGTTGCTCAGAAATCAGCCTCTAAAGATGACCCTTCTCCCCAAGACCTTTATAAAGTTTGCTGTGTTTCAAGCATTTTGCAAATGCTGAAACTCCCCGATGGAACAGTCAAGGTATTGGTAGAAGGAAGTTATCGGGCAGAAATTGAATCTTTTAATGATTCCGAAACCTATTTTTCTGGAAAGGCTATACCAGTCACAATTGATGAGATCGACACGTCAGAAATTGAAGCATTACGACGCGCTCTTCTTTCCCAATTTGACCAATATGTCAAATTAAACAAAAAAATCCCATCAGAAATTCTTGCTTCCCTGACAGGAATTGATGAGGTCGGACGATTAGCTGATACGATCGCTGCTTATCTTCCCTTGAGACTGGAGCAAAAACAGGAAATTCTGGAAATTTTTGAAGTTCAGCCACGTTTAGAACGTTTACTTGGCCTTCTGGAAGCCGAACTGGATATCCTCCAGGTAGAAAAGCGCATTCGCGGTAGAGTCAAGCGCCAGATGGAAAAAAGCCAGCGGGACTATTACCTGAATGAACAGGTTAAAGCTATTCAGAAAGAACTGGGCGAAGGCGAAGATGGCACTGACCTTGAAGAAATCGAAAGAAAAATAAAGGCAGCTTCCTTGCCTAAAGAAGCATTAGCCAAGGCAGAGTCTGAGCTGAAAAAACTGCGCCTGATGTCTCCTATGTCAGCCGAAGCAACTGTTGTACGAAATTATATTGACACGCTGGTTGCATTGCCCTGGAAGCAGAAAACCAAAATCAGCAAAGAATTAAAGATTGCCGAATCCATCCTGAATGAAGATCATTATGGTTTGGAGAAAGTAAAGGAAAGGATAGTTGAATACCTTGCAGTACAACAGCGGGTTGCCAAATCCAAGGCTCCCATTCTTTGCCTTGTCGGCCCGCCTGGGGTAGGTAAAACTTCACTAGGTCGATCTATAGCTCGCGCGACAAACCGTAAATTTGTTCGTATGTCTCTCGGAGGCATGCGAGACGAAGCTGAGATCCGTGGGCATCGTCGAACTTACATCGGTTCGATGCCCGGAAAGATTTTGCAAAGTATGACAAAAATCGGTGTCAAAAACCCACTGTTTCTGTTAGATGAAGTTGACAAAATGGGAATGGATTTTCGTGGCGACCCTTCTTCTGCCTTGCTGGAAGTACTTGATCCGGAGCAAAACAATACATTTGTTGATCACTACATCGAAGTTGAATACGACTTATCGGATGTCATGTTTGTTGCTACCGCAAACACACTGAACATTCCTCCCGCACTCCTTGATCGAATGGAAGTTATTCGACTTTCAGGCTATACCGAAGATGAGAAACTAAATATTGCAAAACGATATCTTCTACCCAAGCAAATGAAGGATCATGGTTTAAGCGAGGGGGAGTTGTCTGTTTCTGAATCTGCATTACGTGACATTGTCCGCTACTACACCCGAGAAGCGGGAGTGCGTTCAATGGAAAGAGAAATCTCCAAGATTTGCAGGAAAGTCGTCAAAATTTTGCTGGTTAAAAAAAATAAGGAAAAGATTATTATCAACTCCCGCAACCTCGATAAATATCTTGGAGTGCGCCGTTACGCTTATGGCATGGCTGACGAAAAAAATCAGGTTGGACAGGTTACGGGACTGGCTTGGACGGAGGTAGGCGGTGAGTTGCTGAGAATTGAGGCAGTAGTGCTACTAGGCAAAGGGAAGACGATTACGACCGGTAAACTGGGTGAAGTCATGCAGGAATCCATTCAGGCAGCCCTGTCTGTTGTTCGAAGCCGCTCAATCGTTCTGGGAATATCAGATGATTTTTATCTGAAGAACGATATTCATATTCACTTGCCTGAAGGGGCCACGCCTAAAGATGGGCCGAGTGCAGGTATTGGTATTTGTCTGGCTATGGTTTCTGCATTGACCGGAGTCCCGGTGCGAGCATCCGTTGCGATGACCGGGGAAATTACACTAAGAGGCGAAATTCTTCCAATCGGTGGGCTCAAGGAGAAACTCCTGGCTGCTCATCGTGGTGGAATAAGCACAGTGTTGATCCCGGAAGATAATGTCAAGGATTTGAGTGAGATTCCTGGAAACATTAAAAACAAACTGGATATCAAGCCAGTAAAATGGATTGACCAGGTGCTAGAAATTGCTCTGGAATATAAGCCTGATGCGATACCGTCAGCTATCCCTGGTCAAGTCATTGCATCCACACCTAAAGATAGCGTTACAAGAGCTTCTTCAATCAAGCATTGATTATTTGGATACACATAACGGGAGAGCTTCAATAAAATTTTAAAGTATCTTCCTTTAAAGCTGCTATTTTATAGATAGATTCGGCTTTATTTTCCGCAGACAAGCGAATAGTAAATTTTACGATCACTTGATAGAATCTTTGCTTGAATCCTTAAGATGAATCCCAAGGAAGTACTATTTGACTTAATCTGAAGTCAAAGTAAATAGCCTATTGGTTTCCACCAGTAGGCTATTTGATATTTCCCTGAAGATTCTGGTTACTGATAGAAACCGGATTCTAGAGAACAACATTTTCATTCACTCATATTAGGAATATCGATGACCATTGATAGCTTTCGCCCAGAAAAAAAAATAACCACTTTCTATCCGCCTCAGCGCACCTTGCTTGGTCCGGGACCATCCGATACACACGCGCGTGTTTTATCCGCTATGGCTCGCCCGACACTGGGTCACCTTGATCCGGTTTTCACCGAAATGATGGAAGAATTGAAAGGCTTGCTGCGATATGTATTTCAAACGACCAATTTATTGACTTTTCCAGTTTCCGGACCAGGTTCGGTCGGAATGGAAATGTGTTTTGTTAACATGATTGTGCCTGGAGACAAAGTTGTTGTTTGCAGAAATGGTGTCTTTGGCGGACGGATGATCGAGAATGTCGAACGCTGTGGCGGAATTCCATTGGTAGTGGAGGATAAATGGGGCGATCCGGTTGATCCTCAAAAAGTGGAAGATATACTGAAAAAGAATCCGGATGCTAAAATTGTGGCGTTTGTACATGCCGAAACTTCTACAGGTGTTCAGTCGGATGCCAAGACCATCGGCCAAATAGCAAGAAAGTACGATTGCCTAACAATTATGGACACTGTCACGTCATTAGGCGGGACACCTGTTTATATGGATGGATGGGATATTGATGCCATTTATTCCGGCAGCCAGAAATGTTTATCCTGTCCACCGGGATTGTCTCCCGTCAGTTTTTCAGAAAGAGTAGTAGATCTGGTCAGGAATCGTACTGAAAAAGTACACAGCTGGTTCATGGATATCAGTTTGTTACTCGGTTACTGGGGATCTTCCCGCACCTATCATCACACCGCACCAACCAATTCTCTATATGGCTTGCATGAATCACTGATTATATTGTATGAAGAAGGGCTTGAGCATTCCTGGACCCGGCATCGTCGTAATCACGAAGCATTAAAAGCTGGATTGAAAACACTGGGTATCGGATATGTCGTGGATGAAGCATATCGTCTGCCACAGTTGAACTCTGTGCATGTCCCGACGGGCGTAGATGAAAAAGAAGTACGCCGCAGGCTCTTGGCTGATTACAATCTAGAAATTGGTGCTGGTTTAGGTGATTTTGCCGGAAAAATCTGGCGCATCGGCTTGATGGGTAATTCAAGCAAACTGGAAAACGTCATATTCTGCCTGGATGCATTAGAGCATGTATTGGCCGATTTGGGCACGAAAGTCGATAAAGGTGCAGCATCATCTGCTGCGCATCAATATTATGCAAATAATCCCGCTGTATAGGTGACTGGTAGAGCTGCTGCTAAAAAGTAAATTTCTCCATTTTGTAACAGGAGAAATTTACTGCTCCGGCGAAAAACTAAATTTTTGCTCGCATTTTCTGTTATTTCCCTAATTAGTGCCACAGCAAAAACAGTAATCCAGCTATTAATTTTCTGACAAAAACCAGAACTGAAGTGTCATCATTCACCGTTACAAAGTATTTTTTCAGCGCCCCTGTATCATTTTTGATACTTGTTTGTGCAATACCGGAAATGCTCTTGCCATCACCCTGCGAAAACTTGGCATCACCACCTAATTCCACTTGACTTATGAACAATCGCCAAGTGATTTTCCATCATGACCTTTAGAACACATGCGATAACAGATGATCGAGTAATCAAACTCATTTGGACAAGATTAGTATCCAGGTACTCTGCCCAATCAGGATCTCAAAATACTATCTATTCGCCCTGCCTGAAGCACGTATCCTTACCAGCTTCCAGTATCGAACAATACTGAGAATATCCGGTAATCTTCAAATTCCCCTGGTCCTACAATAGCCCATATGCCAATAACCAGATTAGAGCCGTATGCGCTCAGTTTAACGATTGATCCCGGTTCTCTGGAATTCTCAGATACATCTACTTTGATTGATCAACCACTTGACTGGATTGGTCAGGAACGTGCCAGGCGGGCAACTTATTTTGGCCTCGAAATGGAACACCCGGACTACAACCTTTTTGTATTGGGCGAAACGGGCAGTGGCAGATCTTCCCTGCTGCGACAGGCGATGACAGAAGTTGCAGCAGGGAAGCCTGTACCATCTGATTTATGCTACGTCTACAACTTTGATGTGCCGGAACGACCTCTGACATTACGCTTACCAGCAGGCAAAGGTAGCTGGCTACGGCAACAACTTGCACAATCCATGAGCGATTTATTGCAGGAAATACCGGAACGGCTGAATAGAGATGATTTCAAGGCAGAAGCGGAGCACATTGAAAACCGCTTCAAGCTGGAAGAAAGCAATTATTTTGAAAAACTCAATATATATGCAGAATCATTAAAATTTGCAATTCGGCGTGAATCTGGACGCCTGGTTTTTACGCTTTTAAATGAATCCGGAAAGCCACTGACCGAAGAAGAAATCTTGACGCTACCGAGAGACCGGAGAGCTGCTCTCGATCAGGACGAACAAGCACTACGCCATGAAATTGCATCTTATCTCCAAAAAATTCGTATGCTTGGCCAAAACCGGGATAAGGAGCTCTCCACATTATGTCGGAATTGGATTGAACCTCTGCTAAATCAGGTATTGGATGCCGTACCGGGCGAACTGGACCGATCCTTTAAAGATTATGCCAGGCTTGAACACCACTTGAACGGGATCAAACACGATATTCTTGAAAACCTGGATATATTCCAGCCAGCTGATTTAGATGAAGAAAAGAGCCCGGAAGATCTAAAGGAGTTGTTTGAGCGCTACCGGGTAAATATCGTAGTAGACAACCGAGATTCAATCAGCGCACCGGTTGTGGTCGATGACAATCCATCTTTTAAATCGATGATTGGCAGTATCGGGTACCAATCCATTGAAGGTATGCTGGTGACAGATTTTACGCGTATCCGCGCAGGCAGTTTGTTGAAGGCGCATGGTGGCTTCCTGATGTTACATTTGGATGATTTACTGGTTGATACTTTCTTGTGGGAAAAAATTTGTCGCTTTCTGCGTAACCACATATTGCAGATTGAAGAATCCTGGACTGCTAATGCCGCAACACCGGTCATACCCATTGAACCTGAATCTGTCAAGATTGATGTCAGAATCATCCTGATTGGCTCGCGTGAGCAATATTACACAATTCAGGAAGAAAATCCCGAACTAGCGCGGCGATTCCGGGTAAAAGTTGATTTTGCAGTCTCATTCCTGGCCAGTATACAAGCCTACCGGGCTCTGTCTATTTTTATATCCCATCTCTGTAAACAATCCTCTCTGCCACATTTTTCACGCGGAGCGGTTGCTTGTGTGCTAAAAACCTGCCACAGAACCACAGAAGACCAGAAGCGATTAAGTGCAAACTTCAGTTATACAGAAATGCTGGTTGTGGAAAGCGCCCTGCAATGCAAAGCGCGCGGAAATACTATTGTTGAGGAGCGAGATGTTACAACTGCCCGCCAGGCTCGGACACTGCGACATAATTACCCGGACCAATGTGCACAAGAAGCTATTGCTGACGGAGATATAGTCATCACCGTACATGGTGAAAAAGTCGGGCAGATCAATGGTTTGAGCTTGATCGAGATGGGTGATCACAGTTTCGGTATTCCTACACGCATTACTGCGCACACCTTCGCTGGAGAAGACGGTCTGCTCAATATTGAACGTGAAGTCGGCATGTCCGGGCCGATCCACGATAAAGGCGTATTCATCCTGCAAAATTTTCTATCCGCTTTGTTTCACCATAATGCACCGCTCGCACTCAATGCATCTATCGTGTTTGAACAGGAATACTATGGCGTAGAAGGCGATTCTGCTTCATGCGCGGAATTGTATGCACTACTTTCAGCCTTGTCGGGA
Organism: Nitrosomonas sp. GH22; assembly: GCF_009833115.1. Classification (NCBI taxonomy): domain Bacteria; kingdom Pseudomonadati; phylum Pseudomonadota; class Betaproteobacteria; order Nitrosomonadales; family Nitrosomonadaceae; genus Nitrosomonas; species Nitrosomonas sp. GH22. The sequence continues at coordinate 26,218 of NZ_QRCA01000011.1, forward strand.
TTACCGTTCAAACAAGGTATCGCAGTCACTGGTGCGATCAATCAATTTGGTGAAATGCTCCCGGTAGGAGGCATTAATGAAAAAATAGAAGGATTTTTCAGGGTTTGTGAAACTGCCGGTCTTGATGGTACTCAAGGAGTGCTGATCCCGGATCGCAATTGCCGTCACCTGATACTGGATGATAGTGTAATTAATGCGGTATCCAAAGGTATGTTCCACATTTACGCTATCGATCATATGTATGATGGCCTGGAATTACTATCCGGCTTTCCTGCCGGAATCAGTGATGATGTCGAGCCACGCGAAATTATCAATTATCCACAGGATACCGTTCTGAGCCACGCACAAAAAGCATTACGCGCTTACCGCATGGCTTGCCATCAGCAACCACAACGCACAAAAATATCCTCTAAACGACCAAGCGAACATCCAGAAAAATAATTCTTCTACTACCTTGATTACACTAATTTTTCGGCTTTTTTACTAAAAATAAACAAGAAGAATCAAAGTAATGCATTAATTTCCAGCAAATCATCTTCATCCAGATCACCCACTTCAGCTTTAAGCTGGAGCCGGGCCATCAGATAATCATAATAGGCCTGAGCAAGATCTCTGCGCGCCGAAAAATATTGCTGCTGCGCATTGAGTACATCTATTTCCATCCGTACACCTACCTCCTGACCCAACGTGGTTGAATCAAGCTGGCTGCGGCTGGATGTTAATGCCTGCTTCAGCGCTTTGATCTGAGCAATACCATTAGTTACATTGAGATAATTCTGGCGAACCTGCAATGCGATCGTGCGCTGCACATTTTCCATATCTTTACGAGCCTTGTCCCGGTTAGCTAAAGCTTCTCTAACACGAGATTGCACTGACAATCCCTGGAAAATAGGAACCGTCAATTGTAATCCAACAGATTTATTGACGATATCCAGCCCTCGCCCGGTGAAAGCACCGCCGACACCATGCTGATCACTATATTGTGCAACCAGATCAAGAGTTGGATAGTGACCAGCTTTGGCACGGTCAATGTCTTGCTCGGAAATCTCGTAAGCAATACGCTGTACTTTCAGCTGGAAATTCTTTTCTTCCGCTAGCCCGACCCACTCATCCATACCATCGTGAGGCAAAGAAAGTGGATCGGCGATAATCTTGTCCAGGCTTGCATCCTGCAGATCATTCGGGAGTCGATTGATTAGAACTTCTAATGCATGCTGACTGATTTCCAGTTTGTTTCTGGCAGCGATTTCCTGTGACAAGGTTAAATCGTAACGCGCTTCGGCTTCGTGTGTATCGACTATGGTCGAAACACCAACTTCAAAATTTCGTCTAGCCTGTTCTAGCTGTTCATGAATCGCTTTTTTCTGCGACTCGACTACCTCAAGGTCAATTTTTGCCTTGAGTATATCAAAATAGGTTTGTGCAACCCGCAAGATCAAATCCTGCGCTGCGATAATGAATTGCGCATCTGCCTGCGCCACCTCATTTTTAGATTGCTGATAAATAATAAAATTCTCAAAACGAATGAGCGGTTGAGTCAGAGTCGCGGTAATTCCCCGATTTTTGATCTCTCTGCTTGGCAAACCACTTGTTTCAATATATTGATTTTGGCCAACTCCAGTCAGGCGAATATCGGGCAATAACCCAGCCCTTCCCTGAGGCATCCGTTCTTGTGCAGCCACATAGGCAGCGCGCGCCGCGCCGTATTGTGCATCCTCTTCCAGCGCTTCACGGTAAATCTGCATCAGATCGGCAGCTTCTAACTGAACACAAACAAACATGCTCAAGCATAATAGACACGCTAAACCTCGTAAGCTTTTCATCATTAGCCGGCTGATTTCATTATCTTCGTATTTTCGTGGTTTGATGATTGCCACTGAAGTTATCAGTACATTGGCTTTTATGAAGCGGTTAGCAGACACAGGGCTTCAAAAATGAAATTGCTCACGCTGCAATGCATTTCTGAATGGCGCAGTACAGGTTTCAAACAAGCGGGTCGAACTATAGTTACCTGGTGTAGTACAGGTTATCAACATTGCCTCCATAACAGGCTCCTCACCAACTATGGCGAACAACCGGCCTCCCGGTGCCAGACTTTGCTGAAATGCCTCGGGCAGCACTGGTGTGGAAGCTGTCAGGACAATTACGTCATACGGACCGTGATCAGGCCAGCCGCGTGCAGCATCACCCTGCTCCAGTGTTATGTTGGTGATATCATGTGCCTGCAGATTGATACGCGCCATGACATGCAGTTCCGGTACGATTTCCACACTATAAACATGTGCGCCAAGTTTAGCCAACAGCGCAGTCATATACCCCGTTCCGGTACCAACCTCAAGGATCTTATCAGTTTTATTGATGTTCAATTCCTGCAGAATACGTGCCTCCATTTTGGGCGTTAGCATTACCGCATCATGCTCCAGCGGAATTTCCATATCTGTGAATGCCATAAAACGATAAGCTGCAGGTACAAATTCTTCACGCTTTATCTGATATAACAAGTCAAGAATATCCTGATTCAGAACATTCCAGGTCCGGACTTGTTGTTCCACCATATTGAAACGACTTTGTTCGAGGTTCATCATAGATCTAATTTCTGTTATCAACGAAAGAATCGGGCTTGCAATTATTCCATATTTACTTTAGCTTGGCAGCTTTGGCTAGGGGTCCGCATTCGTAGAAAACTGGAATGTTGGTGAGACAGTCCCTTAATACCTGATGCGGATAACGCCGCCGGAGGGAAGCTGGGAGTAATTTCCCTGCTCCTTGCGGCTTTCTTAAGGAGCATAGCATGAAAATACCTGTTTCCAGACTGGAAAAATTCACCAGTGACAATGCACGGGTAGATACAGCTGCAATACAATCTCTCCCCAATTCACGCAAGATTTATATTCAAGGCTCCCGCGCAGATATCCGGGTACCGATGCGGGAAATCAGCCAGTCTGATACCAACACCAGCCAGGGAATCGAAAAAAACCCGCCCATCTGCGTCTACGATACTTCCGGCCCCTACTCGGATCCTGATATCAATATAGATATCCGCCACGGTCTGCTCCCTTTGCGTGAAAAATGGATTGAAGAGCGCGAAGATACAGAAGTTCTCTCGGGATTATCCTCAAGTTACAGTTTAAAACGGTTGCAAGATCCCGCTTTAACAGCAATGCGTTTTAATCTCACACGCCCGGTTCGTCGCGCCAAAGAGGGCAGCAATGTTACTCAAATGCATTACGCTAGGTGCGGCATTATTACACCGGAAATGGAATTCATCGCAATTCGGGAGAATCAGCGCAGAGAGCGTGTCACCGATCTGGCGAAAAGCGAGTTACTAACTCGACAACACCCCGGACAAAGTTTTGGTGCTGCGATTCAGGAATGGATCACCCCAGAATTTGTTCGTGATGAAGTTGCACGCGGGCGTGCCATTATTCCAGCCAACATCAATCATCCGGAAGCAGAACCCATGATTATCGGCCGTAATTTTCTGGTCAAAATCAATGCCAATATTGGTAATTCCGCACTGGGTTCCAGCATTCAGGACGAGGTGGAAAAAATGACCTGGGCGATTCGCTGGGGCGGTGATACGGTCATGGATCTCTCCACTGGAAAAAATATCCACGAAACACGCGAATGGATTATTCGCAACAGCCCAGTTCCAATTGGTACTGTACCAATTTATCAGGCACTGGAAAAAGTGGATGGCAAGGCCGAAGAACTAACCTGGGAAATTTTCCGCGATACGTTGATTGAACAGGCAGAACAAGGCGTGGATTACTTCACCATTCACGCCGGGGTACGTTTGCCTTTCGTTCCAATGACAGCCAAACGCATGACCGGTATCGTCTCTCGTGGCGGTTCCATCATGGCCAAATGGTGCCTGGCACATCACAAGGAAAGTTTCCTGTATACACATTTCGAAGATATCTGCGAAATCATGAAGGCCTATGACGTCAGCTTTTCCCTAGGAGACGGCTTACGTCCTGGCTCAATTTATGATGCCAATGATGAGGCACAATTCGCAGAATTAAAAACGCTGGGTGAACTGACAAAAATTGCGTGGAAACACGATATACAAACCATGATTGAAGGACCGGGGCATGTGCCCATGCACCTGATCCGGGAAAACATGGATCTGCAACTCGAACATTGTCATGAAGCACCTTTCTATACATTGGGGCCACTCACCACCGATATCGCACCTGGTTATGATCACATCACCTCGGCAATCGGCGCAGCCATGATCGGCTGGTATGGAACTGCCATGCTGTGCTACGTCACGCCCAAAGAACATCTTGGTCTACCGGACAAGGATGACGTCAAGGATGGGATCATTACCTATAAAATCGCCGCACATGCTGCTGATCTGGCTAAAGGACACCCAGGCGCACAGATTCGTGACAATGCACTGTCCAAGGCGCGTTTTGAGTTCCGCTGGAACGATCAATTCAATTTAAGCCTGGATCCAGATAAGGCCAGGCAATTTCATGACGAAACCCTGCCGCAGGAAGGTGCCAAGCTTGCCCACTTCTGCTCAATGTGCGGGCCCAATTTCTGCTCAATGAAAATTACCCAGGATGTGCGTGATTATGCTGCACAACAGGGTATTTCTGAAAATGAGGCGTTACAGGAAGGCATGGCCAAAAAAGCGGATGAATTCATTGAAAAAGGCGGTGAGATTTATAGAAAACTATGATCTTTCCTGGTGATTTCATTTGCTTAAACAATTCACATTAGGCCGCTATGGACTGGCTGATTCTCATCAAAGTATTTCTGCTTGGTATTGTTGAAGGACTGACCGAGTTTTTGCCAATCTCATCTACCGGACACCTAATACTGGCGGGCGATTTACTGGATTTTAATGACGATAAAGCTCAGGTTTTTACGGTAGCAATACAGCTGGGGGCGATTCTCTCCGTTTGTTGGGAATATCGTGCACGGCTAATAAATGTGGCCAGGGACTGGGGCACCCGACGGGCAAATCGTTTCGTACTGAATCTGTGCGTTGCTTTCTTGCCAGCCGCAATACTGGGCTTGCTATTCATCAAAACGATAAAGTATTACTTATTCCACCCGCTGCCGGTTGCTATTGCATTGGTGACTGGCGGCGTGCTGATACTCTGGGCCGAGCGTCGGGAACACAGAATTGAGGTTGAAAATGTAGATGATATGAACTGGAAGCATGCGCTGAAAATTGGCTGCGCACAGTGTCTGGCACTGATCCCTGGCACCTCCCGTTCCGGCGCAACGATTATCGGTGGATTATTGTCCGGATTATCACGTAAAGCTGCTGCAGAATTTTCTTTCTTTCTGGCAATCCCAATCATGTTTGCTGCCACCTTCTATGATGTCTACAAACACCGGGAATTTTTACATAGCGATGATCTGGGAATGTTTGTGGTGGGATCAATCGCAGCTTTCATTAGCGCGTTAATTGCGATACGCGGGTTTATACGCTATGTCAGCCATCATGATTTCACCCTGTTTGCCTGGTACCGCATTGGTTTTGGCCTGATTGTATTGCTGACAGCCCATTTTGGCCTGATTAACTGGTCTGCAGGTTAATGTTAAAGCCCTCTTTAGCCCTGAATCCACGGCAATCCAGCGGCTTTCCAGCCGGATTGTCGCCCGCGGTGACCACTTTCATCCTTATCGCCTTCAAAACCTTCCAGAATGTTATAGCACTCCGTAAAACCATTCTGGCTCAGAAGGGTTGCTGCCTGGTCAGACCGGCCACCACTGCGGCAGATGAACAGCAGAACAGCATCATCTGCAACCTGACCAGTAAGCTGTTCCAGAAAATCAGGATTGGGCTGCATTCCTGGGTAAGTCAGCAACTCGACTTCAATTGCCCCGGGAACACGCCCAACCCAGTCCAGTTCAGCTCGACAGCGCACATCCACAATTCTGGCTTCCGGCATGGATTGCAGCACCTTATGCGCCTCTGATGGCAACAGTGCTCCCCTGTAGCAAACACCCAGCTCTTGCGCCCGATTTTGAGCTGTTTCCAGAATTTTATTGATCTCCATCATTTCTACTGAATTTCCATTTGTAAAACACAGGCCAAATTATTTTTGGTGCCAGACACAAATTATTTATCAGAATTTTAGCTCAAGCCCGCTTAGCTTTTTCAATGATGACATCTTCCAGCGGTACATCCTGGTGTCCGGCAGAACGACCTGTTTTCACTTTCTTGATTGCATCCACCACTTCCTGGCCTTCCACAACCCGGCCAAATACACAGTAACCAAAACCTTGTGGCGTCATGCCAGTGTGATTCAAAAAACCGTTATTGGCAACGTTAATGAAAAACTGTGCAGTGGCAGAATGCACATCGGAAGTGCGAGCCATGGCAATTGTATAGGTCTCGTTACCAGAACCCAAAGCAGCTTCATTCTGAATAGGCGCCAAAGTTGATTTTTCTTTCATTCCTGGTGCATAACCGCCACCTTGAATCATAAAACCATCGATAACACGATGAAACAAAGTGTTGTCGTAATGTCCGCTATCAACATAACGCAGGAAATTTTCGACAGTGACAGGCGTTTTATCACTGTCAAGTTCCAAAGTAATGGCGCCGTAATTTGTATGTATTTTAACCATTTTAATTTTGTCCTGAGTTTACGGATTTTCGGAATTGGCAGAAGCCGGGAGCAATTTGACACTTTCAATAACGATCATGTTTTGTGGTACATCTCTGTTAAAAGGCCCATTTGCTCCGGTTGGCGTCCCGGCAATCGCATTAACAACATCCATGCCAGCTGTAACTTTACCAAAGACTGCGTAACCATACCCCTGCATGGTAGGAGCGGTGTAGTCAAGAAAATTATTGTTTGCGACATTAATAAAAAACTGTGACGAGGCAGAGTGTGGTTCATTGGTGCGCGCCATCGCAATCGTACCAAGTGTATTTTTAAGCCCGTTGGCAGCTTCATTTTCGACAGGCTGCCGGGTAGGCTTCTGTACGTAATTCTGATCGAATCCACCCCCTTGAATCATGAACTTGGCAATAACCCGATGAAAAATCGTGCCGGTATAGTAATCATCATTAACATAGTTCAGAAAATTCTTGACAGTCTTTGGCGCCTGATCGGCATAAAGCTCTATCTGTATCGCGCCAAGATTGGTTTTAATTTCAACCTTAGGATTAGCTGCAAAAACGGATGTTGCCAACATCGTCAGGCATAAGGTAAAGAAAAGCGTAGTGGAGGTAACTATTTTTATTGAACGAGCAGTATGCCGCTCAAAGGAGAAGATTATCATTATGCTATACTCACACGGTTTTGCCCCTGGTTCTGCCGGGCGGACGGTTATAAAGAAAAGTCCCTGATTTTATCAATAAAATAAGCACTTCTCACAACTATCTCTCTTGCATACGCCTCCGATGCTCAAAATTTACGATACGCTCACCCGCTCCAGACGCGAATTTATCCCTCTTACACCCGGGAAAGTCAAAATGTATGTGTGTGGCATGACTGTTTATGATCACTGCCATCTTGGACACGCTCGTGTATTGGTCGTATTTGACAGCGTAGTACGCTGGCTACAGACTCTTGACTACGAGGTGACTTATGTCCGCAATATCACTGACATCGACGACAAGATTATTCGCCGCGCGCTGGAAAACCATGAGCCGTTTGGAGCACTGACTGCCCGCTACATTCAAGCAATGGAAGAAGACGCTGCGGCATTGGGCATCATCAGTCCTTCTTTCGAGCCGCGCGCAACTGAATGCATCGAGAGTATGGTCACAATGATCGAATCATTACTGAGCAAAGGGCTCGCCTACGTAGCAAACAACGGCGATGTATTTTACGATGTACGCCGTTTCCCCGGCTATGGCAAGCTCTCGGGTAAATCACTCGATGATTTGCGTGCCGGTGAGCGCGTGGAGATCGATACCAACAAGCGGGATCCCTTGGATTTTGTGTTATGGAAAGCTGCCAAACCCGATGAACCCAGCTGGGATTCGCCGTGGGGCAAAGGACGTCCGGGCTGGCATATTGAATGCTCCGCCATGAGCGGGCACTACCTGGGTGAGCGGTTTGACATCCATGGGGGCGGTCAGGATTTACAATTCCCGCATCACGAGAACGAAATCGCGCAAAGTGAAGGCGTCCACGGCCACCCCCATGTTAATTACTGGATGCACAACGGATTTGTGCGCGTAGACAATGAAAAAATGTCCAAATCGCTGGGTAATTTTTTCACTGTGCGGGAAGTGCTGGCACGCTACCAGCCCGAGGTAGTTCGTTTTTTCATTGTGCGGGCACACTATCGCAGCCCGCTCAATTATTCTGATGCCCACCTCAACGATGCCAGAAACGCACTGGAACGTCTCTACACAGCGCTGAAGAATCACGCGCCATCACAGGCACAGGCAGCTGAAGAAGCAACTGCTACGATTGACTGGGTAAATGATGGCTACGCTCAGCGTTTCATGGCGGCGATGAATGATGATTTCAACACACCAGAGGCGGTTGCGGTGCTGTTCGATCTGGCAAGCGAAGCAAACCGGACGGGTAATTCACACTATGCCAGTTTGCTCAAGGCTCTAGGTGGAATACTGGGTCTGTTACAGCAATCACCAAGGCAATATTTGCAACATCCCGCACACCCACAGAATGACCACCATTCCATAGAAGAAATTGAACGCATGATCCAGCAGCGATTACAGGCGCGCAAGGAGAAGAACTTTGCGCAGGCTGATGCACTGCGTCAGCAACTGGCCGAAGCCGGCATTATTCTGGAAGACGGTCCGCAAGGAACAACCTGGCGACGACAATAACGCAGAATTTCATCAAGGTATTTGCCAGATATAAAGTGCGGCACCACTAAAATCATCCAGCTGGATACACCGATCAGGCATGACGCCTGGAACAGTAAAGGTGTTACTGATGAAAAGGCTACCCGGACGCATTTCCTGGCATACTTTCTCCCATAAACGAGGCATGGGCACAGGGGAAAGATAGGCATATACTACATCGTATCCAGACAGATCATACCGCCAGATGCTTTCCCATTGAAACCGGCAATCCTGCCCGGATAGCATTGCTCTCAACTTACTGATCCAGCAGGGCAACATGGCGGTCTCAATGCCGTGATAGCTGCCATGCGGCAACATCCGCGCCAATTTGCATACCAGCCCGCCACACCCCGAGCCCAGATCAATCAATTTGAAGTTGCAATCCTGCGGCAGCAATCCAGCCAGTGTATCAACCGCCTCCTGGCTAGACAAAAACAACGGCACCCGTGTGTGATGTATTCTTCCAAAAATTAGCATGAGTGTAATAAAACCAGCCAGATACCAGTCAGCAGACAGCTTCAGTGTTGATATCGCCGACAGCAGCGCCGGGAAAAAGAACAGATGAATAACCGCCTGCCAGACTGGCAAGCGCAACAGATAGAAACTCATGAGCGCAGCAATCACTCCCTGCAGCCAGATTGCGTGCAGCAGCGTGAGCGGCCACGGCAGAATTACCCCAAGCAAACATACAAGCAAAATACTGCTCGGCAGCACTACAAAGATCTTTTTCAGCAGTGATTCGGAAGCAGCACACCGATGAACAGTCTCAGTTGGATACGGCATTGTTTCCATCCACAATCTGCGGACTGACTTCTTCTTCACTATGGATGTTTACTTCACCCAGGCTTTCACGAGTAATGGCATCCTCGGCTTTTTTATTCATGACGATAATGCTGATCCGCCGGTTAAAAGGACTGAATGAATCTTCTTTATCAAACATCACCGCGGAAGACAGCCCGACCACTCGCAACATTTTCTCCGGATTCATTCCACCCGCGATCAGCTCACGCCGGGAAGCATTGGCACGATCCGCCGATAATTCCCAGTTACTGTAGCTTTTTTCACCGGAGGGATAGGGAGTCGCGTCAGTGTGGCCAGAAAGACTGATTTTATTGCCGACATCATTCAGCATCTTGCCGATTTCATGCAGAATCATTTTGGTATACGGCTGCAATTCTGCTTTTCCGATAGCAAACATCGGACGGTTTTTTTCATCAACAATCTGGATGCGTAAACCTTCCGAGGTAATATCGAGTAACAGCTGGCTCTTAAATTTATTAAGTACCGGATTACTGTTGATTGCATCTTCTATTTTGGCTTTGAGTTTTTCCAGTTGTTCCCGTTCAACACGATCCTGGAGAGTCTGCAGCGCATCCATATCAAGAGATTGCTTCAAGTCATCAAAATCGGATCGCCTCATCTGACCGATTCGCCGGCTCAGATCATCACCACCTCCTTTAATGACACTGGTACTGTCCCCGCTGCCATCTCCCCCAAGCAGCGCAACTTTTAAAGGCATCTTGAAATATTCAGAAATACCTTCCTTATCCCCCTGCGTAGTTGAACCCAACAACCACATTAACAGGAAAAAGGCCATCATGGCGGTAACGAAGTCAGCATAGGCAATTTTCCACGTGCCACCATAATGCGCTCCCGCTATCTTCTTGATGCGTTTGATGACGATTGGTTTTTGTGAAAAGTCCTCAGCCATTCGCGACCTCATACAGAAACAAAAAAACCCGGGAAAACAACATTACTTGGCCTTACTCTGTTTGACATGCTTCTCCAACTCGATAAACGATGGCCGTTCAGTGGAAAAGAGCACTTTCCTGCCAAACTCCACTGCCAGCGCCGGTGCATAGCCGTTAAGATTAGCCAGCAGCGTAACCTTGATGCACTCCAGCAACTTGCTTGATTCATGCAATCTCTGTTCCAGGCGACTGGCTAGAGGACTGACAAAACCATAGGCAAGCAAAATCCCAAGAAACGTCCCAACCAATGCCGCAGCAATCAATTTGCCCAGCTCTGCCGGTGGAATGCCGACTGACGCCATGGTATGCACCACACCCATCACGGCTGCCACAATTCCGAAAGCTGGGAGTGCATCCCCCATCTTGCCGATAACATGCACGGGCACTTCCCCTTCCTGGTGATGCGTTTCGATTTCACCATCCATCAGATTTTCAATTTCCAGGGGGTTAAGATTGCCACCAACCATCAGCCGCAGATAATCGGTAATGAATTCTATGGCATGATGATCCGACAGGATTTTGGGATATTTTGTGAACAACGGACTTTTAGCAGGATCATCCACATCCGCCTCAATCGACATCAGTCCTTCCTTGCGGATTTTGCCGAGCACTTCATAGAGCAGTGTCATCAGCTCCATGTAGACCACCTTGGTATATCGGGCACCCTGAAAAACACCAGGAAGCGCTTTGAAAGTAGCCTTGATTGCTTTGCCGGAATTACCGACGAAGAATGCACCCAGCGCGGCACCTGCAATCATGAGCAGCTCGACCGGCTGAAATAATGATCCCAGATGGCCGCCCGCTAGAGCAAATCCACCAAACACAGAGACAATGACAATAAGATATCCGATACTTACCAACATGACTGAAAAACCTTTTATGAATTTCAGACTTTATCGGCTGCTTGCGGGCTGACTTTAATCTGGTAACCACACCAGCTGGATATCAGGCCAGTACCAATGGCTTTCAGACAAAAAAATCAATTTTTATAACAATGAAGATTCGATTGTGCCGAAGTAACACTAAGCGCTACCCGCATTGATCGACAGTAGTGTAAAGTTGCCCTATGAGCATAAGCACTACATTGCACATCAAACTGCCAGCTTTCCTTGTACAGGCAAATATGGAGCCGCGCGTGCTGATTAAACCTGAAGCACGCATGAGTTATGTGCTTGAACTCATGCGTATCAATATAGCTACAGATGGTGGCCCCTTTGCTGCGGCGGTATTCGAGCGCGACAGCGGCTTGCTGATTGCAGCCGGTACCAACCGGGTGGTATCAAGCCACTGTTCCACTGCTCACGCCGAAATACTTGCGTTATCGCTGGCGCAGACAAAACTGGGCAGCCACGATCTGAGCGCTGACGGTCTGCCTGCCTGTGAACTGGTAACCAGTGCCGAACCTTGTGTAATGTGCTTTGGTGCAGTGATCTGGTCCGGCGTACGCAGTTTGGTCTGTGCTGCACGCGGTGAGGATGTGGAGGCAATCGGTTTCGACGAAGGTCCTCGACCAGAGAACTGGATTGATGAATTGGAAATTCGCGGTATCATCGTGACAACTGATCTGTTGCGTGATACCGCCTGCACGCTCCTGCGCGACTACGTTGCCTGCAACGGCGTGATTTATAACGCACGCTGCGGAATACACAAATGAACAGCGAGTTACTTACTTTTATCCGGAAGTCCCCTTGCTGCCCAACTCCATTGCCCGTGCTTCGTCTTCCTGCGCAAGATACACCCAATCTACGATCTCCTGATTGGGGATATAACCAGGAACCAGTTGTGCCATCATCAACCGGATGACACCGACATCATTCACATTTAAAGCCATCTCCAAAGCACTCAGCTTACCTTCCAGCTCTGCCCAAGGAACAGAATCTTCATGCGCTCTCATAATCCTCGGATGGGAGGTCAGTTCCGGGTTGTTTCCAATCAACAGCTCCTCATAAAGCTTTTCACCGGGGCGCAAACCGGTGATCTCAATTTCAATGTCACCTTCCAGATTCTGCTCATCTCTGACAGTCAAACCAGAAAGCTCAATCATGTGGCGTGCCAGATCCATAATCTTCACGGATTCTCCCATATCCAGCACAAACACCCCCCCGCCCCTGGCCATTGCCCCTGCCTGGATAACCAATTGAGCCGCTTCCGGAATTGTCATGAAATAGCGGGTAATCTCCGGATGAGTCAGCGTAATCGGACCCCCCTCCCGGATTTGCTGACGGAATTTCGGCACCACTGAGCCCGATGAACCCAGTACATTACCGAAACGCACCATGGAAAATCGGGTAGCGGAATTGTTATCGGCCAGAGCCTGTAATACCAGTTCTGCCAAGCGCTTGCTCGCACCCATGATATTGGTAGGTCGCACTGCCTTGTCTGTGCTGATCAGCACAAAATCCATCACACCATTTTCCTCGGCGGCCCGTGCCAGATGGAGCGTACCAAACACATTGTTCTTAATGCCTTCCGCCGGATTATGCTCCACCAGCGGCACATGCTTATAGGCAGCGGTATGATAGACAGTATCCGGGTGCCAAGTAGATATGATCTCCCGCATACGGCCCTCATCCTGTACTGATGCCAATAAAGGCACCAACACAATATCACGGCTGGCAAGCTTCCCCTCCAGTTCCTGGTGAATCATATAAAGCGCAAATTCATTCTGTTCAACCAACAGCAACCTGATCGGCCCCACAACAAGAATCTGGCGGCAAAGCTCACTACCAATCGATCCACCCGCCCCCGTCACCAACACCACTTTACCCAGGATATTCTTCGCTAACAGAATATGATTCGGTGTTACCGGTTCACGCCCGAGCAGATCATCAATATCCAGTTCACGCAAATCTGTAATACCCACCTTACCCTGGATCAGATCAGTCACACTGGGCAATGTCCGTACCGAAACACGCGCATCACGAATCTGGCATAAAATTTCATTACGACGACGGCGTGAAACACCCGGCATTGCCAACAAGACATCGCTGATATTCAAGGTGGAAACCAGGGCCGTCAGATCACCCGGGTTATAGATAGGCAAACCATTGAGTACATGTCCATGCAAGCGATCATCATCATCCAGAAACCCCGCTATCTGTATTTCCGGACTATTGGCCATGGCTACTGCCAACTGACGACCTGTTCGGCCAACACCATAAATAAGTGCCCGGGGCCGGGAAATATGTCTCAAAATATTCTGGTACTGATCTCCCAGCCACACACGTGCCAGCGCACGCGATGCACCGACAAACAGGAGTAGCAGAATCGGCTGAATGATACCGATTGTTCGTGGAACACCTGACAGCCCGATAACCATAAAGATGGTGGCATAGATCAGCCCATAAATACTGATAGCACGTGCTACCGTCAATAACGCCGGCCAACCGCTGTATCTGAAAATGGCACGATAAAGACCAGTAACAATAAAAATAGGCAGCGCCAGTACAACGGAGGTTACCGCTGCCCAAATGGCGCCCTCTGCCCATGGACCCTGCCTGGTAAAACTGACAAACTCACCCAAACGCAGGTAATAAGCCAGCCAGACTGTCAAAACACACAAACTGAAGTCTACAGAAAGGGCAATTAGCCGTTTCATCGTACGGGACAAGGTCAACACTGAGGGTGCAAACTGTCTGAAGTAATTTTTAACCATAAAACTTAATCAACCGGATTTTTCTCTTACACGATCCCCTGCACCACGACCTGTCGCTGTCAGCACAATGTACTTAAAATAATTCACCACCGACAACGTCTTGATCATCTGCCTATCAACCTCTGCCAGCAGCACAGGGGTAGACATATCAATACCCCGAATCTGCGCCAACCCTGTAATACCCGGACGCACATCAAAGACTCTCCGTTGCACTCGTTCTCCGATCAACTCAAGCTGATTTGGCAAGCAAGGCCGGGGGCCAACCAGACTCATCTCTCCCTTGAGTACATTCCATAGTTGCGGCAGCTCATCCAGCTTAGTTTTTCGCAAAAAATTACCAAAAGAAGTAATAGCCGAGACATCCGCCAGATGCGTGGCAACAGAAGCCGTACCTGGTCGCATAGTACGAAATTTAACCAGGACAAATGGCTTCTGCTGTCTTCCTACCCTTATCTGCCGAAATAATGGTGATCGTGTGTCGAACAACCCAACCACATAAAGAATCGTCAACAGCGGCAGGGTAACCAGAATACCCAAGACTGCCAGCACAATATCCAGTAAACGTAACATGATATCCCGGTTTACAGGTTCACTTGAAAATTCACCCTAATATCATATCGCATCACAGCTGATCAATCCGTTCACGTACCCAGCCAAAGCCCAGATGTTCCTGTTCCAGCCTCAGCCCCTCACGGATACGGTTGTCACGCAGAGCATCGTATAGATCCGATTCTTCCGGAGTTAATCGGTGCAAATCATTCCGCTGTGGCTTGTCTTCCCGGCCCCAGAAAGCAGTGTGCGCCTCAAGAGTCGCGCGATCCATCAGCAGAGATGAAACATGCGGAAAATGGCTGCGCAGTTGATCAAGAATGGCGAAGCCGTGAGTGTCGATATCTCCCCAGTAATGGATCACACAGCGATCCAACCAACGGCTCCGAGCAAGCGCTTCCCAGCCGTAGCCGGAGCCGAAAACAGCCATGGCAGCAGGGACATTGGGCAAAGCCAGAAAGTTGATTTCGTTTTCAGTGATAAACACCCGCCGGATACCAATGGTCAATCGGCTAAAGCTACCAGCATCCAGTGTAATATCCGGACAACAGATACCCGCGATGATTTGTATTTCAGGATCCAGGATATGAAAACGAATCCTGGCAGGCTTTTCTACAAAGCCATAGCGGGCAGCAAATCGGGCAATACCAGTCTGACTGGCATCTAGTATCTAAAGGTCTTTAAGCAGCTTTCTTTATAAGACTTGCGAAACGGTTAGCCTGTTTCCCGACAACTTTCAATAAACGGCTTGGTGAATCTTTACAAAAACGCTCAATATTTTTCATGCCATCAACAATACTGTAAGTACCAGAAGGAATAAAATCGGGACTCAAGTAATTTGTCAGCACAAATCTGGTTCTATTTTTGAATTCTGCCAAGACTGGCTCTCGACCGTACATTTTCCCTTCTTCCATAAGCTTGAAGCTATTGATAACGAAGTTCTTGTAAGGCCCAAAGACATGAGAAAGATCAGCAGTGCGCACAGCTTTAGCTGTGTTACCAAGCTCTTCACCTACATTTTCCGGTAGCTGTTCACCCATCCTTGTAAACATTATGCATGTTTGAACATCTCGAATATATGATTCTTCGAACCCGTAATTTTGCAGGAGGACATTCATTATATGAGCTGAATACCCCTCTTTACTGCCATACTTTTCCCAGACAGGTGCTATGAGATCATGGGGGAAACCAGCGTCATGCCCCATATAAGCAATTTTGGCCATGAAAGAATTGATTAGGTTGCCTTTGGTCTTTTCCTGCTTACAAAGGTCGTCGATGATACCAAGACCGTGCTCAATATGTTCATCCCAGTTGTGATAGGGTAAACGCGGCTCATAAAAGGGCTTTAAATCACACGCGAGCAACTCCAAAAAACCAGCTTCATCTTGAAGTTCATCGTTTAATATAACGAATTCCATACGACTTGATTATACCTGTACGTTTCTGCATAACAAAGATTGCCGGAGGCCAGGAACGTTGACTCATGTAAGGTAACTCTGAGAAAAAAGATGTTACGTAACAACCAGCATCGATTGGCTGTTTCAGATCAATAGCACGCTGATAAGCGTTTGGGCAGGGTGTTTGAACACCCTGCCACCCAGGCTGATCCTGTCATATCGATGCTATCCCTGCTCATCACTCTACAACATTTATGAAAAATCATCTGGAGAGTAAAGTCATAAAACGCGTGATGGTAGGCACCGACCGCTCTGAAGCCGCCGACCGAGCTGTCCAGTGGGCCGCTGGATTTGCCGACCGCTACGATGCGGAGCTGTTCGCGATTGAGGTAGTGGTGCCGCAGTATCCGTCCGCCACAGAATTCGGCGAAGCCGAACAAACGCGCGCTGCGGCAGCCAACAACGATTTGGCACACTTTGTGCGGCAGGTCGCCGGAGATCGCGGGCATGCTTTGGTCGTCATTGATACGGATCCGGCATTGGCAATCGTCCGCGCCGCTGAACAGAAGGCAGTCGATGTCCTGGTGGTTGGCAATTTTGGCATGGCAGGTCGAAAAAAGTTTTTGCTCGGTAACATACCGAACCGCATCAGTCATAGTGCCCATTGCACCGTGATTATTGTAAATACCGCGCATTCTACTGGTGAGCAGACATCGGGTTTGGCTCGAACTCACCTATCCGCGGGTGAAATCCCGCCTTTTGAGCCTCGACTGGCAGCCCGCGCTACGCATATCGCAGCTGTAATGGCGAAACATGGCCTCAAGCTGTTCAGCCAATCTAACGAACCAGATATATCTATCCGCCGTCAGCAAGCCAAGCGCTTACGAGCAGCCCTGGAAGAGCTTGGCCCGATATTCTCAAAACTCGGACAAGTGTTGTCAACTCGCCCGGATCTCCTTCCAATTGAATACATTGAGGAGCTTTCTCTGTTGCAGTCCCGGGTGCCGCCGATGACGGAAAGCGAGGTGGTCCAAGTTTCCGAGCAGGAATTGAGAGTCCCCTGGGAGGATGTATTCAAGTCGATTGACCCGAAGCCTCTCGCCGCTGGCACGATCGCTCAGGTCCATCGTGCAACGCTCGAAAGCGGTGAACGGGTCGTAGTCAAGGTTCAGCGACCGACTGCTCGCATGGATATCGAACAGGATCTCGCCCTCCTCCAGGTGTTTGTGGAGAAAGTCGGAAAGCGTCCTGCGCTCAATCAGGTGATTGATATGGAAGCCGTGTTCAAACATCTCTCCACCTCGCTCCATAGTGAACTCGACTTCCGTCAGGAGGCCGACAATATCGAGCGCATGCAAGTGGTGCTCGCAGACTATAATCGCCTTGCCGTACCCAGCGTACACCGGGATCTGTCCACGTCTCGGTTATTAGTAATGGAAGAGATCCAGGGTATACCGATCAGGCAGGCGCCGGCTGGCCCAGCACGCATCCAGGCTGCTCGTCAACTGTTGGAGAGCTACTACAAACAGATCATCGTCGATGGCTTCTTCCATGCCGATCCCCACCCAGGCAATCTGATGTGGTGGAAGGATTGCATCTATTTTCTTGATTTCGGAATGGTCGGTATGGTAGGAACCGATCTCCGTGAGCATCTCTTGTTAATGTTGATGGCTCTATGGCAGGAAGATGCGGCGTTTCTCACCGATGTCACATTCATGATGACGAGCGCCGATAATAGTAGCACCCTCGATGTGGCCCGATTCCAGAGTGAGATTGGGGAAGTGATGGCAAAATATCGCACTGCCTCGCTTGCCGAGATGCAGATCGGGCCGCTTCTGCAAGAAATGAGTGCGGTTTCGTTACGGCACGGAGTACCGCTACCAGCTTCGCTCACGCTCGCCATCAAGGCACTCGCGCAGGTACAGCTGGCGACTGCCGAGCTTGATCCAGCACTCGATCCGTATGACGTAGCGGGAAAGTATCTGATGCGCTTGATGGCTAAACGCATGGGTACCGCGTTCAATCCGAAGACATTGCTGTATCAATCTCAGAAGTTGAAAGTACGAACCCTGCGCATGATCGAAGCAGTTGAAAATTTCGTTGGTGCCCGCCCTGGCGGTCCAAAGCTTGTGGTAAATTTCCGGGCCAATTCACTGGAGGATATAGTACGTCATACGGGACGACGACTAGCGCTCGGCCTGACCGCTGCGGCAAGTATCCTGGCCAGTGGATTCACAGCAGCGTCAACGGTTACTGCCGAGTGGGTGCCAATAACATTCGGGATCGTCGGAGGTCTGCTGACCCTTGGCCTGGTTATCGATCTGCTGCAAAGACATTGAAGACAAAAATAGTTTACGATGGCGGACTGTTCAGTGCCGAAGATTTTGTGCCACTACGCTTGATCGAACGCAACACGGCTTTCTCGATCACGTAGGCGATGACCGCCATTACCATGCCTACCAGTTGACGTTCCATTTTTCGAGTGAAAGATCCTTTAGGAATCATATTTTTGGAAGCGTTGTTCATCACAGATCTATTATCAATTAAAGGATTGCGATCCGCAACGAGTAACTTCCCGCGCTTAACTCAGTTAATCCTGTCCATGGCAGGCCGGAATATCTACCATCGACTTTGTTCATGACGAATGATCACATATCAGAATGGCTGGATAACCTTGGCCTAGGTATATATCGCGAGTCGTTTCAGCAAAATGCGATCACCTGGGATGTCCTGCCCGAGCTGAATGAGGGCGATCTGGAGGCGCTGGGTGTTTTGCTGGGACATCGGAAAAAAATCTTGCGCGCGATCACTCAATTGTCGCAAAACGCTGAGGTTATGGATTCGAGGCCTATGCCCGCTGACGTCATTCAGGAGGAGCAGCTATTCCGTCCAGAACGGGATCAAGCAGAACGTCGACAGTTGACGGTGATGTTTTGTGATCTTGTGGATTCGACAGCACTGTCCTGCCGATTGGACCCTGAAGACCTCCAGGATGTGATCCGACGGTTCTTGGACGCCTGTAGCCAAGCAATTGACCGGCTCAATGGCTATATCGCAAAATACATGGGCGATGGGATGCTGGTTTATTTCGGGTACCCCCATGCCTATGAAAATGATGCGGAACGAGCGGTCCATGCTGGACTGGCTATTCTGGATACAGTGGGGGAACTTAATCGAGACAACCCCCATTTACAGTTTGATATTGCTGCACGAATCGGGGTCGCTACTGGTCAAGTCGTAGTCGGCGAGCTAATAGGACAGGATCTTGCCAAGGAACGGTCAGTGTTTGGTGAAACCCCAAATCTCGCCGCCCGCCTCCAGACGCTGGCAAAACCCAATCAATTGATCATTGATCCAGCGACGAAACGGCTTGTCGGAAATGAATTCGAATTTCTGGATCTCGGCTCCTTTTCGCTGAAAGGGTTCGACACACCTGTCCAAGCTTGGCAGGTTCTGAGTACCAGGCTGTCGGTCAGCCGGTTTGAGTCCTATCGATCCAGCCACTTAGCCAAATTTGTAGGCAGAGAACAGGAGATCTCACTCCTGTTGGGTCGCTGGCGCGAGGCCATCAGCGGCGAAGGACAAGTCGTGCTCCTATCCGGTGAGGCCGGCATCGGAAAATCGAGAATCGTCTGTAGTTTATGTGAGCGCCTCAAAGATGAACGGTATCAGACGATTCAGTTTCAATGTTCACCCTACCATACCAATACGGCACTCTATCCGGCCATCAATTTTCTGCGGCAAACAGCGGGACTCGCAAGTCATGACAGTGCCCAGGCACAACTGAACAAGCTCGACGCCCTGGCTATCGAAGGCAGAATCGATAGCCAGGAAACGGTTTCATTGCTGGCAGATCTGCTCTCGATCCAGGGAGATCATCGGTATCCGCTTCTCAATGTGCCATCCGAAAAACGCAAAGACATGACGCTGGAAGCACTTGTGCACTATCTACAAAGGCTGGCCGATCGTTGTCCACTGTTGTTCACGGTGGAAGACGCCCATTGGCTTGATCCAACAACGCAGGAACTCATGACGCGAATCATTGGCCGCATTCGGCAGATGCGTGTGTTGTTGTTGATCACAACTCGCCCCAACTTCAAGCCGTTGTGGTCGGAATATAGCTATGTGACGTCCCTGACGCTCAACCGACTTCCACGTCGGCATAGCGCTGAACTCATTGCGGCGATAACAGGAGGAAAAGTGCTTCCGCCCGAGGTGCAGCAGGCTATTCTGGCCAAGGCCGATGGCATACCCCTCTATATTGAAACATTGACGGAAAATGTGCTTGGATCTGGGCTCCTGATCGAGGACAACAATTCATTTACTCTGAAGGGCCCACTAAAGGGATTGCCCATTCCAGACAGTCTGCAGGCGTTGCTCATGGAGCGGGTGGATCGGTTAGGGTCAGCCAGAGAAATTGTGCAAACCGGTGCGGCAATAGGGCGCGAATTTACCTACGAGCTGTTGCGAGCCACTGTCGAAGTGCCGGACAGCGAGTTAAGGAATGCACTCGACCTGTTCGTTGCTTCCGGGCTCGTTCTTCAAGAGGGCAAGATACCTCTTGCGACATACTACTTCAAGCATGCACTCGTCCAGGAAGCGGCCTACAGCATGTTACCCAAGAAACCTCGGCGCATACTTCATGCTCGCATTGCCAAAACCCTGGAGAGCCGGTTCCCAGAGCGGGTAAACATGGAACCGGAACTCTTGGCTTATCACTTGGAACAGGCAGGGCTGACTGGTCCGGCAGTTGATTATTGGCATCGCGCGGCCCGTAGAGATGCGAAACAATCAGCCAATATCGAAT
Source organism: Nitrosomonas sp. GH22 (assembly GCF_009833115.1). Lineage (NCBI taxonomy): Bacteria > Pseudomonadati > Pseudomonadota > Betaproteobacteria > Nitrosomonadales > Nitrosomonadaceae > Nitrosomonas > Nitrosomonas sp. GH22. The sequence continues at coordinate 47,177 of NZ_QRCA01000011.1, forward strand.
CGCTTAATCATTTTAACAGAGCACTGGATTTGCTAAAGGAACTGCCGCAAGACCCGGAGCGAAATACCCTGGAGTTGGAACTCCTGCTTGCACGCGGAGGCCCATTGCTGGCCGTCAAAGGATATGCGTCCGACGAAATGGAACATAATTATCGAAGAGCGAAGGATTTGTTGTCGGAGCAAAGCAGTTCCGTGGACCAATTTCGAGTTATTCGGGGATTGTGGGTCGTTCTTATGCTCAGAGGGCACCTCGTCCGTGCGCGCGGCCTGGCTGAAGATCTCTTGGCACTGGCTCACCGTGAGCAAATAGCAGAACTGCTGATTGAAGCTCACCATGCCTTGGGTGCAATCAACTTATTTTCTGGCCGGTTTGACGAAGCCAGAACCCATCTGTCCGCCGCAAAATCCCTTGACGTTCCGGATGAACACCGCTCACAGGTCTTTTTCTACGGACAAGATTCAGGAATAAGCGCGAGGATTCTGCTGGCCAGGACGTTATGGATATTAGGTGAGATTGAGCAAGCCGAAACGTTGGCATTGGAGGCGATAGGTATGGCGAGGGCGCTGGAGCACCCATTCACTCGTGTTTTTACGCTCATTTTTCTTGCCTGGATCTATGCCGGCGCCCGCAATGCGAAGAGAACGCTGGAGCTCACCGATGAGGCAATTACGGTTTCAACACAATACTCATTTGAATTGGGGTTGGCGTGGGCGACAGCCTCTCAGGGTTGGGCATTGGCCGAAATTGGACGGGAGGAAGGCCTCGTCAAATTAATTAATGGGATTGCTGCTACCCGGGCCACAGGTGCGATTACCAACAATACGTCTACATTGGCGTTACTGGCAGAAATCTATTTACGCAGAAATAGAATTGACGAAGGATTGGTCGCCATTGAGGAGGCACAGAAACTTGCTGTTACTGGAGGAGAATTGTTTTGGCAAGCGGAGTTGTTTCGATTGAAAGGCGAACTGTTGCTCGGGCAATCCGAGCAAACAGTCCAAGAAGCAGAGGAGTGTTTGTGTGAAGCCTTAAAGATCGCGCAGGATCAGTATGCAAAAATATTTGAACTTCGGGCCGCCACGAGCCTAGCTAAACTTTGGAGAAAACTCAACAAAGCAGACGATGCCAAACGCATCTTAAACGCGGTGTACTCCAGATTCAATGAACGCGTAGACAACCTCGACTTGATTGAAGCGAAAACAGTCCTTGAACAGCTGGGTGCGTGAAATCGCTGCTGTTGTAATCGGGATTTGAAGTTCAACGATACGAGCCTGTATAGCAAGATAGATCATCATTCTACAATTATGCCTTTTTGAAGCGTTTGCGATCATTGCGATTTTGCCAGCAACGCGGCTCATGGAGGATCCGCGCAGAGGCCTCTTAACTGTAGCTTATCGCGAACAACATTTGATCGATTTCAAAGACTTTGCCACCCAGATTTTCTAATATGCCTACCAACAAATATCAGAAAATTGACAGACAAAATCATCCTGGTTATGAATGTAATTGTGCCCGTTCATTGTTGTGCGCACAGATACTACGCCAAGAGACATGAAATGAACATCTTGCTGACTGGATCCAGCGGTTTTGTAGGCGGTACCATCTGGCAGACACTGCGTCAGCGAAAGGTAACGGTACGGCCTGTATTTCGCACGTCAGTCTCAGCGTTGACAGCAGGGTGTCCGGTTGATGAAGCAGTAATCGTACCCACATTGGATGCGGCCACCGACTGGACGCAAGCCCTGGCAGGAGTGGATGTGATAGTCCATTGCGCTGCCCGCGTCCATGTAATGCAAGATAACGCGACTGATCCACTCACGGAATATCGCCGCGTGAACGTGGATGGTACGCTGCGCCTGGCGCAGCAGGCTGCCGCTGCCGGAATGCGGCGTTTTGTGTTTATCAGCTCAATTAAGGTCAACGGCGAAGGCACGCAGCCGGGGCGACCCTATTCAGCAGATGACACGCCTGCGCCAGAAGATGCTTATGGCATTTCCAAGGCCGAGGCCGAAGCGGGTTTGCACAAACTGGCTCAGGAGATGGGCATGGAGCTGGTCATCATTCGTCCCGTGTTGGTTTATGGCCCTGGCGTCAAGGGTAATTTTCTGACCATGCTGCGTTGGGTGCGGCGTGGTTTTCCTCTGCCGTTGGGTGCGGTGGTGAAAAATCGTCGTAGTCTGGTGGCGCTGGACAATCTGGTGGATCTTATCTGCACCTGCGTGAATCACCCAAACGCAGCCAATCAGACTTTTCTGGTAAGCGATGGAGAAGATCTATCCACTGCCGATTTATTGCAGCGGCTGGGCCAAGCGATGGGCAAAAAAGTACACTTACTTGCCATACCGGTGTGGCTGCTACACCTGGCGGCGCGCTTGCTGAGTAAAGGTGCAATAGCGCAGCGTTTGCTAGGTTCGTTGCAGGTGGATATCAGTAAAACCCGCACCCTGCTCGGGTGGCAGCCGCCGTTATCAGTAGACGAAGGCTTGAAAAAGCTGGTGGAGCACCAGGGATGATCTTGCCATGTGCTTACTCTGCAGAATTTGCCAACGTCCTTGGTAAACGCCACCAATGCTTCCAGAGATACCGCAACATGCTGACCATGTGCCACCTCATGTAGCGCAAACTTCTCCGGCTGGCCCGTTGCGCATCGTGAATTACCCGGACCTTTGGACATGCCAGGACTGACCGCCCAGATTTCCACAAGCGCGCACAGATATCCACATCCTCGTAGTACAGAAAATACTTCTCGTCAAAACCAGCAATCGCACGGAAATCTCCTGCGCGAAACAGCATGAACATTCCACCCACCCAGTCTGCTCTGAACGTCACATCCTCGGCAGCGAAGATATATCGGCCATCACCACATCCGAAAAATTTGATGGCTAGAGAAAAAGGGGTGGGAAATCGCCGAACACTGTCCTCGACCCCACCATTCGGCGTGATCACCATCGGTGCGATCACTGCGGCGGATAACCGAGTAATCTCCTCAAGCAAAACTGGAAACAGATTCTCAACCAGACGGATATCGGGATTCAGAACACAGAACCATTCTCCCTTTGCTTGCTGGAAAGCAGCATTATGATTCGCACCAAATCCCCGGGGCGCAGTATTTCTCAACACACTGATCGGATAGGGAAAATCATCAGGTTCAAATAAAATTTCTTCGGGGATATTGAGGGTAATCAACACCTCGGCGATCATAGACATATCCAGCCTGGCTAAATCCTTGAGTAATTCCTCAACCAGAGCTGATTGACCGTGACTAACAACAGAAATCGTGATCATGCAACGGCACTGCCAAAGGCGCTTGCATAGTATAACCAGCCACAGGGTAATATTTCCTGTAAAAGCCTGTTGATACAAACCCGCAAGTCGGTTCCATAATGAAGCATCCTGAAATCGGGAAGATTCATCATGTCATAGATGTCGCGATTTTCCAGGGGAAATTTTCCATGCAGATTTGACAATACTATCCTTTCGGTTGGCAGATCATTTTTGCTTTGACATGGAGTCGATTGCTATCCAATATCGGTCCATGAGAACCAGTTTCAAGCATCCGTTCGCCCAGTATGTCAATAAAGCTAACAGGCCGCTGCAACTGGCAATTGAAGATAAGGTAGAAATGATATGCGAAACACCAGAAATTGGCGAGCTCAAAGCGAGGGATCTGGCCGATGTTCGGGCTTACAAGTCCCGGTTCAACCAGCAAGAGTATCCAATAGCTTATCGATCGCCGGCCAGAAACATACCTATTGAATTTATGATCATCGACTTCTATCAAATCGGTACGTACGAGAACTTTTACGACAAACTGAAACAGTATTTGCGACACGATAAAAATCTGAGAGATGAATCACGATCACGGATATAAACTGCTATTTTCCCACGCTGAAATGGTGGCAGACTTGCTGCGCGGCTTTGTTAAAGAAGACTGGGTTAATGAACTCGACTTTTCCACACTGGAGAAAATCAACGGTAGCTATATCAGCGATGATTTGAGAGAACGTCAGGATGACATCATCTGGCGCTTGCGCCGTAAGCAAGGCAAGCAAGACGAATGGCTGTACGTTTATTTATTGCTGGAATTTCAATCTACCGTGGACTGGTTCATGGCGGTGCGAATCATGACTTACATCGGCCTGCTGTATCAGGACCTCATCCGCAGTGAATCCATTAAAACGGGGGAACAGCTACCACCAGTACTACCGGTAGTTTTGTACAATGGAGACAACCGCTGGCAGGCACCGGCAAACATAACTGAGCTGATTTTCCCTGCGCCTGGCGGACTGGATCGTTACCGGCCACAGCTCAACTACCTGCTGCTGGATGAAGGACGTTACCATGAACACGAACTGGCAGCATTGCGTAACCTGACAGCCGCTTTGTTCCGACTGGAGAACAGCCGCACCCCAGAAGATGTCCAACAAGTGTTACAGGCATTAATCACTTGGCTGCACACCCCGGAACAAGACAGCCTGCGACGCGCATTTACTGTCTGGCTGAAACGGGTATTCTTACCAGGCAGAATGCCAAAAATCAGCTTCGATGAAATTCATGATTTACAGGAGGTACACAGCATGCTTTCAGAACGCGTCAAAGATTGGACCAAAGACTGGAAACAGCAGGGAATTGAAGAAGGAAAGCAGATAGGTATTCAGGAAGGGCGGCAGATTGGTATTCAGGAGGGGCGGCAGGAAGGAAGATTGGAAGGTGAAGCAAAATTTTTCCTGAGGTTACTGGAGCGAAAATTTGGTCCAGCAGATGAAATTATCCAGACCCGTATCAAATCTGCAGATTCACAAACCCTGCTGTACTGGGGTGAGCGGATTCTGACAGCACAGACCATTGAAGAAATATTTGAAGAATAATGGAGCCTGTAAAATATCTTGTGTAAGTGCCCGAGCCTTCATCCCCGTGAAGGAATTTTCCATGACTACTGACACAATGAATGAACTCGACCTGAACCAGTGGCAAGCCCATATTGGCTGCTTGGCGAAAAATATCAAATCTGAAGCAGATCTGGGTAGCCTGACCCAGCAGCTAGTTAAAATGACCGTGGAAGCAGCCCTTGGAGCCGAGCTGGACGAGCATCTGTTATGCCAGGCATGATCCTGCCGGGCGTGGTTCAGGCAACCGCCGCAACGGTACATTATCCAAGCACAACTGAAGGGCGCTCATGGCAAGGTTGGTATTGAGGTGCCCCGTGATTGGGCTGGTACTTTTCAGCCACAGATCGTGCGCAAGGGCCAGACGCGTCTAACGCAGATGGAGATGACCAGATTCTGGCGCTTTACGCCAAGGGCATGAGCACGCGCGACATCGTTGATGCGTTCAGGGAAATGTACGACGCTGATGTGTCGCCTACCCTGGATGCAATTTACCCGATCGTTTATCTGGACTGTATTGTGCTGAAAATCCGGCAGAACAACCGGGTTATCAACAAGTCGATGTACCTTGCACTTGGCATCAATAGGGAGGGCCATAAAGAGCTGTTGGGCATGTGGCTAACATCAATCATCAGCCATTCATATCAGAATCATCAATCAGGATTTCCAGCAGCTTTTTCAAATATCTTTGTCACGCCAGCGGATAAAACGACGATGTGTATTGCTCCAGTTCCCGTAGTCTGGCGGCAAATCCTGCCATGGAGCTCCTGTTCGTATAATCCAGAAAACAGCATTAATAAACTGTTGATTATCTCTGGCTACTCCATCCCATGCTCTTTCGCGTCCTGGTAAATGCTCCTCAAATAACACCCATGCCTTATCCGAGATATCATGTCTGCGATGCGATTGTGTTATATGAAGTCCTTTTAAAGGATAAAAGGATTTCATATTTTCAATCTCACGACTACACTATTTAGGCTACAACACAATTAAGAATCATGCCAGATGTACCTTGATACCGGATGCGCTGCGCTGATCCGGCCTGCGGGGAGTGACTTGGATATAAAAGGGGATACCGATTCTTTGAATATGCTCAATCAGGTCTGGATTATCTATCTTATGAAATAATGATAAATCCACCATCCAGGGCAACAACAGATCGTCTATCTGGTTTTCTATGGCCAGCAGAGTTGTCAGGTCTAGCTGTTCACCCTGGATGCTTAAGTCTATATCAGAACCCGGGCGGTAATTGCCTTTGGCGCGCGATCCATAAAGAATTACGCTGTCGATTTGTGGATATTGACTAAAAATATGGCATAACCTGGTAATAGCAGCTTGAGGCAGACCAAATTTTTTCGGCATTTCACGCGCTCCTGGTTTGCATATCTGCTTCAAATTTTGCAAAAAGCAGGTGGTAGCTACTCAGAATTTTCTCACAGATTTCATTAGCTACCGCTTCATTGTAAGTATGTGATGTTTGGTTGCGACTTTTGATCATCTCCATCCAACCCTCACCGTCGGTGATAAGCCCGGCTTTAAAAGCCTGGCGTATAGCATCGCGTGAACCGGTTATTTCTGGATTACCCTGATAAATAAAGTAATCTTTCATTACATTCCACGCCAGCTCAAAAACAAACTCGAAGGACTGAATCAGCCCCTGTTTTTCCAATTCGGATAATTCCCGGGTAGCTGCCAGTTCCACCGCACTCACCAAGCGTTGGCGCGCTTTTTGATAGTTAGCCAGGCGCTGGAGCCAGCGTACGTCTTGAGTGGGCATAAGAAATTTACTTAATAAGAAAAATGGGGACAGGCCACGGTTCTCACCGTTTAGTCAAACAACCCCTCCTAACTCTGGCGCTATCACCTTCCGAGGTCACCCGGATTTTCCCGGGGTCACCCGTCGCCTCAAAGTGGCCACAATCTCTTCACCAAAGCGCCACTATCCAAGACAAAATTACCACTCTTAGTAGAAAACTTGGTCTGTCCCCTATTTTACTATTTTATGCGCCCTAATTTTCCCAATTATGATTACTGCAACACTGACACTTTGCAACCACAGGCCACTGAACAAAATAAACCCCATACGCTACAGTTGTTTGCACCTGGGCATGGTGAGCAGTTTATTTTTAACGCGTAAAAAACCGAACTCTTTTCCGGGTGCCGATATAAGCCCTGGAGTGCCCGGCCAAGCGCAGGTCAGATCACACTGTTGTGTTCAAAACGCTGTTGCCAAGGGTTTCATACAAGTCCTTTACCAGGGGAGGATACCTACTGGTTTGATGTCTCCAAGCTGCGAGGTATGATCATTTCTGGTGTATGCCAGTAGAGGGAAAAGCGGTGTAATCTGCTGGTAAAGATCTCAGCAGACCAACCAATAAAAAGAAAAACACCGCATGACAGATAGTAATATTTTAAAGCCGAACAAACCAGAGCAAAATGATCCATTGCAGGAAGTACTTCGAGAAGGCGCACGTAGAATGCTGGCTGCAGTTATTGAAGCGGAAGTATCCACTTTTATCGAGCAGCACGCCACTTTAAAAACTGGCGAAGGTAAGATGATATTAGCCAGAAATGGCTATTTGCCTGCACGTTCGATACAAACGGGACTTGGAGACATTGCAGTCAAAGTTCCGAAAGTTTGAGATCGCTCCAAGTTGGGTAAACAGTCTGATATCACCGTATTTGAAGCGCACCCGGAACATTGAGGAGTTTTTGCCCTGGTTATATCTGAGAGGAATTTCAACGGGAGATTTTTCCGAAGCGCTGAAACATCTATTCGGGCCAGAAGCAACGGGATTATCGGCAGCCATGATCAGCCGCCTGAAACAGGACTAGGAGCAGGATTATCAAAACTGGACGCGTCGTGATCTGAGTGGCAAACGGTAGGTTTATGTCTGGGCTGATGGAATCTACAGCACTGTACGAATGGATGACCGATTATGTCTTTTGGTGATTATCGGTTCTGATGAGACCGGGCGTAAAGAATTGCTGGCATTGTCCGATGGCTATCGCGAGTCAGAAGCCAGTTGGACGGAAGTACTCATGGATTTGAAACAGCGCGGTCGCAAAGATGCACCAAAATTAGCTGTCAGCGATGGTGCCCTGGGATTCTGGAAAGCTGTAGCCAAATGCTGGCCGGCATCTTTGTTTTTGCTAAATACTTAACTAAAGCTGATTGACTATGATTGATAACAGAAATCATGATCATGCAGCGGCACTGCTAAAGGCGCTTGCATAGCGTGGCCAGCCACAGGGTAATAATTTCCTGCAAAAGTCTGGCGATAAAGTCTCGCGCAGTACAAACCTGCAAGCCGGTTCCAGAATGAAGCATTACGAAAGCGGGAAAATTCGTCATAGATGGAACGATTTTCCAGGGTCAGTTTTTCACGTAAACCTGACAGTGTTTCGATATTCCGTGTATTCCACCGTCGATGCATCCCAGACAGCATCAGGCCAAAGCGCCTGAGCCTGGCAATAAATCCATCATTTTCTCCGATCAGGTTGGCAGCATGCTGGCGATAGCGCAGGCTTGGAGCAGAATCGTAAATCACAACACCTCCACAACCGCTGACCACCATATACAAAAACCAGTCATGCACCACAGGTCAATCCATGACAAACCTGCTCCCTCCACTCTTTTCCTCTTTTCCTCTTTTACACAAAACACGCTTATTCCAGGCAGGCATAAAAGCGTAGGGTGACGGGATAAATCAGCGTTTCTCCAAGTTGGCATTAATCTGTAATGTCGTTTGACGCTAATATCGTAACGCAATACTATGTACTCATGACGATCACTCCTCACCCTCCAGCTCTCTTTCAATATCCTCAATGCGCGGCAAGTCAGTTTCCAGCTCTTTTGGTAAAGCCTGCACCAATTGATACTCAGCCACACCGATGGGCTTGTTCATATCGCGCAACGCATATTCAGCTACCACCTTGTCCCGGCTTTTGCACAGCAGCAGACCCAGGCTGGGATTATCGGTGGGATGCCTGAGTTGGCTGTCCACCGCGCTGAGATAGAAATTTAGCTTGCCTGCGTATTCAGGTTGAAATTCGCCTGCTTTCAGTTCCACCACAACATAGCAACGCAGCTTGAGGTGATAGAACAACAGGTCGATGTAGAAATCCTTATCGCCCACCTCCACATGCACCTGCCGCCCGACAAAAGCGAAACCTGCTCCCAGCTCCATCAAAAACCGGGTGACATGCTTGACCAGAGCATCTTCGATGGCACGTTCCTGCGTCTCCTTGCCCAATCCGAGAAAATCTAGTCGATACGGATCTCTCAATGATTCACGCGCCAGATCGGACTGCGGCTGGGGCAGGCACTGGCTGAAATTAGTGATAGCAGCCCCTGTGCGTTGACGCAAATCAGATTCAATCTGCATCACCAGCACATTGCGTGACCAAGCATTCTCAATGGCTTGGGCGGCATACCATTGGCGCTCTTCGGCCGTCTGAAGCTTGTCCAGCAGGGCCACCTGGTGATACCACGGCAATTGTGCAAGCACCCCTTGCACAAATTCCCCGTCTGGCCAGGCCTGCGCGAATGCGCGCATGTATTTGAGGTTGCGTGGGGAGAAGCCCTTCATATCCGGGAAGGCGTTGCGCAGGTCACGAGCCAGTGCCTCCACGACCTTGCTTCCCCAGCCTTGGCTGGCCTGACGCTCCAGAATGCCTTGCCCGATCTGCCAATACAGCAAGACAAGCTCACGGTTGACCGCGAGAGTGGCACGTTGCTGCGCAGCATGGATGCGCTGCTTGAGTTCTGCCAGCCAGTCAGCATACCCGGCAGGCACAGCATTCAGTCTGTATTGACTCATAGTCGTCCCCTCAGATGCTCTTCACTTCAGTACCCGGGTTCATTAAACCATGCCACTCTGCAGTCTTTGCGAACCCTGCAAAGGTGAAGCAATGCAGAAATAACCAGAGACAACACTAACAGATATGCAATTGCCGGTTTCTGTCATCGTTATAACAGCACTGCTAAAGACGCTTGAATAGCGCAGCCAGCCACAAGGTGGCATTTCCTGCAAAAGTCTGGCGATAAAGTCTCGCGCAGTACAAACCTGCAAGCCGGTTCCAGAATGAAGCATTACGAAAGTGAGCAAATTCATCATAAACATAACGATTCTCCGGGGTCAGTTTTTCACGTAAACCTGACAGTGCTTCGATATTCCGTGTATTCCACCGTCGATGTCTCCCGGATAGCACCAAACTCAAGCGCCTGAGCCTGGCAATAAAACCACCATTTGCCCCAATCAAGTTGGCAGCATGCTGGCGATAGCGCAAGCTGGGAACGGGATCATAAATCACAACACCTCCACAACCGCTGACTACCATATACAAAAACCAGTCATGCACCACAGGTCAATCCATGACAAACCTGCCCCCTCCACTCTTTTCCTCTTTTACACAAAACACGCTTATTCCAGGCAGGCATAAAAGCGTAGGGTGACGGGATAAATCAGCGTTTCTCCAAGTTGGCGTTAATCTGTAATGTCGTTTGACGCTAATATCGTAACGCAATACTATGTACTCATGACGATCAAGACATTTCGATGCGTGGATACTGAAACCCTATTCAAGTTGGGGCGAGTTGCACGATTTGTCAACATTGAGCGTCCAGCGTTACGCAAGCTCAAGTAACTTGATTTGGCACGGTGCATTGAGGATATACGCGTGCCGCCCGCGAATCGGCTGGAAATATTGAAAGGCGACCGTGCCGGGCAGCACAGTATCCGCATCAACGACCAGTGGCGTGTGTGCTTCCGCTGGACAGGCACGGATGCAGAAGATGTTGAGATTGTGGATTACCACTGATGGAGATTAACCATGAATAATAAATTAACGCCGGTTTCCCCCGGCGAGATGCTGGCAGATGAATTCTTGATTCCGCTGGGTATGAGCAATTACCGGCTGGCAAAGGAAATCGGCGTATCAGCGCAGCGCATCGGTGAAATCGTAGCGGGTAAGCGTGCCATTACCGCAGATACAGATTTGCGCTTATGCCGATTTTTTGGTCTGTCAGACGGATGGTGGTTGCGCCTACAAGTGGACTACGATATCGAGATGGCGCGCGGTGCGCTGGAAGAAACATTGGCAAAGATCAGGCCGTGGGCAAATACCCAAGAGCATGAGACACCGGCCTGATCATTGTTTCCAGTGGATGGTTTCAGCCACCACAAAAGTAAGAATACCGGGTCCCAAGAGCATCTATGTCGGCGTGATTCGATACAAGATTCCCACTCGGATGATGCGAGAGCATTCAAAGCTTTAGAATCATTTTTCTGGATTACTTCCTGCCTTACTTCGCCTGCAGTCGCAAGATGGTTATTTTTGCAATTACAGAGTCTCTTCGCTGTCTTTGCGAACCCTGCAAAGGTGAAGCAATCCAGAAAAATGTCAGCAACCCGGCACAGCGGAGTGATGACTGGCACCTTTGTTTCTGCTATCAATGCTCAACCAAAGTGATTGGCCATAATTGACAACAAAGATTGTAATCATGCAACAGCACTATTAAAGACGTTTGAATAGCGCAGCCAGCCACAAAGTGACATTTCCTGCAAGAGTCTGTCGATAAATCCCGGTACGATACAAGCCCACCAATCGGTTCCATAATGAAGCATTACGGAAACGGGAAAATTCATCATAAATGTAACGATTTTCCGGGGTCAGTTTTTCACGTAAACCTGACAGTGCTTCGATATTCCGTGTATTCCACCGTCGATGCATCCCAGACAGCATCAGGCCAAAGCGCCTAAGCCTGGCAATAAATTCATCATTTGCTCCGATTAGGTTAGCGGCATGCTGGCGATAGCACAAGCTGGGAACAGGATCGTAAATCACAACACCGCCACAACCACTGACTACCATATACAAAAACCAGTCATGTACAACAGAATTAGCATCCGGCCCTGCTTCCAGCATGAGTTTTCTGGCCGCATGGTTGAACACCATGGTATTACCGCCCGCTATATTTTGCACAAGTGCGTTACGAAAACCGGGAGCATGTTTGAATAAGGGTGACAAGCCTGTTTCATTATTTCGCTCATCCACTAATTTTGTCCGGGAGCAATAAAGTGCCGGGGTTTCACAAGAAATATCGGACAACACCTTAACAGCACGCAAAAGCTTGTCTTCATGCCAGATATCATCCTGATCAGACAGCGCATAGTAATCCGCCTTGATCAATCCATTACAAATCAGCGACAGGAAATTCTGACAAAACCCATTTCTTGGCCCCTGAATAACACGCAGCCGATCCGTTTTTGCCTCGAAGGCGCGCAAAATATCCCGCGTGGAATCTTGCGAACCGTCATCCGATACATATAAATACCAATTCTTGTATTTCTGGTTTTCGATGGAATCAAGTTGAGCCTGCAAGTAATGTGCACCATTGTATGTGCACATCAGAACGGCTACTTGTTGATCAAGCAAACCACTCAATTCGTCCCCAGCCATCCCTGAACTGTCCACAGCCAATCAAACAGGAATCAATGCAACATCGCGCACGGCAATGAATGCCGGATTCAGTACGCCTGATTTGCCGTAACGCAATGCTCGCCCATCTAGGTCGATCACCTTGCCACCCGCTCCCTCCAGAATAGCCTGAGCAGCTGCGGTATCCCATTCGCTGGTTGGTGCAAGGCGCGGATAAATATCTGCCATGCCTTCTGCCACGCGACAAAATTTCAAGGAACTGCCAACCTGTAACAATAGCACTTCTCCCAGGCGATCTATAAACGCCTGCGTTCCGGCATCGAGATGGCTTCTGCTCGCTACCACACGGCAAATATCTTCAGGCTCTCCCGAACTCACGCAAATCGTCTGGGTACCTGATTCCGTTCTTCTAAATGCTCCCAAACCTGGACCACCCCAATACATACAATCCATAGCAGGCGCGTATACAGCGCCGAGTACACTGCGGCCTTCTTCAATCAAAGCGATGTTCACGGTAAATTCGCCATTGTGGTTAATAAATTCCCGAGTGCCATCAAGCGGATCAATCAACCAAAAACGATTTTTATCATCCCGATATTGATGGGATGTCTTATCTTCCTCCGATACGACCGGGCAGCCCGCTATCAGTAACTTCAAGCGTTGCACCAACCCATCATGCGCTGCCAGATCAGCTCGGGTAACCGGACTTTGATCAGCCTTCTGCTGAAAATCAATCTCCCCGGCCCGGTATACTGCCATGATAGCGTCACCTGCCGCCTGAATAATCGGCAACAATTCTGTCAGCAAGGCGGTAAGATCAATTTTTTGCATAATGAAATTATATTTCGTAACCAACCACATCAGCCTGCTAACAAATAATGCATCAGGAAGAGACTTTAACAACCAAACCGCTAATAACATCCACTCAATCTGACAGACTGCACGTTCTCATTTGCGTAGATAAAAGTAGCGGTAAGCGTGCCCTATTCGACTTCCTGTTGAGTACTCTCTCCAAAGCAGCAGACCACCAACCAGCACAAGACAACAATTTCAACTTCAAACACAAATCTGGCGCAGTCGATAGTGAAACCTGGTCCATTTTTTCAACGACAGGACGTGAATTCTCGATCACCATTGCAACAGCACCCGAGAGAAACAACCGCGAAATACATGCTGCACTCTTCAAGGCAAACGTCGCAATCATTCTGATCGATGCCGCCTGCGGAATACAAACCCAGGCCAAATGGTACGCTTATCTGGCATCGTCCTTCAAAATTCGCCATCTCATTCTCGGCGTCAACAAGATGGATCAGGTGGATTTTGATCCCCATATCTTTCACGGTATCGAACAGGACTTTCACGATCTGTGCAGTCACCTGGATTTTGCAAGCACCGCAATCATACCCACGGTGTCGCTTCAGGGGAATAACGTTCTCAATCCCTCCGTCCATACCCCCTGGTATGACGGCCTCTCACTGATTGACTATCTGACAACCATAGAAACAGCAAGAATAACTGACAACCGCTTCATATTTCTGGTGCAAGAAAACAATCCAGCGAACATCCGCTCTGATCGTTGCAACGGAATGATCGCTAATGGTCAAATTACTATAGGTGACGTGGTACGTATTGCTGCCTCCGGAGAAATCGCGCAGGTAAAAAATATTCGCACTTTAAATAGCGATGTATTTGAAGCGCGTACGAATGAAGTTATCACTCTGGCATTGGATAAAGAGGTGAAAATTTCGTGCAATGATGTTATTTCAGCCGCGCATTCACCTCTGGAAACAACGGATCAATTTACTGCCGTAGTAATCTGGACGCATGCTGAACCAGGATTAGTTAGTCGAAACTACCAGCTAATCCTGGCGAATCAGCAAGCCGATGCATCCATTACTACCATCAAATATCGCCTTGATATAAATACTGGCGCCCACGAAGCATGCCAACAGCTAAAACAAAATGATATTACGGTATGCAATCTGGCGCTGAACCATCCGGTAGCATTCGATACCTATACCACATTGCCCGTACTGGGCAATTTTGTGCTGGTGGATCAATACAGCCACGCCACGATAGCCACGGGATTGATTATGCATAATCTGCGCCGGGCACAAAATGTGCACCGGCAGGCCCTCAGCATTTGTCGTGAAGATCGTGAACGTTTAAATGGTCACAAAGGTAAGGTCATCTGGCTCACCGGATTATCCGGCTCCGGCAAATCCACCATTGCCAACGCACTTGAAAAGGAGCTGCACTCACAAGGCAAACGAACCTATATCCTGGATGGCGACAATATGCGCCACGGATTAAACAAAGACCTTGGTTTTACCAATGCCGACCGGGTAGAAAACATCCGCCGTGTTGCAGAAGTAGCAAAACTGATGATGGATGCCGGCCTGATCGTGATCACCGCTTTCATCAGTCCATTCAGAGCGGAACGCGAAATGGCCCGACAACTTATCGGGAAAGAAAACTTTGTCGAGGTTTATATCAGTACACCGCTAGAGGTATGCGAACAGCGCGACCCCAAAGGATTGTACAAAAAAGCACGGAGTGGACAGCTACCTAACATGACGGGGATTAATAGCCCTTACGAGCCACCAGAACACCCCAGCCTGATCATCAATGGTACAAACCAGAACATTTCCGCAATACTAAGGCCGCTACTTCAACTTGTCAGCAGCCTTCAATAACATGTCAGAGAAATTATGATGATCTTTACAGACCAGCTTTCAGCAACCGGGGATTTGTTGTCAGTACTTCAATACCTGCATGTTGAAAATCAGCGTCATTAGTCATCAACTTCATATTTTGCTTCTTGCAGATATCTATGAGGAGCGCATCGTTGAAATCAACCCGTCTGGATTTAAAATCTGCCAAAGCCTGATTGAAATCCAGTTGATCCGCTGGAATTGAATGGATTTGACAAGCGCCTAGAATTTTTGATGCAAATATATGAGCAGATAAAGCTATTTTCTGAAAATCAGAAGATTGCCTGAATTGCTTAAAAGTCCGGCATTGTGATTTGAAGTTTCCTTCCCACTCTATTCTGCAATAGCGGTTCAAATATTCACTCAACACCATAGGATCAAGAACAGGTTGTGCCCGGGCACTGACAAGCCTCGAAAAAGCAGCTGAATATTGATGAGCAAAAAATTGCTGAGGATTTCCAGGCGCAGGAAACAAATAAAGCCAGATGTTGGTATCCACCAGAATCTGTTCTCCGGATGAAAAGGAATAAGAAGACAGGTCATACACCTTATTGTTCATCTTCATTCGCTTCTTCCTGCCATGCTGCATCATAACCTTTCGGATTCGAATAATATTTTTTGGCATTGTCAACAACGTGCTTCAGAAGCTCCATATCGTCCCCGGAAAGACCTTCAACTCTAACCAGTGCCTTTACTTCATCCTCACTGAACGAGCCATACAGTTGGCCAATTGCAACATTGAGAAAAAGAGAAATTACCATGTCCACATGATCAAATGAAATGTTTACCGGCCTACTCTTTTTTAGAAGGGGTAATACCTTTTCAAATACCTTCTGCCCATCCTCAGCAGATATACCCAGCGGCCCTCCAATAAGATCTGCAACTCTGATACTTACCTGATCGTTCATTATGGAATCCTTTAAAATCAAAAAATATCGTTACTGCTCAGTTCAGATTTCAGGTAATAGCTGTTTGTATCCTGAGTGTTAATCTCGATGTTTACACATGTTCCAGGGAAATCATGATCAAGCTTTTTACAATTGTCACCAGTCGCAGAGAACTCGTAATAGCCAGATCGAGAAATAATTTGAAGCTTTCCTTCATTCATCCGGATAAAATCTTTGAGCAATTTCAAACCCAGGCCACCAGGTTGATTTCCTGTTTTTGTCGTATTTCCTTCAGTAAGCGCCCATTTAATAGCCGCACAGGAACTCATCTTTGTATTTCCAGTATATTGACGAATATTATCTCGTATACCCACCCCAGCATCAGCAATCGTAAAATCAAGTCGATGCTTTTGAGGAAAGAACTGTCCGCAGGTAAAAATTCCAGATATTGATCTGGAATGGATGGCAGCATTCTGGAATATCTCAAAAAGACTTTGTTGAAATCGTTTAGTAAGCACCGCTGACATAGCCGGAATCCCCTTTCCATACATGTAAGATTCAAGATATTCGAAAAACTGCTCCCCCGCTTGAAGCTTGAATACTTTAAATGGAACGGTTGTCTGATTGGTATCTATCAGAGCCGTCTTCTGAAATTTGGTCAGAAAATGATTTTTTCTGAGGATCGTATCTAAATCAGGCTTTAGATTGATGAGTGAAACATCGTTCAATTCATCCCGAAGTCTTGCTACAACGACATATAATGGCGCGGCCATATTGGCTTCAAAGAAATCGCAACTGGAGAAATCCACTTCAACAGAATCTGAAAATGCTCCGTGCGACTGTTCAGCTACACGAGCGATGCTGTTAAATCCAGCATAATCACTTCGCACAGTCCCAATATTCAGCTTCATAGCAGCAGGTTCGCAGTTTTATTTCACAAAATCTCCATAATACTGGAATCATTGCTTATCAGGTTCGAGTAAATTTTTCAAAAGAAATTGTTCCACTTCTACCAATTCCGATATGGAAATGGCTGCATGACAAGAATCTGTAGAACGAAATAAAAAACGCACAGGAATACCAGCAGCGGCGGCCGCTTCAATATCACTGATCTTGTCACCAACAAGCACGCACCGATCCAAATCCAACCCGTGCTCACGTGCTGCTTGAAAGAACATACCCGGATTAGGCTTGCGAAACTCACTCTCTTGCCGGTAATAGCCCACGCCATGCTCGGGGTGGAAGGGGCAAAAATAAACGGCATCGATGCTTGCATTTTGATCTTCAAAGCGCTGTCGCATCCATTGTGTAAGCGTATGAAACTGCGCCTCGGTATAGTAACCCCGACCAATCCCGGCCTGATTAGTGATGACAATTATCTTGTAGTCCAGATTACGTGCTGTACGAACCAGATCAAATATATCCGGCACGAATTCAAAATTCTGAGACTGATAAACATACCCGTGGTCGATATTGATCACTCCATCACGATCCAGGAATAGTGCTGCATTGGTCACGGATCAAAATCCGGCCAGTTCAGTCTGCGCGCGCAGGAAATCCTCTGGCACTCCAATATCGATGAACTTCCCTGCCGTGACGAATACATCAAATTCTCCACGCGCCACAGCCGGAGCAAGAAAATCAGACTCCAGTGAGAAAGGTTGATCGGCAGGAAAATCATCCAGTTGTTGGCGTTTGAATACATAACACCCGGCGTTGATCAGTCCGGGCCCGGCGGTATCTTTCCCGGCAAATCCCTGGACCACACCATCACTTACAAGCAAACGACCATAACGCGATGTATCCGCCACCGCCCGTCCTACAATAATCGGGTGCCGCCTGGATTGCCATTGCTGTTCCACCTGATCGATTTCCAGATCCAGAAATGTATCTCCGTTAAACACAAACACATGGTCAGAAACCACCTGTTCAAGCGACAGACGTACCCCACCGCCTGTACCAAGCGGTTGATCTTCCATCACATAAATCAAATCCATACCTGCATGAAGCGAGCCAAAATAGCTACTGACCTTCTCTGCCATGAATCCTACCGAGAGGATGATCCGCTTGAAACCTTTACGTGCCAGCACATCAAGCAGAATTTCCAGAAATGGACGACCCGTAATAGGCGCCATGGGCTTGGGTACATCGGCCACAACCTTGCGTAAGCGCGTGCCCAGCCCCCCAGCCAGAATAATGGCTTCCATCAAATGGGAGCCTTGAACAGCGTACGCTCCACCAGGCCACAGAGGATATGGCCCAGTACGGCGTGACCTTCCTGAATCTTCGGCGTATCCGCCGACGGAACGTCTAAATAATGGTCACATAAATTTTTCATCGGGCCACCCCGGTTACCCGCCATGCCGATACAAATAACTTCTTTCTGCCTGGCTATTTGCAATGCCGCCAAAACGTTGGAAGATTTGCCCGAAGTAGAGTAGGCAATGAATACATCGCCTTTTTGCGCATGCGCCTGCACCTGCCGGGCAAACAGATTTTCATAGCCATAGTCGTTACCAATGGCAGTCAAAATCGATGTATCTGTAGTCAGCGCAATTGCCGGCAGACCCGGCCGATCAAAAGCAAAACGGCTGACAAACTCTCCAGCGATATGCTGCGCATCAGCAGCACTGCCACCATTACCTGCCAGCAGGATTTTATTACCTGCTTGCATACAGCCGATACAAGCTTGGGCTGCTGCTTCAACACGGGACAGTAACCCCTCATCCGCCAGCATAGCTGATACGATCTGCTGGGTTTCCTGAATCTGGGAATAAATGTAGCTTCTCATTTAACCTTCCAGGCTTGTGTACCATTTTTGGTGAAATGGCAGTTGCTTACCTGCCCGCCGAAATTATTCAGAGTGCGAATCACATCCATCCGTTTTTCTGTAGGTACAAAAAACAACATAAAACCGCCACCACCCGCTCCTGAAATCTTACCTGCCAGCGCACCGGCCTGAATCGCTGCGTCATAAATTGCATCAATATGAGGACTGGAAACCGTTCTGGCTGAACGTTTCTTACTTTCCCAACCCATACGCATTGATTCAATGAGACCACCAAAGTCACCACGCAACAGGCATTCTTTCATTAATAAAGCTTCGCGTTTAATGCCATGCATGGCTTCCAGAGCACCGGTGACACCTGAATTAACATTGTTACTTTGGTCTGCAATAATCTTCGCTGATTCCCGCGAAATACCAGTGAAATACAATACCAGCGAAGCTTCCAGTTCGCAGATAATCCAATTTTTGATGCGTAACGGATTCACAATGGCACGATCATCCGCATAAAATTCCATGAAGTTGAAACCACCAAATGTTGCTGAATATTGATCTTGCCTGCCGCCCAGCAGACCGCACTCAATACGCTCTATCTGAAAGGCAATGCGAGCCACATCATAATCACCGAAGGGTAAATTCAGCAGCTCAACAAAGGCCCGTATCATCGCAACGACCAAAGTTGAAGAAGAGCCCAGACCTGACCCAGGTGGTGCATCACAAAATGTACTCAGTTCAAGGGAAATTGGTATCCCATTATTGTAATTCAGGATGAAGTAATTATAGACTGCCTTATGCAGATCCAGTTTTCCGTTCAAAGGCAGTGGAAATATAAAACCTCTGCAAATTTCCATCTGCTGATCCGTTGCAATCAGACGAACAATATTTTCATCCAATCTTTTGATTACAGCATAGGCATAGCGATCGATCGTGGCATTAAGGACATAGCCGCCATGAACATCACAGTACGGCGACACATCACTACCGCCACCCGCCAGCCCGAGGCGCAGTGGTGCCCGACTTCTGATTATTGTCATTACCTGGATTATTCTGTGAGGAGCAAAATAAAAAGCGTACTAAAGTGCTTACCGATTCAAGGGAATTTTTCCTTTTGAAATTTCTTCCCGCCAGTGATTCAGCAAATCTGCAAACATCTGACGAGCCGGGATCTCCGGCTTCCAGTTGATTGTTGATCGAATTTTCGTGTTATCGAACATCTGATAATCAGCATCAATGGGACGAAACCGCTCCTGATCTGTGATAACCCGGATATCGCGCCGCGTACTCATCCCAAGCAAAATTTCAATCACTTCCGGGAGTTTGAAAGCTTCCTCTCCAGCAATATTGAAATATTCCCCACAAGGAATCTTGCCTTGCTCACTTGCCTCCAGCAGCAGAAAGTAGGCTCTTACCGCATCACGCGCATCCTGAAAGGTTCGTGTACTCGATAAATTACCAACACGAATAACCGGCTCCTGGTACTCGGCTTCAATTAGAGCAATCTGCTTGGCAACGGTACTCTCAAAAAAAACATCGCTACGCCTGGGGCCGGAATGCGTACCCATGCGAGTAACAAACGTACGAATCCTATAAGCCTCTCCGTAAAATTGCCCAAGATAATCTGTACCAATTTTACTGATACTGTACGGACTGGCACCATGGAATTGAGTCTCTTCCGATAACGCAATTCCTGGCTTCGCCCGACCATACACTTCACTTGAGGAACAAATATGCACCACAGGATCATAACCATCAACTTCTTTCAGTTGCCGAATATTCTCGAGCAGATTGGCTGTACCAATAATGTTTGTCTGCAATGTTTCAATAGGGATATTGAATGAAGTCTTCGGGTATGATTGCGCAGCCAGATGTGAAATGTATTCAGGCTGGATTTCTCTGATCATCCTGGCAATCGCGGAATAATCATTGAGATCTGCATAAAACAAGCTGATCCGGTCTTTTCGGTTGATCCGATCAGTCAAATGGTAAAGGTTATCCATAGGCTCTTGCCAGCGCATCAGACCAATTACGTCATAGGGTGTGTTCTCCAATATGTAATCGGCAAGCTGCGAGCCAACCTGCCCGGTAATGCCGGTAATCAGTATTTTCTTGGTCATAAAACTCTTTTGTTAGTTACTTTGATGGCAATGCAAACTCTAATTGAGCTGCCTCACAGAGGTTGTGCGGCGGCCGTCCGAGTAGTCTGGCAAAGATTGGTGATGTCATCGCGATAATGCGGGGTCGGTTTTTAAAAAAATCTGCATCGGGCTCAATTATCTTGAACCGCAAATCATGGAAATGAATCTCGCGAAGGCATTCCGCAAAATCCACCCGAGAAAGAATCTGTGGGCCACCAAAGTTGATAATTTGTTCAGGAGAATCATCCCAATGTTCGGCTAGTGTCAATGCCCCAGCCACCACATCATCACGATGAACAATGGCGCGGGAGAAAGGATGAAACAGATCAGCCTGCTCGTTTCGCTGGGCGCATCCGGCAAGGTAACGGGTAAACTTATCTTCACGTGAAAACACATAAGATAGGCGAATCGCTTTAAACAAAGTGTTTCCAGCAAAGCGTTGTTCGACTTCGTGCTTCATTACCGCATATTCCCCAACCGGGTTGCATGCAGCGCGCTCATCAAACTCATCCTCGCGTTCACCATAGACGGCATCGCTTGAAAAGAAGATCACACGGGCACCGCGATCAATCGCGCCAGAGATAAATGCAGAAGTGCCTGTAACATTGACAGTCCATGCTCGTTTATACTCACTCGCGCAGATATCTGGAGCTGAGATCGCGGCGGCCAGTAAAATTGTATCGCCAGGAGAAACGAAAGACCAATCAAAACTGGATGAATACCCCAGATCGAGTTGGAATGTTTTATTCTTTCCGGTTGTTGATGTCCCAATAGCCAGAGCATAGATTTTGGCTTTATTAAATATGTATTGGCCAATGTAGCCAGTTGCACCAACAACGATTATACGTTTCATTTTGTAATTCAAGATCAGATCAGTCCAAGCTTGCGAAGTCGTTGCTTATAAATTTTACCGCAACGACTCGGACTAAAATTGTTCGCTATGAATTGCTGTGCTTCCTTGCCAAGATCAGAAGACAATGTCGTATCGTTTGCAAGTCTTCTCATGTGCCATGCGGCATGTTCAATATCGGGGTCAGCCCATACCTGATCAGACCAATGAACGTATTGTCCCTCTTGCACTGGAACCAATGAATAATCAACAAGGCAGGAGTTAGTCTCCTGAGCATAGTCTGTACTACCTGAATAGTTGGTAACAATCGTTGGCTTACCCAAAAGCATCGCTTCCATCGGTCCACGGCCCAACCCTTCTGCCCGATGCAGTGAAACATAGCAATCGCATGCCAATTTCAAGCTTAACAACTCTTCTGTCTGCATCACTTTGTTGATGATCACGATACGCTTGTCACATGCTGCAATCTCCATGAGTTCTTTCCATCCCTCATCACTGGTATTGGCGTTCATCACTTTGATAACCAATCCAGCGTTTTCATTCTTATTTGGAAAGGCCAAGATAAAAGCACGCACTACCGCCCATGGATTTTTTCGATGGATATAAGAGAAAAAATCAAAAGTCATAAGAAAAACATATTTATCACGAGGGATACCAAAGCGATCTCGGCCAATGTTTTCTACCGAAGGCAGCTGAACACCAACCGGCATATAAATCGCTTCCTTGTCCAAGGCGTTGGATAGAGCCTCCTGGATAAATTCTGTAGGTGCCCAAACTTCATCCATCATTTTTAAAAAAGGTGTCCATTCCTTTGGAAATAATGCAAGTTCCCAAAATGGATAGGAAATATTGAAACGATCAGTAAAAAAATCTTCGCCAAGTGTTGTATAAACTCTCAACATCTGGTCGGCATTGATATGAAATATGTTGGCCTTATATCGATTGGTAGTTTCTAAAGTACCGTGTCTGAGCTCAGCTTTCTGTCGAGAGGAAACGCCAACATCAAAATTGATGACACCAAAATTAATATCGGTTGTTGCCATAGAAGCGGCCGACATGCGAACATGCTCCCCCATCCCAAGTTCAGAAAATGCATACCCAATCAAATTGGTACCAGGCTCTCCCTCCCTTGAATGAGTAGCAACAGCAACCGCTGGTTTTTTTATGGCATTAACATTTACCTCATAGCTATTTTTCAACCCCCAAGTGAGAAGATGAATCCATGCAACCTTTCCTTTCTCCCTGAACGAGCTAGGCAAAATCGAAGCCAGCTTCACCAGAACATCTTGCATCCGGATCATGATGGTATAGGGAAAGTTTATTTTTATTGGTTCCCTCTCCTCACTACCAGTTTGTTCTTTTCTGCTTGGCGAAAGTCCATATTCACGAAATGCAGAATTCATATACCACTGACAAAATGCGCGCTGACCATCAACCGAACTCAGGTCGAACGCAAGCTGTAGATCTTTCCTGCTGCACCAAATTAAATACATCAGCTGCGTAATTGAATCTTCTACCAGCAATTGTGGAATCTCAGCTGAAGAATGCAAAACCTCAAGCCCCATAATTTTGCTCGTTATAAATTTTGGAAAAGTGTCAGCTCAAATTTGCGCCATACATACTTTAATTTATTGCGCGCGACCTCAGGAAGGTACTCTCCAAACTGCACCGCTTGCTTCCTGAGTAGATGCATCAGCGACAAGATTATTCTGATAATTCTTTTTTTAAGCCCGGGCGGCTCTTCCTTTTCACATGATAAGAGTTGCCTCATTACCTGCTGAGGCAAACCGTAATCTCGCACTGCCGAGATTTCAAACCAATGAGCAAAACCACGTCTTCCTTCTTGAGTGGCAAGACTAAACGCCGCCCGCAAATCAGGGCGGATTTGATAGATATACATCATGAGTTCAGTGATAATAGTTTCATCACCATATGCATTGATAGATGAAGGCTGGTTGCAAAGATTTATTAAATAACTTGAAATATTATTTTCTTCATAAAAAACCGTTTCCGGATGCTTTTCCCGGTAAAACTGCCGCATCACCGTGGCTATTTTAAGAGAAGGTTTTATTACAGAGTACGCATAATCCCAGTTTTTACAGGCTTTCCACCCTGCCAGATGGAGATTATCCAAGTATGCCTTGAAAAGTGGTTGTAGTAACTCAATGTCATTCCAGTTGAAACGATTCTGGTGTTTTGAAACCAGTTCTCTATTGTCAGCGCTAACCCCGCTAAAATGAAAAAAAACTAGAGGCTGGCTGTCCACCAACCATTTTCCCTCTGCAGTATGCTCGACTTTGCGCTGCATCAAATTCCAGTATGCGATGTTGTAGCCTGGATCCTTGAATACGTGGAGATTGTTGAGAAAACACGGTGCCAGGTCACACCAGCGTTGATCTGTAAACAAATTACGAGAAAAATCTGAAGCACACTGCGTTTTCAGACGCCGTCCCCACCAGCGTATAAATTGTCTGGCTTCCTCACAGCGCCTTACCGCGATAAAACCAAGATTGAAAACACCAGCCTGCAACATAGTGTGGTCATTGGGATTGGATCCATCTTCCACTGGTCGAGTAATGTGAGGTATCAAGACAACAGACGCCCCTCTTTCAATTACCGCCTCAAGCCGATCAAATTTGGAGAAAACCTGAATATCTGGATCCAGATAGATGACGACATCCAGATCAGTATTGTTGAACAACCATTCAATCATGAAAGGTTTAACTGCCGTGTTAAATTCCATAATGTCATAACGGATTGTCATATCCTGAAATGAATCAATTCCGATCTGATCTGCCTGAATGACTTCAAAAACCTCTTTCGAAGGCTCAAACTCACCTGACACCTCATCAGCAAGACACAAATAGCGCCGGTATTCTGGCAGATGCTCTTTAACCGATGCCATCAATGTTCTAGCGTAAGCGAGATAATTCTTTGAAGCTATAGTAAAAACACCAATTTTCATAAAAATACTTACACCACACAATTTTTTAATTATTCAACTAAATATCTAGTGTTAGCCTATTTTTTAGACTTTACGGTTTTTATTTCTTAAAAGTCGACTTATTGCTCTAAATAAAGATGTAATTTTCCAAGATGTACTTTGGAAAATTGACTGGATAGTTGCATTACGATCTGCCACAATTAAATTCAAACTCTTGATCTGGCCATTGCACTCAGTTATGGCTCGATTGAGATCAGTGATCTGACTGTCACGCTCAGTTATGGCTCGATTGAGATCAGTGATCTGACTGTCACGCTCAGTTATGGCTCGATTGAGATCAGTGATCTGACTGTCACGCTCAGTTACATCTCTGCTCATATTCATCTTCTGTGACAGCAGTTTATCAGCCAGAACAAGAGCGGATTTTAGGCGCGCAAATTCAGCAACCCAACAGGAAATCTTGGCAGACAGTTTATTGTCATTAATTGGTACCGAATCGGATACTGCGCCTGTCAGAGAACTATAAACTTCTTGAACAATAGCAGGGCAAGCGATATCTGACAGCAAATCACCATAATCATACTTTGTATGCCGTAGAGATTCATCCAGGAATTTTGTTTTGTAATCCTGCAACTCCACACTATCTATTTCCAGATTAAGAGCCTTTGCTACACGCATCAACTCTGTATCTGGCGATTGCATCATACGATCATAATCCACCAGCACTCGCGACTTCCCAACACCCCCGGCCAGGCTCTCCAACGTATGGCCCAACCACAATAGATAGCTATGCTCTTCGACAAAACCATCTCGCTTTGCCAACGACCTGACTACACTTAGCGGATGGCGTATAGCCAACACATACTTCACATTAAGCTGACAATGGTCAAATACCTCCTTCCAAAATGGCAATAATTTGGCTACTCTAGGATCTTTAAAACCAAAAATCGGTACATTACAAATCTTCTCCTGAAGTAGCTCTACCGCACGAATAAAATAGCCGTCTTTGTGCAATTTATTGACATCATTAGCATTAATCGGCGTCAAGTAGAACCAGTCACTACCAATAGCCTGAAGCATTTCAATATTGAGCGAGTTCAGATCAATATCTTCCCAAAATCCTCTGGCATTGATATTTTCGATAGCTGGCATCAATCGATCACCAAGTGACACCCCAAGAACCTGAAGACCGCGAGCAATCACACTGGTTCCACTGCGATGCATGCCCAATACAACGATCAAGTCTTTTTCATTTGCCATTGTTTTAAATCGCTTTTTCTGTCTGTTTTAGCTCGACTTCTGGATAGCATTCAAAATCAATAATGCCGGTCGCAAAACCGTTGGAATCCGACAGAATTCTGAACATCTCAATATCAATCAGACGATGGAAGTATCCTTCACTGCCATCGACGTCGCCTACGACACCGGCATTCAAAAAATATACCCCCGAATGCAATACACACTTAAATCGAAATTCAACCTGATAAGAAGAACCCGCTTCAACATAGGGAAGACTATTCTGCCGGGATCGCGCTGAAGCGCCCCCCCCCAATTCGACCCCGGAAACAGTTTTGATCAGCATGCCAAAACGTACGTTGCTACCGCTCTTAGTGAAACGCACGGTATAAGAATAGCGATACGTTCTGCCGCGCACCAAATTATTAACACGCTGCCCGGCCAACGTAAGTATGGTTGGCGAGATGATATGCGCGCCATGCGATTCATATTCAATCGTGCTGCTGGGTTTGAGATTTGGATCAAAACTTTCTTCGGGTTCCGGCTCACGAACAGATTCCGGTTCATTTTGTTTCGTTACTGTCCCAGCAGCAATCGCGTGGATTCCCGTATGCTCATCCATATACTGAATTTGCTCACGAACTGTATCTTGCATATCAGCAGGAGCGTAAAGCAACTTTTGATAGCGACCAACGATTTGTTTAGGTGCGCCAACTGCCAGCTTTTCTCCGGCGTCCATCAGCACGGCGCGGTCACATAATTCTACGATTTGAGTCCCTGAATGCGAAACAAACAGAATCGTCGCACCGCTTGCACGTATTGATTCAATCCTCGAAAAACATTTGCGCTGGAATAATTCATCTCCAACTGAAAGTGCCTCATCAACGATAAGAATTTCCGGATCAACATTAATGGCCACGGCAAAGCTAAGCCGCACCATCATGCCACTGGAGTAAGTTTTGACCGGTTGTTCAATGAACTCACCAATATCGGCAAATGCGACAATATCATCAAAGCGCGCATCCGTTTCTTCCTGACTCAAACCCAGAACGGATGCGTTCATGTAGACGTTTTCACGCCCGGTAAATTCCGGATTAAAGCCGGAACCCAGCTCCAGTAGCGCTGCAATGCGACCATGGGTTGTAATGCTGCCAGAAGTCGGGCTGAGTGTGCCGCAGATCATTTGCAACAAGGTGGATTTACCGCTGCCGTTGCGGCCGATGATGCCGATAGTCTCGCCTTTCTTCACCTCAAACGATATGTCCTTAAGCGCCCAAAACTCACGAAAATACTGCTTCGGCTGTCTACCAATAACGCGCTGCACGCGAGGCAGGATGAATTGTTTGAGCCGGTCGCGTGGGGTATCGTAGATTTGATAACACTTGCTGAGGTTTTCCACGCGAATGGCGATGTCGTTCTGTTCTTTGTTCACGCTGCCTCCGCTGACTGCCCATAGCAGGGTAGATAGCCTAAAATTTTTCTCGCTTTACGTGTTACGTTTGACGTAATATCATGGGCTGCATGATCCAGTCTTTTCGATGTAAGAGTACGCAAGCAGTGTTTGAGGGTGAATATCCTCAGCGTTTTAGTACTATCCAAGCTGCAGCTGAACGTAAGCTGGCACAATTGGAGGCAGCACAAACACTTGATTTTTTGCGTTCTCCACCAGGAAATCGGCTGGAAAAACTGGCTGGCGACCGGGAAGGTCAATGGAGCATTCGTATCAACGCACAATGGCGTATATGCTTCAGTTGGACCGATCTCGGGCCGGCTGATGTCGAGATTGTTGATTATCATTGAGAAATAACCATGGCCAGACCTGTAAACTGCATGCGCGCCGTCCATCCCGGTGAAGTACTGCGTGAAGATTTTTTGATTCCAGCTGGAATAAGTGTCAACGCGCTGGCGATTGCCTTGAGTGTGCCAGCCACCCGCATTCATGAAATCGTCAAGGAGCGGCGTGCCGTTACTGCTGATACTGCTGAACGGCTGGCGCATTATTTCGGGGGTGATGCCGCTTCCTGGCTTGCTTTGCAGGCCAGTTACGATCTGAAAACACTGCCCACGCGCGATGAAATTGAACGCCGCGTGCAAAGACGTGAAGAGCACGTGTAACTTGAGCTGGTACTGGCAGCGGCCAATTACCCTTGTACTGTTCGGGATAGGTTTCATGTTATCCCTTGTGTTTCTATTGCTTGCTGCAAACAGATTCTCTCTTGATTTTTCTTTTGAAGATTGCTTGTCAATCCGGATTGGCATTACGTTTTGATGGGAGTAAAAGCTGTATTTTACTGGATTGTTTCAACCTGTTGGGTTTTGCAAAGACGGCAAAAGAGGGAGTGGCTGGATTACTTCTTTTGCCACGCTACTCTCGCAGCTAAAGGCCTGTCGGGATCCATAAAGACAGTATTTTCTCGTATGCTGCCTGAATAATCCCGTCTTCGCGAGGCGGTGCAACCAGTGCGGAGATCCAGCATGGTTGTGGTCGGGGTTAAGGGTACGTCACGTATTCTGCTGATGTCGCTGCTGGATTGCTTCGGCGTACCGCCTCGCAAAAACAGGGTGGAAGGATACGCAAACATAGAAACCATTACGCTTCAAAAACTTCTTCGATGGTCTGTGCTGTCAGTATCTGTTTTCCCCAGCGCTGCAAAGTATGTGTATCTGCCGCCTCAATTCGCTTGCGTACTGCTTCACTGATTGAACCAGAACCAAAGCGCTGCTCCAGCAAATACTGTAGAAACTCAGCCTCACCCTCCAGTCGTCCTTTTTTCAGGCCTTCTTGTAGACCTTTTTGCAAACCTTCTTGCAAACCTTTTTGCAAACCTTTTTGCAAACCTTTTTGCAAACCTTCTTGAAGTCCCTCTGCAATTCCCTGTTGTTTCCAGTCTTTGGTCCATTCCTTGACACGTTCTGAAAGCATGCTGTGTACCTCCTGTAAATCCTGAACTTCGTCAAATTTGATTCCCGGCATTCTGTTGCGCAGATATACCCGTTGTATCCATATAGAAAATGCACGTCGCAAGTTACTTTGCTCGGGCGATTGCAGCCAGGTAATCAACGCCTGCAATACTTGTTGGACATCTTCCGGAGTGTGGCTGTTCTCCAGCCGGAACAAAGCTGCCGCGAGGTTGTGCAGGCTGGTCAGTTCATGTTCGCTGTAGTTACCTTCGTCTAACAGTAAATAATGCAACTGCGGCCGATAGCGTTCCAGCCCGCCCGGTACTGGCATAATCAGATTGGCAATATTCACCGGCGCTTGCCAACGTGGTTCTCCATTGTACAGCACCACTGGCAGTATCGGCGGTAGCCGCTTATCTGTGCCAATCGATTCGCTGCGGATCAGATCCTGATATAACAGACCAACATAAGTCATAATCCGCACTGCCATGAACCAGTCCACGGTAGACTGAAATTCAAGCAGCAAGTAGATATACAGCCAGTCGCTTTCCGTTTCTCCTGCCTGATCTTTTCTCCAGCGAATACGCCAAATGACATCATCGTGCCGCTCTCTCAGGTCATCACTGACATAGCTGCCGTTGATTTTCTCCAGCGTGGAGAAATCCAGGTGTTTTATCCAATCTTCCCGAACAAAACCGCGCAGCAAATCCGCCACCATTTCAGGGTGGGAGAACAATAGTTTGTAGCCATGATCGTGATTCATCAGCAAAGTGTAATAGAACAAAAGAAATAAAGCAGTTCTGTATTGCTTCCCGCCATACTACGTTCGAGGTTGCGACTAAAGCCTTACAGTTTCGCAAAGACAACTGGCCGGATCATCGCGAGCAGTCTATATTTCACCAACAACAAACCCATGGTTGAGAGCAGCGTCACCATCGCAACGAAACGGGAGCTCCCCGAGTGCGGGCTGCAGACAGTGCGCGGGATGGCTTTGTGCGCGGTACGGCAGTAACTTGCCATCCGCCGGCTGATTCCCGGCGCCTCGGCAGTGATCAGCGATCAGGTTATTCCGGTGCATCCAGTCACCAAACGTTTCATGGCTGGTTTCGCCCGCCTGTTCCTTGGCCCAGGCATAAATGTTGCTCTGACCAAACTCGGTATCGAACCACTCGACACCCCTGCATTCAGCAATGTGTACGTGTGCAAACGCCTCGGGATCCAGGATAGGGCGAGCCATGATGGTACGGTGTAATTTGCAGGTCTTGCCCAAATTGGTAATGCTAATGTGCCCATTTTAGCTATCAGCTGAAGCTGCCCTTCAGCTTTTACCACCTCCACTTTTTTTGACAGTGTGCTGGAATTTCAGGACAGCGAAATTCAGCTCAATAGTGGTTTCTGCGTCTCGTGTTTGCAGGTCACCATCCAAGATTTCAGCAATCAGCTCGCCACTCCGCTGCATAAGTGTCTTTTGCTTTGGCTTGTCTTCTGAGTTGGCGAGTTCCTTAGCATTGCGAGAAAGCTCACGCAACTTACTAAAGGTTTCGATAATGTTGAGCGTGGCCTGCGTTGCGTCCTGACTTTTTAGAATAGTGAATTGTATTTTTTCACCAATGATCGCTTATTTTACAGAGATGGGCAGATTCAGTGCTGCAGGTAAGGTTTCTGCTTTATATCCCAATCGTGTTATTGCATCCTGACTATTCGGTTGAAGGTTTCCAGCAAGATCAGGCTATATTCTTTGGTTAGAGTCAGGTTTTCGACAAATTTTGCAGGATCAATCATATATTCATGTACTAATCGGTTATGAAGATAACGCATTTCAAGCCAGGTTTCTGTGCTGGCTAATACGCCAAGTCGCTCCGCGCGGTTCAGTGTCTCTATTTGGCTGCCTGGCTCTTCAGCAAGTACCAGCAACCAGCGTGGGAGCAGTTTTCCGGCTATCGTGTCTTGCATTCTGCCAAATCTGGACACAAAGGCTTCCAGTTGTTCGGCACGAGCGAAGTTGTGTTCCAGATCCTTTACCCATTTGACATCAATTGACTGCCCGAACAAACTGTGCCAGCTATAGGTAAGATGTTTGCCTTCTTTCGCAACTATTTCCAGTGTTTGTAAAAAACGTTGTTGTGCAAGATCCAGGGATGGTTTCATAAACGTATCCCGGTACGCAGCGCCTGATCATGTATTGCCTGTCGACGAGTTGATGGATCCAGCACCAGTATATCAATGGGTTGATCACCGATCAGTAATTGCAGTCTGGCGACAAGCTGCAGGGTTTTACGCTCAACCTCCTGTGTGATGGAGGGTAGTTCAACCAGCAAATCAATATCACCGCCCCGGGCATTATCATCCAGTCTGGAACCGAATACTTTGACATGGGCATCGGTGCCAAAGATATCCTGAACGCTGTTACGAATGGTTTGCTGTGTTTGCGGCGAAAGTCTCATTTATCAAAGAACATCCGCAAATCCTTTTCTGGTTTTCTGAAACCAGGCAAAGCCCAGCCAGGCGATGAAGCCAGTGGCCAGCCAGTAGAGTCCTAACATGGCGAACTCAGGTATTTTTCCCCAGTACAGTACATCCCGAACCATTTCGACGACCGGAGTAAGCGGGTTCAAGTACAGCCAGTGTCGATAGTTTTCTGGCAAGGCAGTTGCCGGGTAAAAAATAGGGCTCAGGAACATCAATACCGTGGTGAGGACACCGATAAATTGAGATACATCCCGCAAAAACACTCCCAGTGAAGCCAGGGCCCAGCTTAGGCCCATGATGAATAAACAAAATGGCAAAATGACTAGCGGAAGAAATAATAAGGTAGCGTGCGGCACGCCAAACAGGACCAGGTAGGCCACAAGCCAGACAATCAGGCTGATCACTGCGTGGTAAAGGGCGGAAAGTAGCGCAACGAAGGGCAGAATTTCCAACGGGAAGACCACTTTTTTGACATAGTTAACGTTGGAGAGTATCAGCCCGGGGGCGCGATTGATGCACTCGGCAAACAGGTTAAATACAATCAAACCGGCAAACAGCACCAGGGCAAATTCGGTTTTGGAATCACTGCCGGTATTCCAGCGCGCCTTGAACACCACGCTGAATACAAAAGTGTACACAGCCAGCATAAAAATTGGATTGAAAAAGGACCACAGCAATCCTAAAGCAGAGCCACGGTAGCGCCCCAGCACTTCCCGTTTGGCAGAGGCATGAACCAGGCTGCGATTTCGCCAGAGACTGACGAACATTTCTATTGGTGTTGCTGAAAATTCGCGCATCGGTTAAGTATTTTTGTTTACTGACACAAGCCGGCTCCGCGATCATCAAAACTACTTCCGATTGTCGTTCGCCAAATCTGGTTGATATCCGACACAAACTGTAAAGTGTCTTTCACGAAATTTTCAAGCACCACCATGCGTTGTTGTGTGCGGGATACTGATCTCAAAGTGTTTCAGGCACGTTACTGCCATGCTGTTTCACTATCTATCAATAAGCACGATCGGCAGAGCCTAACCGGGGAATCCAATGGGTAAAATGCGACAAAGGCTGCCGCCAGTTTGACGGCACTTTACCACAGCGGCATGTAGCGGTTCAATAATTCCAGCCGGATAGATTACTGCTCTGGTTCGGCAGTTGTCAGATCCGCATGATGCTGGTGGATATCTGGCTTTTCAGTACTGCTGGGCTTGATTGTCCGTATTTCATTGGTTGTTTGGTTTGAACTGCCCGCCAAACCGGGCATATCGGTACCCGGAGGTTTTCTGATCGATCCAGCAATTCAGCAGGTGGCGGGCAGTGGGAATAATTTCCGATGCCGTCATGCCGACAGGGCCATGTTGCTGTTCCAGCAGTGTATCCGCTGCTGCGCCGTGCAAGTGAACGGCCAATAACAGAGTATTTTCCGGAGGTAATGCTTGCACCAGCAATGCACCCAGAAAACCTGAAAGGACATCACCAGTACCAGCAGTGCTTAAACCAGGGTTGCCACTGGTATTGAAATGGCAATGTCCGTCCGGAAAAGCGCAAATGCTGCCCGCCCCTTTCAGGACGATGATGCAATTAAACTGTCGGGCAAGGGTTTGAGCGGCCTCCAGCCGATTGTGTTGTATTTCAACAGTGGTTGTATTCAGCAAACGGGCTGCTTCTGCCGGGTGGGGTGTGAGTATGGCGGGTGCTTCGCGTACCTTGATGGCATTGCTGAGCTCTGTATGGCAGGCAATCAAGTTGAGTGCATCAGCATCCAGCACTAATGGCAGGCTGGTTTGCAGCGCTTGTTCCAGATAAATGCACGCAGCGATTTCTCCCCCCAAGCCGGGACCAATTAACAGAGCATCCAGAAAATCTGGCTCAAAAAAGCCGGAAGGGGGACGCAACATCAACTCAGGTTGGGTCAGATCAACTACCGGTGCATCCTCCTGCGTCAGCAGCCCCAGATAAACTCGTCCCGCTCCCAGATTGAGTGCAGCACGCCCGGCCAGCAGAACCGCACCAATCATGCCGCCGGCTCCGCCCAGAATTCCGAGTCTACCGTAAGTACCTTTATGGCTGTTTGCCTGTCGGAGAGGCGGCAATCTCGAGGCAATACTCGCTCGATCCAACAGCCAGTTCCGTGGAGAAAGCAGTGTGGTGGTGTCCAGCTCCAGATTGCACACAATGATTTCGCCGCAATGATCGCAGCCGTCATGCGTCAGCAAGCCTGGCTTGAGGGCGATGAAAGTAACCGTAATCGCTGCCCTAACCGCAACCTCCGACACACGACCGGAATCGCTCAGTAAACCACTGGGAATATCGAGCGCCAGTATCGGGAGATTCAGATGATTGATTTGCCCGATGAGTTGCTGGTACCTTTCCTCCAGCGGGCGTGCTTCGTTCAGGCCGATACCAAACAAGCCGTCTATCACGGCATCCCATTGGCCATTAGCCGGAATCTCCCGATGGATCATTTCACCGATGGATTGCCATTGTTCCAGCGCTTGTCTGGCATCCCGCGACAGCCGTGCGGATTCTCCGGTAAACACCAGCGTTACCTGTTTTCCCCAGCCATGCAAATGGCGCGCAGCCACCAACGCATCCCCGCCATTGTTACCCGGTCCGGCCAGAATCAATATCCGATGATTGTTCCCTGTCAGCAATCGGGCTTGGGCAATTTCTGCTGCCGCCAACCCTGCCTTCTCCATCAATGGCGGCGGATTGGGTACGGATAGCACTAGCGATTCAATCTCGCGAATTTCAGCAGTGGTATAGATGGGCGTGGTATTCATTTGATCGCAAGATTATTCGTGAAGATTATGTTATTCCTCTACATTTTCACCTGATCCGCCCATCTCCTTTGGCAGGTCTTTCATTTTTGGCAAGCCGTCCCTGACGTGCAATACCGTTTCCTGGTAGTGCACATGAACTTCGGGTGTATAAGGCAATTCCGGTAGTAATGCTGCATAAACGTCGATGAGTCCCATGCCTGGATGGTCTGTAAAAAGATGGCCACCACAGGTTTGACACCATTTACGATAACTTGCTGGTGTTTTGTGATAGGTTCCGATGTTGTCAGCACCTTGTGTAATTTTAACTGCCTCGGGCTTCCACAAAGTAAACGCATTGACTGGCCCTGCAGACCAGTGCCGGCACGATTCACAATGACAATAACCCATAGCAGCGGGTTCTCCAGTAACTGTGAATTGAACTGCTCCACAAAAGCAGTTGCCCGTATAAGATTTTTCGTTACCCATGATATACCTCCGAGGTTATTAATACCCATAGGGGCTGATTGTTTCCCTTATTCGTATCTTTATGTTTGAGAATGGCGGCAGGTTATGTATCTTGTCAAGCGCGCGTTGCTACCCTTGGCTTTGTCATTGATGATCTAGCCTTATCGTCATGGCCCAAACTTCTTTGGGCACCACCTGCATCTGTTGCTCGATTACTGTTTTACTGTTGATGGTGTAATTAATTACCTGAATCATAGAATAACCATCACGATTGACGATGAAGTATTTACTTTTTTGAACAATGTTGCGAATAACAATCGGTAGCGCCTATATCAATCAACTCTTGAAACAGGAACGCAAAAATTTCCTTCAGGCAGCTTTACGTAAAGCAAACCAGGAAGAGGCAGAAGACACGAACTACCAGGCGGAATTACAAGAATGAGGTAGTAGGCTGTCAGATGGATTAGCCAATGACTGATTTCAAACAGCTGGACATTTACTGGATTAATTTACTGGATTAATCTTGAACCGACCAAGGAGGCAGAAACAAAAAACTGAGGCCATGTGTCATTCTTCAAAGTAGCCTGGCCAATGTCCATTCCAGAACATTGATTGTTGCTCCTTTACTTCCTCAACATAAACCCTGGCCTTTTGCAGTAAATCTGGAGCCCACAGAAAAAAATGGGTTGGATAAAAATCATCATATCAATCTCAAGCAATTACGTGCAGTCGATATTTCGCGTCCCGGGAAGAAACAGGGCGTGCTTGAAAGCCAATATGCTGATCCTATCAAAGATAGCGTTAATAATTACCTTTGATTTGTGAGTTGATCGAACGAGCCAGAACAGGTGTTTCATAACTGCTCTTGGTAATGCGTATGTTGATGATTTTCGTACCGCCAGGCGAGAGCCGACAGCGGTCAAGTGCAACATGAGTGATCTTGCTGCTTTGGCGGGCATGGAAACGTACCATACGAACAAAACACACAGCAATCACCTGCCAGTGGATGTAACAATGTATGGCACAACTTGCATTCGTAGTACCACTGACAGGCATCAATTGGCATTTCCTCTGTTTCTTTATGTCCGCAATGGGGGCAGCTAATGGTGGATTGAGTGATCATATTTTTCATATACGAAACTCATAAAATAACCGACATCAGCGGGTCTTCAGAAATTCGATCAGCGCATACTTATCTTCATCCGAAAGTTCTGCTCCAAAGTAGTGCCCCTGATTTTCAGAGAGATCCGGGCAGAGATTTTTGCCAGTACTGGGATCAAGGCTTGCAAATTGAGCAATAGGAGTCCCGGCAGGAAGCGTAACGACACCAGATGGGGTTGGTAGTTGTACCTGGTCAGTCGTACGCAGGATCGAACCAGGCTCATCTCGCTTATCAGGATTCAGCAACAGATCCATTGCATCCTCGTATGCCGTGATACGACCAACCACTGATGGATCGCCGATGCTTTGGCCCAGCCTGTTATTGTGGAAAAAAGGAGCAGTTGCCCAAATGCCTACAAGAGGCATGTCACGGTAAAAACCTGGTCCGCCGGTCGGCCGTTCCTTATATTGATCTGAAGAAAACGCGGCCCAGATATGGCCACCCATCCAGTTAGTCGTGCGGGCACGGCAGCTATTCGTACCAATCTCGGCGAAAGGATGAACCAGATCATCAGAGAGAACATTTCGCCTTAACGAACGATTCCCATCGGAATGGCATGATTCGCATGCCTGAGAAAAGACTTTCTGACCCTTCCTTACAACTTTCCAATCGATATAATGTGCGCCTTTCGGGGCACGCACCAAGCGTGGAGCATGTGGCGTTTGCAGAAACGCACAGAGCTTGTCTACCGACTCTTCTGCTTGCAGGAGCTCTGGGCAGATCTGTCTGCATTCTGCAAGGTTAATGGGCGTTTGACTCCCGCCAGGTCCGTTGGCAAGATGCCCAACCATGCATTCTGCAGCGCACATACCAATGTTGAAATAAACTCGGAGCGCTGCCTGCTCACAGCCGATATCATCTTCTCCTCCCTGTCCGTTACGATGAACGCGAGCAGGCTCACCATCAGCGGTCACATCAAAGAATGGGCGATTGGGTAGTGACCAGATCGGCGTAATCATTCCCGGATTATTAATATGATCATTTTCCAGTAAAGTAGTATCTACAGTGCCGGGAGCCCAGCTGGAAAAGATTTGATAGCGAGGATCATGCGGCGAAAGATGGCTCTTAAAAAGCTTGTCGATCCGCAGATACTGATTTCCGACAGTAGGATGAATGTTTCTTTCTTGTGGATTATTTGGATTTGAAGGAGGATGAACGGGATCAAATCCGGCATGACAAGCGGCACAGGTGATCCCTATAAGCGGTGAGCCGCCTGAGGGGTTTGGAAATTTGCGCACTCCTATGACACCGGCGGACTCAGGATCTGCACATCGATCGAAATAGCCCGTTGACGCATCACCCGGGGTGCAATCCGGATCATTAATAACTCCGTACTCATCAAACCGACTATCCCGTGGCCAGGTTAACATATGATCAAAGCCAATCTGGAAATTGAAGGGAGCATTAGGCAAGATAAGACTAAAAAAGCGCTCTCCTCCAAAAGTACTATTGAACCAGATATTGCGCCCTTCTGCAGCATCCCTTTTATTTCCTGCAAAACATACTGCGGTTGTGAGTAACACCATAACAACATACAACATACCGGCGGGTAGTATTTTTCTCATGCTGTCCTCCTTCCTAAAAGCAAGTATTACATCTGGGGAATATGTAAAAAATGACAGCTGGAAATAACTAAGTCAAGTCCTAAGAAGGTGTTCCGAATTTTGTATAAACGGAGAAACTGCAACTATTATTGATCCATGCGATCAGTTTCTGGTTTTTCCCAACCTAATCATCCAGACAATAATCTGGCTGTAGGTTACTCGTGTAAAATCATGTCTTTTCATTTAACTGGCTACATTCCTGATGTTGCAATTTCATGGGCGCAATGCGCTTTCTCCTTTTCGTCTGGAACGCTTGCTTCATTCAATTCAGTCAATCGTACCGGAAATTTCCGGTATTACTGCCAACTACCACTATTTCTGTGAGGTTCAGCGTGATTTGACGCCGGAAGAAATCGATCGGCTACGACAGTTGCTCAATGTTGAGGGGGCAGCAGCGCCGCTTTCCCTGGGCAGCAAACTGTTGCTGGTTGTACCTCGTCCTGGCACGATTTCACCCTGGTCATCCAAGGCCACTGATATCGCGCATTGTTGCAGTCTGGATAAAATCGAGCGACTGGAACGCGGCATTGTTTTCGCGTTTCGTTGCCAGACAACACTACCGCCGGAGCAGATGTTGCAAATCGAGGCGTATATTCATGACCGCATGACTGAAGTGGTACTGCATTCGCTGCCTGAAGCTGCGATCCTGTTTCAGCATTCCACACCAGGCACATTGGCTGAAGTTGATCTGATTGGCCAGGGAAGTGATGCGCTGCTGCAGGCAAACCGGGAAATGGGACTGGCGCTGTCACCCGATGAAATTGATTATCTGCTGGATTATTTTATCCGCATTCGGCGCAACCCTACCGATGTCGAATTGATGATGTTTGCACAGGCCAATTCGGAACATTGTCGCCACAAGATTTTCAATGCGAGCTGGGTAATCGATGGCATGCAGCAACCCCATTCGCTGTTTGACATGATCCGGCATACGCATCAGCGCCACCCTGAACATACCATTGTTGCCTATGCAGATAACGCTGCCATTCTGGAAGGAAAAACTGTTGAGCGGTTTTACCCCAGTCAAGGCAATTCGTACAGGCACGAACCGGAACTGACCCATTGGTTGATTAAGGTGGAGACGCACAATCATCCGACGGCCATCTCACCTTTTCCAGGTGCGGCAACCGGCGTGGGAGGCGAGATTCGCGATGAAGGTGCAACCGGATCCGGCGCGAAACCCAAGGCCGGCCTGACCGGATTCAGCGTATCCAACCTGCGCATTCCTGAGGCCATCCAACCCTGGGAGACTGATAATTATGGCAAACCAGGGCATATTGCCTCTGCGCTTGACATTATGTTGACTGCTCCGATTGGTGGTGCGGCATTCAGTAACGAATTTGGCCGTCCCAATCTGGCAGGTTATTTCCGTACCTATGAAGTAGAAGTCAACGGTCAGGTACGCGGCTATCACAAACCTATTATGCTGGCGGGCGGCATCGGCCAGATTTCCGCATTGCACACTGCCAAAGCACCTTTTCCGCCAAGCACCTTGCTGATCCACCTGGGAGGGCCGGGCATGGCTATCGGGTTGGGTGGTGGTGCGGCATCCAGTATGGATGCCGGCACCAATGAGGAAGCGCTTGATTTCAACTCGGTGCAGCGGGGTAATGCCGAAATGCAGCGGCGTGCGCAGGAGGTGATTGATCGCTGCTGGCAATTGGCACGCAGCGGGCAACCCAATCCGATTCTGGCCATTCACGATGTGGGTGCTGGCGGGCTTTCCAATGCCCTGCCCGAGCTAGTGTATGGTGCAGCACGTGGCGGCTGGTTTGATCTGCGTGCGGTTCCCTCTGACGAACCGGGCATGTCGCCCCTGCAGATCTGGTGTAATGAAGCGCAGGAACGTTATGTGCTTGCCATTCATCCGCAATCCCTGCCTTTGTTCCAGGCAATTTGCGAACGCGAGCGCTGCCCGTTCGCTGTTGTCGGTGAAGCACTGACAGAGCCGCAACTGATTGTGGCCGATGAACATTCGGCCACTCATCCGGCGGATATTCCTTTATCCGTACTGCTGGGCAAACCACCCAAAATGGTGCGCAATGTAAAACGTATCCACCCTGCCCCTACTCCTCTGGACAAAACCGGTATACGCCTGCAGGAAGCGGTCAGTCGCGTTCTGCGCCTGCCAGCCGTGGCGAACAAATCCTTTCTGATTACGATTGGCGATCGCACAGTTGGCGGCCAGACGGCGCGCGATCAGATGGTTGGCCCATGGCAAGTGCCGGTAGCCGATGTCGCGGTTACTACCTCGGGCTTTCAGACGTATCTGGGCGAAGCATTCGCGCTAGGTGAACGCACGCCGCTGGCTGTGATCGATGCAGCCAGTTCAGCACGTATGGCGGTAGGGGAAGCAATTACCAATCTGGCTGCTGCCGCGATTGCCAGCCTTGGAACCGTCCGATTATCTGCAAACTGGATGGCCGCGGCGGGACACCCGGGTGAGGATGCCGCATTGTATGACGCCGTACATGCCGTAGCAATGGAATTGTGTCCCACACTGGGAATCAGTATCCCGGTAGGCAAGGATTCATTGTCGATGAAAACCAGTTGGCATGATTCACAACAAAAAGAAGTAATTGCACCGCTTTCATTGATTATTTCGGCATTTGCCAAAGTCTCCGATGCACGCAAGACACTCACGCCGCAACTGCGGCTAGATAAAGGTGAAACTGAGCTGATTTTGCTTGATCTGGGTAATGGCAAAAATCGGCTTGGTGGATCGGCTCTGGCGCAGGTTTACGGACAATCAGGGGATCGTGCACCTGATCTGGAGAGTCCGGAAACACTCAAAGCTTTTTTTGATGCCGTGCAAACGCTCAATGAACAAGGTTTGCTGCTGGCCTACCATGATCGCTCTGATGGCGGGCTGTTTGTCGCACTCTGTGAAATGGCATTTGCCGGACATTGCGGCGTCAGCATCGCGCTGGATGCACTGATCTCCAGATCAGTTGATGTTGTAGACACACAAGTGCTGTCAACTTTGTTTAGCGAGGAACTGGGCGCCATTATCCAGATCGAAACCCGGCATCATGCTACAGTGATGACTATTCTGGCAGGGGCAGGATTGGGACAAGCCAGCTACCTGATCGGCCACCCGAACCGACAGGATGACATCCATCTGATGTATGACGGCAAGGTGATCTTTCAGGAAAAACGTGTGGCGTTACAACGTATCTGGTCGGAAACCAGCTTTCAGATGCAAAAACTGCGCGATCATCCCGGATGTGCGCAACAGGAATTTGATCGACTGCTGGATACAGATGATCCGGGACTGCATGTTCACCTGACGTTTTCACTGGATAAAGCTGCTTCTGTACCAGGCATCCTTGCCAGCCGTCCCGCAGTTGCTATTCTGCGCGAACAGGGAGTTAACGGCCAGGTAGAAATGGCGGCTGCTTTTGACCGTGCTGGATTCGATACCGTAGATGTCCACATGAGCGACATTTTGTCCGGGCGGGTGAAACTGGCCGAATTCAAGGGCTTGGTTGCCGGAGGCGGATTCTCTTACGGTGACGTGCTGGGTGCAGGCCGGGGATGGGCACAATCCATTTTGTTCAACGCGCGGGCGCGGGATGAATTTGCCGCTTTCTTTGTTCGCACTGATACCTTTGCGCTGGGCGTATGCAACGGTTGTCAGATGATGAGCCACCTGCAGGCTATCATTCCCGGAACCGCTCATTGGCCTCGTTTCGAGCGCAACCGTTCCGAGCAGTTCGAAGCACGTTTTGTCATGGCTAAAATCGGGAACAGCCCTTCTCTGTTTTTTGACGGCATGGCAGGTAGCCGCTTGCCCATCACCGTTGCGCATGGTGAAGGGTTGGCGGTATTCCGCGATAATGGGCAATTGCTCACGGCGCAACC
The DNA here is from genome assembly GCF_009833115.1 of Nitrosomonas sp. GH22. Lineage (NCBI taxonomy): Bacteria > Pseudomonadati > Pseudomonadota > Betaproteobacteria > Nitrosomonadales > Nitrosomonadaceae > Nitrosomonas > Nitrosomonas sp. GH22. Next base: position 88,281 of record NZ_QRCA01000011.1, read on the forward strand.
CTACATTGCACTACAGTTTGTCAACAACCGCGGCGAGCTTACAGAAACCTACCCGCTTAATCCCAATGGCTCTCCTGCAGGCATTACCGGCATGACTTCAACTGATGGCCGGGTAACTATTTTGATGCCGCATCCGGAAAGAATATTCCGCACTGTGCAGCATTCGTGGCACCCTGACGATTGGCCGGAAGATGCCCCCTGGATGAAAATGTTCAGGAATGCCCGCAAATGGGTGGATTGAGAATACTTCTAATATATTGATGTTACACAAACACTTAAAAATACATAACAAAACAATGATTGATTTAAAGTCTGCTCGGCAATTTGTCATACCCGGTTTATTGTTGCTAGGAGGAATGGTGAATGTTTCTGATCTTGCCGCCCAAACTGCTTCGGAGAAAAAAATAGTTTCTACCAGTAAGCAGATCACACCGGACAAATGTGTTCCGGTTGCAAGCTGGATAATCCCCGGTAAAGGGGAAACAACACTGTCCAGCGTGCTGACGTCAGTAAAGGACAAATCCGTGGTATTACTGGGCGAGATGCACGCTAATCCTGAACATCATCGCTGGCAACTGCAAATGTTGGCTACCTTGTACGCTGCACGTCCGGACATGGTAATCGGCTTTGAGATGTTTCCACGCCGGGTGCAGAAAATTCTGGATCAATGGGTGGCGGGAGAGCTGACAGAGTCCGAATTTCTGGCTCGATCTGAATGGCAATCGGTTTGGAATACGGATGCCAATCTGTACCTGCCGCTGTTCCACTTTGCGCGGATGAACCGCATTCCAATGCGCGCCCTTAACATTGATATTGCACTGAGACGGGCTGTCACCTCCAAGGGATTCGATGGTGTACCGGAAAAAGATCGGGAAGGCGTCACGCGACCAGCACCTCCCACACCGGAATATCTGGAATTTCTGCTGCCCATTTATGTACAGCATGATCGCCCCGCTCATAAATCTACTGGAAAAGCTCAAAAACCAAACGTTTATGATCCCGATTTTTTGCGCTTTGTTGTCAGTCAGCAGTTATGGGATCGCGCGATGGCACAGGAAATCCATATGACGCTCAGCAGTTATGACAAGAACAAAAATCCGCTGGTGGTGGGCATTATGGGCTCCGGTCATATCCTGAAAGGCTTTGGTGTACCTCACCAGCTAGAAGATCTCGGTGTGAAAAAAATTGCTGCATTGTTGCCATGGGATACCAACCGATCCTGCAAGCCACTGGTTGAAGGTTATGCTGATGCAGTATTTGGCCTGATGCCGTTTACATCGGTATCCGCCGCTCCATTACAGCAGCGTTTGGGCATCGGCTTTGAGTTCAGCAAGAAAACCGGGGGGGCTCTCGTGCTACAAGTCGAAAAACGGAGTATCGCCGAATCTGCCGGATTACAGGCCGGAGACGTAATTCTTGAAATGGCTGGCAATACCCCTCAGGAAAGCAGTGATGTGATTGCTGCGGTTAAACGTCAGGCACCGGGTACCTGGTTGCCCCTGAAAGTGTTGCGGGAAGGTGTCATCATTGAAATCATTGCGAAATTCCCGCCTTTAGTGAAATAAACGGGAAATCAGACCTTTTCCTGCAAGGACTTATAGAGTGTGAAATCCAACTGGTGTCGTTGCAGCAGTTTGTAAAACTCGGTGCGGTTGCGCTTGGCCAGCCTGGCCGCCTGGGTTACATTTCCGGCAGTTATTTTCAGCACCTTGACGAGATAATCTCTTTCAAACTGTTTGCGGGCTTCCTCAAACGAGATCATCTGCTCTTCATCCTTGTGCATGGCATCGCGGATCAGTTCGCTGGAGATGAGAGGAACCGCACTCATGACGATACTTTGTTCGATAACATTCATCAGCTGGCGGATATTGCCTGGCCAGGAAGATGCCAGCAGAAAACTGATTGCTTCCGGAGAAAAGCCATTGATATCCTTTTGGTGCTTCTCGGCAAATACACGCAGAAAATGATTGGCCAGCAGAGGAATGTCTTCACCACGCTGGGCAAGTGAAGGAATTGTCAAACCCACCACAAAAAGCCGGTAATACAGGTCTTCACGGAAATTTCCTGCCTGGATCTCCGATTTCAGATCTTTATGCGTAGCAGAAATGATACGTACATCAATCGGGATGCTCTGAGCTGTTCCAACCGGCCGGATAACCCTCTCCTGCAGTGCGTGTAGCAATTTTGCCTGCAACAGCAAAGGCATATCACCAATCTCGTCCAGAAACAAACTACCTCCTTCTGCCAGCTGGAACAGCCCTTTATGCTCCCGGACTGCCCCGGTAAATGCACCTTTGGCATGACCGAACAGCTCAGACTCCAGGAGTTGTTCAGGAATGGCCGCACAATTAATGGTGATGAACGGCTGCTCACAGCGTTTGGATGCTTGATGAATGGCACGAGCAAATAATTCCTTGCCGACACCGCTTTCACCAGACAGCAGCACACTGGCATTGCCTTGCGCGACGCGATCCACTTTGGCAAGCAGATCTTCCATGAGCGCACTGCGAGTAATGATCGCTTTCCGCCATGTCGGGGCAGGCACTTTGCTGGAGATTGTATCTACAGCAGGCGCCAGATCAATTGCACGCTCGACCTGGCTCAGCAGAATTTTAGGATTATATGGCTTTGTGAGATAACCAAAAATCCCGCGCTGCGTTGCCGCGACAGCATCCGGAATGGTACCGAACGCGGTCAGGATAATGACCGGAAGCGTTGGAATATGACGATGGATATGCTCGAACAATGCCATACCATCCATGCCGCTCATCTGTATGTCACTAATGACGAGATGCGGTCGTGATATGTCGAGATAATTGATGGCCGCTTCGGCACTTTCGGCGGGAACCGTTTCATATCCGGCTGCTGTCAGGCGAATGGAAAGCAGCTCAAGTAAATCCGGATCATCATCCACCAGAAGAATTTTTTTACTTTGCATCATTTAGCCAGCTAATTAATCAGAATGCACTTTTGCGCATGAAGTGTTTTTCAATATTTTTAATTGCGTTGATCTTATCTTGCAGTGTTTTTACTTCTGCCTCTGTTGTCCGTAACTTTACAGATAAACTTCGTATTTTGAAATTCGCTGCTCGCTGCTGCTTAAGTAATAATATCAGCAAGTTTTGAAAGGCGGTCGTAGCGGGAGTCGACTCGATCTGCTCCGGAGGATTTTCCATTAGATCCAGTGCAGCTCGCGTACTTTGAAAACCGGTATCGGGCAACAACAACAGTATCAATAATTTAAGTCGCTGGTGTGCATCGATGCTGTCGCGATAATGACTGTTGGCGTACTGATACTCTTCGATGAGCTCTGATTTGGATTTATCTTGTAGTGCGCTGTAGTAACGCATTAGCTCACCCAGATCATCCGGTTCCTGGATAATCCGGGTTTCCATATGTTCGGATGGCTGATGTACCGGCTGAACTAGTGTACGCATACACCCGGGAAGGGTCGTGATTAAAATCAGCCCTGCCAATAATTTACAAATTGTTTTCATGATGTGGATTCAGAACTGTTGGTGGGCAGTGTTAATCGAAAATGTGCGCCACATTTTCCGGTATCCCGAACAAGTTCGATATTTCCTCCATGTGCGACGGCATATTCCTTCGCAATCGCCAGGCCGAGGCCCGTGCCCTTGGCATGATTTTCAGGCGTATTGCGCCCCTGGTAGAACGGCTCAAATATCCGATCTCCATCAGCATTATCAACACCTGGGCCGAAATCCATAATGTCGATCTGCACCTTGTTTTCATCACACAAAGCAGTAATTTCAATGTGACCATATGCCGAAGAAAATTTGACGGCATTGGAAAGTAGGTTATCAAGCATGATGTCCAGCTTCTGTTTGTCACACTCCAGAAATAACTCCGGGCAATTCAGGTTAATTGTAAGGCTTTTGCTCAAGATGGAAAGATTTTGCGCTTGAATAACTGAATTTATCATTTTTTCCAAATTAACATTCTGTTTGGCAAGCGTAATGATCTCCGCCTGGAGCGCGCTGAAATTGAGCAAATCTTCTATACGTTTTTGCAATTGTATGCTGCTGGTATGAAGAATCCCGGCAATGAGCTGTTGTTTCCGGTTGAGATTGCCCGTCACCCCCTCAGCCAAAAGATCAGCGCCTTCCCGAATCGCTGTCAGGGGTGTTTTCAGCTCATGGGAAATATGGCGAAAGAACTGTATTTTCTGGTTCTCCAGCTTGAGCAGGCGCTGTCGCAGCCAGTCCAAACGTTCCCCAATGTAGGTGAGGTTTTGCGGCCCGTTGACACGGATTGGTCGGGAAAGATTACCACGCCCCATTTGAGCAATTGCTTCATCAATCTGGCGGACGGGACGAGCAATAAATACGGAAAAAACCAGTGCCAGAAAAATAACCAGTGGAACCAGAATCAGTAACTCCCATTCAACCAGTGAGCGGGTTTGTGTGGCAATCTCACTTACATTACCGACACTTTGCCCGATCATACGAAAACTGTTGGTTGAAAATTCCTGGGCAAGGTCAAGCAAAGAAGCGAAACGTTCAAGCAGATACTGTAAATCCTGCGGGTGTTCTTTCAGATCCAGTATTTCCCGAAAAATTCCAGTTTCCAGTAGCCGCAGCTTTTCCAGTGGAAGCTGTTGTTCCGGATACGTGGAAATAATGGAGAGGTGATTGGTAATATTTTCAAACTTGGTGTGCGCAATGAAATAGCCTTCTAGCAGAGTTGCATCATCCAGCACCAGCGCATGTTGCACACTACGCTCCATCGCCATGATTTCACCAATAATAACCCCGGTACCATTGGTAATCTGGGTGGCTTGATAAACATTGTATCGGCTTTGTTCGGATAGCTGATCAATACGTATGGCACTGTATATCAGCGCACTGATCAGAGGCAAGCCGACAATTGAAAATCCAAGCAGGATTAGAGCCAGAAATGATTTCGGTTTATATCTGGATCTGTTTTTCCGGTGTATTCGCTCGGAAGATGAAACATCTGTAGAAATTTTCATATATCAGGTTTACCTTTCGTGCGACCTGGGCGAAAATACCTGAGTAGAAAGATTATGGCCATTTTCACGCATTGATTCTCTGCACAGCAATTTTTCCCCGGATATTAAATAACCATTGTACTCGCCATGTTGCTGATGATTGATAATTACGATTCCTTTACCTACAACCTAGTGCAATATCTGGGTGAACTCGGTGAGGAAATTACGGTTGTTCGAAACGATGAAATTTCGCTAGATGCAGTTCAGCAGTTGAATCCAGCCGGCATCGTTATTTCACCAGGCCCATGCACGCCGGATGAAGCGGGTGTTTCTATGGAATTGATCACCCGGTTTAGTGGAAAAATTCCCATATTGGGAGTGTGTCTTGGTCATCAAAGTATCGGCCAGGCTTTCGGTGGGCGGATTGTACGTGCCGAAAAAGTCATGCATGGTAAAACATCGCCGGTTTTTCATGATGGTCGGGGCGTTTTCCAGGGAATCGCCAGTCCGTTCATGGCAACCCGCTATCATTCACTAATTATCGAACCATCAAGTATACCTGACTGTCTTGCTATCTCCGCTTGGACTGAAGAAGGTGAAATTATGGGCGTGCGACACCGTACGTTGCCAGTCGAAGGTGTGCAATTTCATCCAGAATCGGTTTTAAGTGAACATGGTCATCAGCTGCTCAAAAATTTTCTGCACGAACATCATATTCAAGACCATTCATCAAAACTGTGCGAAGCGTGAAACCACAAGCTATTCTCGCTCGAATCCTGGAGCAGCGCGAAACTCCTTATGAGGAAATGGTTGAGCTGATGCGCGCAATCATGTCAGGAAACGTTTCACCGGCAATGACTGCTGCCCTGATGACGGGTTTACGCATGAAACGTGAGAGCATCGGTGAAATTACTGCAGCGGCTCAAGTCATGCGTGAACTGGCTTTGCACATTGAAGTGGCCGATTCAGTCAATCTGGTCGATACCTGCGGTACCGGTGGGGATGGATGCAATACCTTCAATATTTCAACAGCTTCCGCCTTTGTGGCTGCTGCTGCAGATGCACAGGTAGCCAAACACGGCGGACGTTCTGTTTCGAGCAAAGCGGGCAGTGCAGATGTACTAGAAGCAATCGGCATCCATCTTAATCAAACGCCTGACCAAATTGCCCAATCCATTACCGAAGTTGGCATTGGTTTTATGTTTGCTCCTAATTTTCATCATGCCATGAAACATGCGGCTCCCGTTCGTCGAGAGCTGGGTGTGCGCACGTTATTCAACATCCTGGGGCCGTTAACCAATCCTGCAGGTGCTAAAAACCAGTTGTTGGGTGTATTCAATGAAGATCTGACCGGGATATTGGCACAGGCCTTGCTCCGGCTGGGAAGCCAGCACGCAATGATCGTCCATGGCAGCGATGGGCTGGATGAAATTACCATTTCCGGCCCAACCAAAATTGCTGAACTCAAGGAGGGAGAAATCCGGGAATATACGGTGCAGCCGGAAGATTTCGGATTGGAACGTACCGCAATAGAATCTCTGCAGGTAAATAGTACGGATGATGCACGAGTAATGCTTCTGTCTGTGCTGGATAATCATCCCGGACCTGCCAGAGATATTGTTCTACTCAATGCAGGCGCAGCAATTTATGTCGCTGGAAAAGCTGATTCCTGGGCCGAAGGGGTGGAAATTGCCCGTGACAAGCTGGCCAGTGGTGCTGCCAAAGAAAAAATGCTGGCATTAATCAAATTCTCCAATCAGTTAACCCATTAATTAGTTTTGCATGTCAGATATTCTTGATCGCATCCTCGCCGTAAAAAAGCAGGAGATTTCAGCTACCCAAACACAAAAATCACTGGATAAAATTCATGACGAAGCACGGGCAGTACCCGCTCCACGTGATTTTCTCCAGGCCATACGCAGCCGGATTAATCAAAACCACGCTGCTGTCATTGCAGAGATCAAACGGGCCAGCCCAAGCAAGGGCTTATTGCGCGGACAAACAGAGTCACAAAATGTTTCTGGATCAGGACATGTGGGAAATTTATCCGGGCGGAATCCGATCCTGGAAGATTTTATCCCGACAGACATTGCAGCCAGTTACGCCAGAAACGGGGCGGCCTGTCTATCCGTGCTGACGGATGAGCAGTTCTTCATGGGCAATGCTGATTTTTTACGGCAGGCACGCGCTGCTTGTGATTTACCGGTGCTGCGCAAGGATTTTATGTTAGACGAATATCAGGTCTACGAAGCGCGTGCCATGGGTGCCGATTGTATTCTGCTGATCGTTGCAGCCTTTTTTTCACCCATTTTTCAACATGATTCCGCTATCAATCAAGGTGACAGTGCACTCGAACGGATGCACAAACTGGAAACCATTGCACAGGAACTGGGCATGGCCGTACTGGTGGAAGTGCATAACGCAGATGAGCTTGATCTCGCATTACAATTGTCCACACCATTGATCGGAATCAACAACCGTAATCTGAAAACGTTTGAAACCACACTGGATACGACCTTGCAGCTGGTCAAACATATCCCGTCCGGACGAATTATCGTTACCGAAAGTGGCATTCGTACACCAGCTGATGTAGAAATGATGCTATCTCATTGCATCCACACTTTTCTGATCGGGGAAACCTTCATGCGCGCACCGGACCCTGGTGTTGCGCTGGCAAACCTGTTCACAACAAATCTGGCGTAAACTGCGCCGCACCTGCCGACCGGATAAGCATCTTCCCGATCGGGATGAAATAATTATGTTATCAACATCAACTAAAAGGAGATCTTCATGAACTTTAAAAAACAACTGGTGAGTAGCTTGAGTGGTCTGGTTTTTTCTGCCGTGATGGTCAGCGGTACGTTGGCAGCAAGTATGGCCGAATTTAATGATAAGGGAGAGCTGCTGTTACCAAAAAATTATCGTGAATGGGTAATGGTCGGTACTCAGGTGACACCCGACGAACTGAATGACGGAAAAGCACCCTTTACCGAAATCAGAACCGTTTACATTGATCCTGAAAGCTATGCCCACTGGAAAAAAACAGGGGAATTCCGGGATGGCGCCATGACCGTAAAAGAGCTGATCAGCGTTGGCGGCCGCAAAGGCCCGGGCAGCGGTAATGGCTATTTCATGGGCGACTATATCGGCCTGGAAGCATCCGTCAAGGATTCAAAACGCTTCCCAGATGAACCAGGAAACTGGGCTTTCTACATTTTCTATGTGCCTGGTACACCGCTGGTTACCGCAGCGAAAAACTTGCCTACGGCTGAGTGTGCTGCATGTCACAAGGAAAATGCCAAGACAGATATGGTTTACACACAGTTTTATCCGGTACTGCGTGCAGCCAAAGCAACCGGCGAATCAGGTGTGGTTGCACCGAAGTAAGTTCTGATACCCACCCATCTGACAGGAGTATTTTCGGCGGTAATTCATCCGCAATCGAAATACTCCTGTCCCTTTTACTTCCTTTTCCCGGGATTGATACTGATTTCTTGATATAGCAAAACCCACCTCCTCCAGCTTGCAAACTGTTTCTTCAAACCGGCTTATTGCAACCCGGTGATAACATATTGGTCATGACTAATATTATTATCCGCAAGTTTCCCTCTCACGCATACGAAACCCTCACTGCACACGGCCTGCCATCGGTACTTGCACGTATTTTTGCTGCACGTGGCATAGAAAAACCGAATCAGCTCGATACAACATTTTCCCACATGGCATCATTTCAGCAACTAAAAAATATCAGGCAAATTGCAGTTTTACTAGCCGATGCGATTGCAGCAAAAAAGCGTTTACTTGTCATTGCCGACTACGATACAGACGGCGCAACTGCTTGTGCAGTCGCCTTGCGCGCATTAAGCCAGTTTGGTGCTGTGGTGGATTATCTTGTACCCAATCGTTTTGAATACGGCTATGGGCTGACACCGGAAATCGTGCAGCTGGCAGCAAATTGCAATCCTCCTCCCGCAATCCTGATTACTGTGGATAACGGCATTGCCAGCGTGGAGGGCGTTGCGGAAGCAAACCGGCTGGGCATGCAGGTATTTATCACTGATCATCATCTGCCTGGAGATCAACTGCCAGAGGCAGCGGTTATCGTTAATCCCAACCAGCCAGGATGTGATTTTCCTGATAAACATATTGCCGGAGTTGGCGTAATTTTTTACGTAATGCTGGCGTTACGAGCAGAACTGCGTGAACGAGGATCCTTCATTGCGACAGGTAAAGAACCCAATCTGGCCAACCTGCTTGATCTGGTGGCATTGGGCACCGTTGCCGATGTGGTCAGGCTGGAAGGAACCAACCGCATCCTGGTACAGCAAGGATTGCAGCGAATCCGCAGCGGCCATTGCTGTGCTGGTATTCATGCGTTGTTCAAGGTAGCTGGGCGTGATTTCAGTCGCGTCACCACTTATGAGCTGGGATTTATTCTTGCCCCCAGATTAAATGCTGCCGGACGGCTGGATGATATGTCACTAGGAATCGAATGTTTACTGGCCGAAGATGAATCCCGTGCCCTGCATCTGGCCAGCGAGCTGGATGAACTGAACCGCCAGCGTCGTGAAATCGAGGCAGGCATGCAGGATGAAGCGATGAGCAAGCTGGAAGGGGTGATAAATATGCTTGATCAGTTCGATGCGCCAGCCAATAACAGGGTGCACCCTGTTTACAGCCTGTGTTTGTACGATTCAGATTGGCATCAGGGTGTTATCGGCCTGATTGCATCGCGCATCAAAGACAGATTGCATCGACCGGTTATCGTGTTTGCACAGGGAAATAATGGGGAAATCAAAGGTTCCGGCAGATCAATTCCGGGCTTGCATTTGCGCGATGCACTGGATCTGGTTACAAAACGTCACCCAGGATTAATCGTCAAATTTGGTGGCCATGCTATGGCTGCCGGTCTGACAGTACATGCACAGCATTTTGAACAATTTCGCGCAGTATTCGAGCAAGTTGCGCAGTCACTGCTGACGCCTGTCGATTTGATACAAGTAATTGAAACCGATGGTGAACTGGAAGAAAGAGATCTGACTCTGGAACTGGCACAATATCTGACCAATCAAGTCTGGGGACAAGGTTTTCCTGAACCCAGTTTCAACGGCCGCTTCCGGGTTGAAAATCAACGAATTGTAGGAGAAAAACATTTGAAACTGAAGCTGCGCAAAGCTGGCGCCAGCCGGATATATGATGGCATTCTGTTTTTTCATACTGAACGTTTGCCAGCCGAGATTGACGCTGTCTACCGGGTGCAGCTGAACGAATATAACGGAAGCACTCGTATGCAGTTACTACTTGAACACTGGTTTGGATCTGGTTGCGCACAATATGGATGAACTATTTTTTCCTGAACATGAGCGGGTTTATCTGGTTGAATTTGCCACCAGTATGGCGATTGGCTTGCTCATCGGTCTGGAGCGTGAACGGCATCCAGCAGCCAAAGCGGGGTTACGCACTTTTGCCCTGGTGGCCATGTTCGGCACGCTGGCCGCCGTGCTATCGGATAAGGTGCAAACACCCTGGCTGCTAATCAGCGGATTGTTGCTAACCGGAATCATGATGATTTCATCCTACCGGGATAAACGGGAAAAACAGAAGGATCCAGGTACCACCACAATTGCTGCGATACTGATCTGCTACGGATTGGGAGCTTTGGTATGGTATGAAGAATCAATATTGGCAGTTATGCTTGCCATTATCACAACTATACTGCTTTATTTTAAAACCGAGCTTCAGGGAATTTCACAAAACCTGAGCCGAAAGGATCTGATTTCGATACTGCAATTCGCGGTACTCAGCTTCATTATCCTGCCCATTTTGCCTGATAAGGATTATGGTCCCTTCAACGCATTCAATCCTTATCAGATATGGCTGATGATCGTACTGATCTCTGGCATTAGCCTGGCTGGCTATATTGCATTACGTTTCGTCGGTCAGCGTCATGGTGCTGTTCTGCTGGGTGTGCTGGGAGGACTGGTTTCCAGTACGGCTACCACGATGGTGTTTACGCGCCATAACGGAGATAAGCCTGATCTGATCAATACGGCAGTTATTGTAATTTTACTGGCCAATTTGGTTGTACTGGTCAGGCTTGCATTGATTACCGAGATCATTTCTCCAACTATTTTTCCCTACCTTACGCCCATTCTGGGTGGCGGTCTTTTTTTGGGATTAATCGCTTCAGTATTCAGGTGGCGTGAATTTAGCCAGCAGCAAGCTGTTCCAATGCCGGATACCAAAAATCCGACAGAAATCTCGATCGCCGTAAGATTTGGCCTGCTTTACGCGGCAGTATTGTTTCTTTCCGGCTGGTTATCAGAGATCGCCGGCAATAGCGGATTATACGCTGTGGCCATTATTTCTGGGCTAACCAATGTGGATGCGATCACACTGAGCAGCTTACGTTTGTACGAGATGGGTCAACTGGAAATCATCGAAGTTGTGATCGCAATTACGCTCGGAGTAATTGCCAATCTCATTTTCAAGCTGGGACTAATATTTTTTACCGGAAACATTGTACTGGCCAAACGATGTTTCCTGGGAACAATAGCTACCATTATCGGTCTGGTTGGTGCATTTTTCCTGGCTTCACATCTGGCATATTTCTGAACAATCCAAACTCCGTTTGTAAAACCATGTCATCCAAACCAATCAAAATTCGTCCAGGACATCTACAACGTTACACTGGTTTTGTAGGGTCCAGTGATGCCTGTGCCCTGGCACAACTGGCAAACCAGCAGAATCAGGACAACCAGCTGTTGGCTGTTATCACCGCCAATGCACAGGATGCACGAAGATTACTTGAGGAAATCCCTTTTTTTGCACCCGATTTGCGTGTGAGTTTATTGCCGGACTGGGAAACTTTACCTTACGATGTTTTTTCCCCACACCATGATCTGATTTCAGAACGCCTGGCTACTTTTCACCAGATTGTAAACAATGCCTGCGACGTATTGATCGTACCGGTTACAACTGCGTTATACAGAATGCCGCCACGAGAGTTTCTGGCAGCGTATTCGTTCTTCATCAAACAAAAAAGTACATTGGATTTGCAGTCATTTCGCAGCCAGATGTCGTTGGCTGGCTATTCCCATGTTTCACAAGTAATTTCGCCGGGAGAATACAGTATTCGCGGAGGGTTGATCGACCTGTTTCCCATGGGGAGCCCGCTTCCTTATCGTATTGATCTGTTCGATGATGAAATTGAATCCATACGTACATTCGATGCGGATACCCAGCGCAGTATTTATCCAGTCAATGAAATCCGGCTGTTACCGGCACGAGAATTTCCCCTCGACGATACCGGGCGCAGTCGTTTCCGTACCGGCTTCCGGGAAAAATTTGAGGGAGATCCAACACGCAGCTGGCTGTATCAGGAAATCAGCAAGGGAAATATTCCTGCCGGAATTGAATATTACCTGCCACTTTTTTTTGAACAGACTGCTACATTATTTGATTATTTACCACAGCATTCCACGCTATGCCTGCACGGTGAAATTGCATCCACCATTGAAAATTTCTGGCAGGATACCCGATCACGCTTTCAGCTGATGCGCAGTGATATTGATCGCCCCTTACTTCCCCCCGCTGATCTGTTTTTGCTGGAAGATCAGTTTTACGGCTACCTCAAAGCATATAGTCGGATAGAAATACAGAGCGGTGATCAGCAAACAATTAGTGAGCCGTTTTCTCTTCCTCTTCCATCTGTGCGGGTAGATCGTCGTGCTGCCGACCCAATCGAGCAGTTAACCACTTTTATCAGCACATTTACGCAGGACGGGGGCCGGATTTTACTGCTGGCAGAAAGCCTGGGGCGGCGCGAGCTGATGGCCGAATACTTGCGTGAATATGGCCTGCAATTAAAACTCTGCGAAGACTATGCTGCTTTTCAATCGGATCACACGCTCTGCATGCTCGGTGTGGCGGCCTTGCACAATGGTTTTATTCTGGCTGCAGAAAAACTGGCACTGATCACTGAAACCGAGCTGTATGCTACCCATGTACGCGGACAGCGCGCGCGCGATGCACGCAAAACCACTTCTGCTGATTCCATTTTGCGTGATCTGTCTGAAATCAAACCCGGCAATCCAGTGGTGCACGAACAACATGGTATCGGCCGTTATCTCGGCTTGGTAAGTATGGATGCTGGCGAGAATAATTCAGACCAATCTGACGAATTCCTCGCGCTGGAATATCAGGGAGGAGACAAGCTGTATGTACCGGTCACACAGCTTCATCTTATCAGCCGCTACAGTGGTGCTGCGCCGGAGGAGGCTCCTTTGCACAAGCTGGGAAGTGGCCAATGGGAAAAAGCCAAGCGCAAGGCGATGCAACAGGTACGCGATACCGCTGCTGAGCTGCTGAATCTGTATGCACAGCGTGCCGCCCGCAAAGGCCATACATTTCGCCTTAATCAACATGATTACAATGTCTTCGCAGACGGCTTTGGTTTTGAGGAAACACCAGATCAGGCTGCCGCCATTCATGCGGTCATTCAGGATATGGTTTCCGGAAAGCCAATGGATCGACTGATTTGTGGAGATGTTGGCTTCGGCAAGACTGAAGTCGCCTTGCGCGCTGCTTTCATTGCGATCGCAGATGGCAAGCAGGTTGCGATTTTGGTGCCAACCACGCTGCTGGCAGAGCAGCATTATCAGAGTTTCTCTGATCGCTTCGGGCTGATTGCCGACCAATGGCCGGTAAAAATTGCTGAGCTTTCACGTTTCCGTTCGACCAAAGAACAATCCGAAGCGCTGCAAAGCTTGGCGCAAGGAACAACCGATATTATTATCGGAACACATAAGCTGATTCAGGACAAGGTCAAATTCAAAAACCTGGGGCTGGTTATCATCGATGAAGAACATCGTTTCGGTGTGCGCCAGAAGGAACAACTCAAGAAATTACGTGCTGAAGTAGATGTACTAACACTGACTGCAACGCCAATTCCACGCACACTGGCAATGTCGCTTGAAGGTCTCAGGGATTTTTCAGTTATCGCTACTGCTCCCCAGAGAAGATTGGCAATCCGGACATTCGTACACCCTTACACAGAGGGAATCATTCGCGAAGCCTGCCTGCGCGAACTGAAACGTGGTGGACAAATCTATTTTCTCTACAATGAGGTCAGCACCATTCAGAACATGTATACCAAGCTGATCAAACTGCTGCCAGAAGCAAAAATAAACATTGCACATGGGCAAATGCGGGAAAGCGAGTTGGAACATGTTATGCGTGATTTTTATCAGCAGCGTTTCAATATGCTGCTGTGTACGACCATCATTGAAACAGGAATTGATGTTCCCACCGCCAATACGATTATTATCCATCGCGCTGATAAGTTCGGCCTGGCACAGTTACATCAGTTGCGCGGCAGGGTGGGCCGTTCGCACCATCAAGCGTATGCCTATTTGCTGACACCGGAAAAAGCAGCACTGACAATACAGGCAATCAGACGACTGGAAGCCATTCAGGCAATGGAAGAGCTTGGATCCGGTTTTTATCTGGCCATGCATGACCTGGAGATTCGTGGTGCAGGTGCAGTGTTGGGGGATTCACAAAGTGGCGAGATGCAAGAGGTCGGATTTAGCCTTTACAATTCGTTACTGGATGCGGCGATTAAATCATTGAAAGCAGGTCATGAGCCGGATATGCAGCAACCTCTCGGTATTTCAACGGAGGTTAGGCTGCATGTTCCTGCACTACTGCCAGAAAATTACTGTAACAATATTCATGAACGGCTCGTTCTGTACAAGCGCATGGCGGGTTGCAGCGATGAGGCGGAGCTGGATGAGATTCACCAGGAGTTGATTGATCGCTTTGGCCTGTTACCTGATCCAGCCCGTGCATTACTGGACAGTCACCGACTACGCATTGAAGCCAAAAAAATGGGTATTACGCGTATTGACGCAAGCCAAGATAGTATTCAGTTACAGTTTGTAACTGATCCACCGATCGAAGCTATAAAAATCATTCAGCTTATCCAAAGTGGTAAGGAATACAGTATGTCCGGGCCTGATCGCTTGATCATCCGGGCGCAAATCCCGGATATCGGAGAGCGGATAAAGAAAATCAGGAAATTGATGACGGAATTGAAAAACTGAAGCAGGCAGGCAATAAAAATTACCCGTAGGTAGTTTCTTTATCAAAATCTTGCCAGATATAAGGCGGGCGAACAGTCGGTCGAGTGGGAATAAGAAAGGTTGCTGCATCCAGTGCGCCAAATACAGTGCGTCCAATGGTATGCAGGATACCGGTCAAAAAACCGATAGTCACCCCGTATGCAGCACCGTCCCGCTGAGTGGCAAGAATCACGTTTTTGGGAAGTTCAACAAAACCGGTTGCTGCGTTAGCAATACCGTTAACCAGTTTTTCACTTGCTGCGGCCGGATAGCTTTGTGCTGAACCATGCTCTGCCATGACAGTCTGCGGAAGTACACAAAGCAGCATCAGAAAAAAAATCCATATAATCGAAGTTTTCATCATTCACGTCTCCTTGACCGTTTTGTTATATGTGATTGTGATGATGATTAACGGCTTTGCGATTGCAACCTTTATCAGCGTTCCAGATGATCCAGTTTGTCTGTGACAGACGCCCATTCATCTGCATCCGGCAGTGCATCTTTCTTCTCGATAATCGGTTCCCAGATTTTGGATAACTCCGCATTGAGTGCGATGAACCGTCGCTGATCTTCAGCAACGTCATCTTCTGCATAAATTGCTTCCACCGGGCATTCCGCCACACACAGCGTACAATCGATACATTCATCCGGATCGATTACCAGAAAATTGGGGCCCTCACGAAAGCAATCCACAGGGCACACGTCAACACAATCGGTATATTTACATTTGATACAACTTTCAGTCACTACATAAGTCATGATGGTATTTTGTCCTCGAACGGCACTTCCTATAACGAATCTGTAATTTTATCAGAATCCGGGTGAATTCCACTACCACACAGCAAAATTGCGGGTTATTCCATTATTTCGACAATTGTGACGGGCATGCTGTTTTTACAGAACGTTTTACTACCGATCGTGCTGATAATCCAGCGCATACCAGAATACTCAGTAAGTACGCTGTGACTTCCTGGTGCCCGGGGCCGGAATCGAACCGGCATGGACGTTTATGTCCGAGGGATTTTAAGTCCCTTGTGTCTACCAATTTCACCACCCGGGCAATTACGAAGCACTTCTGATATGTATGGAGGCGGGGGTCGGAATCGAACCGGCGTAGACGGCTTTGCAGGCCGCTGCATAACCACTCTGCCACCCCGCCATGAACCGTTTGATAAGCGTCGCTTACTTTACGACGCCAAGCATGGAAATTTGACGTGGACCAAGAAACGCCGGAATATGCAGAACACAGCATAAAACAATAAAATGGAGCGGGAAACGAGACTCGAACTCGCGACCCCGACCTTGGCAAGGTCGTGCTCTACCAACTGAGCTATTCCCGCAAACTACAACGGACTAATAAACTTGGATTTGCCTCTCGACAGACGGGTGATTATAGAGACCCCTTCAAATTTGTCAAGAATTATGGCTTTGATAATAATTGTTTTGATTGAAACTAACTCGGGATCCAGGACATTCAAAACAATTCGTTCTTGCCAAGATAGCGCCATTTTCCTTCTGGCAGGTCAGCCAATCTGATCTGGCCAATCCGGACACGTTTTAATCCGGACACGTTTAAACCAACCAACTCACACATCCGCCGGATTTGCCGCTTTTTACCTTCCTGCAGGATAAAACGAAGCTGATCTTGATTTAAGAGACTCACCTTGGCGGGTTTTAATACTTGGCCGTCGAGCTGCAAACCATGATTGAGTAATGCCAGCCCTTTGCGCGTCAGATTGCCGATTACCCGTACCAGATATTCCTTTTCAATTCGCGAATATTCTCCGATCAACTGTTTGGCAACACGGCCATCCTGAGTGAATACCAGCAATCCCTGTGAATCAATATCAAGCCGACCAGCCGGGGCAAGATTTTTAAGGTGTTGCGAAGTAAATTTCAGAGAAGAACGATCTCGATGAAAACGAGAATCGTGACAAATCAGACTGGCCGCTGGTTTATAGCCAAGCTCAGGCTGACCGGATACATAACCAACCGGTTTGTTCAACAAAATCGTTACTTGCTGATTCTGTTTGATCTGGGCTGTTCGATCAAGTGTGATTTCCTGCCAGGGATAAATCTTTGTCCCCAGTTCACGAGCCGGCTGTCCATCCACATAGACCCAACCTTGTTCGATATAAACATCTGCTTCCCTGCGCGAGCACATTCCCTGCGCGGACATCAGCTTGGACAAGCGAACTTTTTCCATCAATAAACAAACTGCTTATAGAACTACACATCATCAAAAACGTGAAATAGGTGTATTACTTGTTCTCACCCCGTACAGGCAAGCGCCAGATAAACGTAAACAGGATTACAGCCAGTAAAACCAACATACTTTTTAATCCCCAGGAAGAAACGATCAAAATCGAGCTGCCAAAGGATAACGACATCACCAGATATGCCCAACGCTTGACCTGGCGCGTCACACTGCGATATTCGCACCATTCGTAAATAATCGGTCCGGCGATACGATGACTGAGCAGATAGCCATGAAAACGCTCGGAGCTGCGCGCAAAACAGCCTGCCGCCAGTAAAACAAATGGTGTTGTTGGCAGTATGGGTAAAAATATGCCTAATATACCTATAAACAGGGCAGTTACACCGATACTCAAGTATAGCCAGCGCACGACAGGTGAATCATGCAGTTGAAGCAGGTTAATATTCGTTTGTGCCTGATTCATTGATTTATTAAATTCTGTCGACATAAAAAATCCTCAAAATTCACCTAAATGTCAATATTCCTTGCGCGAAGAGCATTACTTTCAATGAATGCCCGGCGAGGCTCGACCACATCGCCCATCAAGGTAGTGAAGATTTCATCGGTCAGGATACTATCCTCAATCTGTACACGTAACAGGAGGCGATTACTCGGATCCATCGTCGTTTCCCATAACTGCTCCGGATTCATTTCTCCCAGCCCCTTGTAACGCTGGATAGTAACACCCTTCTTGGCCTCCGCCAGCAACCATTCCAGAGCTTCCTTAAATTCCAGAATGGGTACTTCCTGTTCACCCCGCTTAACCTTCGCACCTTCACCGATCAGACCATGCAATATTTGTGCAGTTTGCCTGATCTTGGCGAAATCACCACTTTTCAGAAAATCAGTATCCAGATAACTAGTTCGAAGATTGCCGTGCTGTTTACGATTAATCCTGAGCTGGTAATTCTCAGAATCTTCATCGTATTCCGCAGTAATTTCAACATCATCCAGCAACGATGCCAATCTGACGGCGCTGTCTTGTGCACTGGCTTCTGAACTTAGATCGATATTAGGTTGCTTAAGTAGCGCATACATCACAGCCCGATCAATCAACTGGCTCATTCGTTCAATCACTGCCTCAGCTACCAGGTATTCATCTGCAATCTTTGCTAATGTTTCTCCGACAATCGGTGGATTATCCATCCCGGGATGCAGTTCTGCACCCACGAGCGCTAAACCAAGTATGTGGCGCTTGAGTTCATAATCATCCTTGAGATAACGTTCCTGCTTGCCATGTTTGATTTTGTACAAAGGTGGTTGCGCAATGTAAATGTGACCACGCTCAATCAATTCAGGCATTTGCCGGTAGAAAAAGGTCAGCAGCAGAGTCCGGATGTGCGATCCATCCACGTCCGCGTCAGTCATGATGATAATGCGATGGTAACGCAGTTTATCCGGGTTGTATTCATCCTTGCCGATGCCTGTTCCCAAAGCAGTTATAAGTGACACGATTTCCTGGGAGGAAATTAGCTTGTCAAAGCGGGATTTCTCGACGTTCAGGATTTTGCCTTTGAGCGGCATAATTGCCTGGAATTTACGATCACGTCCCTGTTTAGCAGAACCGCCGGCAGAATCTCCCTCCACCAGATAAAGCTCGCATAGTTTCGGGTCTTTTTCCTGACAGTCTGCCAGTTTTCCAGGCAAACCCATACTATCCAGGACGCCTTTTCTGCGTGTCAGTTCGCGGGCTTTTCTGGCAGCTTCCCGTGCTCTGGCAGCTTCAATAATCTTGTTGCAGATAATCTTTGCTTCATTGGGATTTTCCAGCATAAATTCTGAAAGTTTATGTGAAACAACTTCCTCAACCACCGGACGTACTTCGGATGAAACCAGTTTTTCCTTGGTTTGGGATGAAAACTTAGGTTCGAACAGCTTGATCGACAACACACAGGTCATCCCTTCTCGCATGTCATCACCCGTGGTATCAACCTTTGCTTTCTTGGCCAGCTCGTTTTTTTCTATATAGCTGTTGAGTGTGCGCGTCATCGCTGCACGCAATCCAGTCAGATGGGTGCCACCATCCTTCTGTGGGATGTTATTAGTGAAACACAGTACTTGTTCAGCATAACTGTCATTCCACTGCATTGCAATTTCGACAGTAATATCATCTTTCATTCCTTTCGCATAAAAGATGCTTGGGTGCAACACAGTTTTGGTACGGTTGATGTATTCGACGAAATTACGGATGCCACCGGAAAACGCAAAAGTCTCTTCCCGATTATCACGCTGGTCGACCAGCCTGATCCTGATTCCGTAATTAAGAAAGGAGAGTTCACGCAATCGTCTGGCGAAGATATCGTAATGATAAGTTACATTACCAAATATCGCTTGACTGGCGAGGAAGTGCACCTCTGTTCCGTGTTTATCGGTTTGGCCAGTAACTGCCAATGGAGCAACCGCTACGCCGTCCCGAAACTCTATCTGATGAACATTTCCCTTGCGGTAAATCGTCAGTCGTAGCCATTCTGACAGCGCATTCACCACGGACACACCAACACCGTGCAACCCGCCAGATACCTTGTAGGAATTGTCATCAAACTTGCCGCCCGCATGCAGCTCCGTCATGACAATTTCAGCAGCAGAACGTTTCTGCTCATCATCCTGCTTGATATCGGTAGGAATCCCGCGACCATTGTCCTGAACACTGATGGAGTTATCAGCATGGATAATTACGGAAATTTCATCACAGTAGCCTGCCAAGGCCTCGTCGATGGCATTATCGACAACCTCGAACACCATATGATGCAGCCCGGTGCCATCACTGGTATCACCAATATACATTCCGGGGCGCTTGCGAACAGCATCCAGTCCCTTCAGAATTTTAATGCTGTTCGAGTCGTAATCGCGTTGACTGCTCTCGGTATTTTTGGTGGACTCTGGCTGACTTGTATTCATATTTAAAGTTATCTCTTTTGTAATTCCGGTAAATCTGATAAGGCGAGCAGGTTTGTACTACTCGCGCATTGGCATTAGGACATGATTGAACTGATCATCATCCGGCAACGTAATTAATATAGCGCTTTGCATACTCTCAAAAGAGCACCTGATATGCTCGCTATCCAGGTTGTTCAATACTTCCATCAGGTAAACGATATTAAAACTGGTATCAATTGTTTCATTTGAATAAACGATTTCAATTTCTTCCTGTGCTTCTTCCTGTTCCTTGTTTTTGGCGGATATATTCAGCTTTCCGTTCGTGATATTCAGATGAACGCTGCGAAATAAATCATTACTACTGGAAATAATCGCGGTGCGCTGCAGTGCGTGGAGGAAATCAAGACGATTTATATCGAACTGAAAAACACTGGTTTGCGGAATTGCACGTCTGAAATCGATAAATTTTCCTGAAATGACTTTCGACACTAACACAGCATCTGAAAAGTGGAAGCAGATCTTTTTTGAGTAAATTTCGACAATTACCGGTTTGTCACTATCTTCCAGCTGTCTGATCAGTTCCAACACCGTCTTGCGCGGGATAATTGTTTCCGATTTTTCAAACTGTCCATCCAGATCGAAAGAAGTTATCGCCAGTCTGTGCGTGTCAGTGGCTACCAGCATCAGCTTGTTGTCTTCGATCAGCAATAATGTCCCGTTCAGGTAATAACGCAGATCCTGCTGCGCCATGGCGTGTGATACCCGCTGCAGATGCTTTTTCAGTATTTGTTGTGTCAGTGTGAACGAGGCATCGCAACGCTCATTGTCCTTGGCCATTCTCGGAAAATCTTCAGCCGGAAGTAGTTGCAGACTAAAACGGCTTTTTCCAGAAACAATTTGTAATCGGTTTTCTGACCGGATCAGTTCGACTGGGGAACCAGATGGCAAAGCGCGCAATATGTCCTGTAATTTTCTGACAGAAACAGTCATTTGCAGTGAACCCTGATTTTCCAGTTCCGGAATATTGGAAGTTGCCTCGACTTCTATTTCCAGATCTGTTGTCACCAGTGCCAGTTTGCCATCCCTGATTGAAATCAGGACGTTTAAAAGTATGGGAAGCGTGTGTCTTCGTTCTACGATACCACTCACTGTTTGTAGTGGTTTGAACAGCAAATCCCGGTCGGATATTGTTAGTTTCATTTAATTTAAAAACTAAATAATAATAATTAAGCAGTGAAAAAAATAAGGATAAGTAACAAAATTACTTACATATTATATATTTACACGTTAAATTAATCCTGTATGATTTGAGTATAGCCTGTGGATGAATTGTGAACAAAATTTTCCAATCAGGATTTTATGCGAGTTATCCACAAAACATGCAGGGGTTATTGGCGTGTTACGTCATCCACGCAGGATATGTATCAATGTACTGTAATCCCGGTTTATTCCGGGATCAGAAGCACGTAGTTCTACGATTTTACGATGGGCATGCAGTACAGTTGTATGGTCTCTTCCACCGAAAGCTTCGCCTATATCAGGCAGACTTAACTGAGTTAGTTCCTTGGCGATAGCCATTGCAACTTGTCTGGGTCGGGCGATAGCCCTGACACGTTTCTTTGAGTACATGTCGGCTACTTTTATTTTGTAGTAATCCGCTACGGTTTTCTGAATGTTTTCGATTGAAATCTGCCGATTTTGTATGGCTAGCAGATCCTTTAACGCTTCCTTGGCCAGATCAAGGGAAATCGGATGACCGGTAAAGCGTGAATACGCCAGAACCCGTTTTAGTGCGCCTTCCAGTTCCCGGACATTGGAACGGATATATTTAGCGATGAAAAAGGCGGTACTTTCGTCCAGTTCGATCTTCTCGATGAAAGCTTTTTTGAGCAGAATGGCTACGCGCATTTCGAGTTCGGGGGGTTCGATCGCCACGGTCAATCCCCAACCGAACCTTGATACCAAACGTTCCTCCAGCCCGGAAATCTCCTTCGGATAACAATCGGAAGTTATGATTACTTGCTTGTGTGCTTCGATTAATGCGTTGAAGGCGTAGAAAAATTCTTCCTGTGTCCGGTTTTTACCGCTGAAAAACTGAACATCATCCACCAGCAACAGATCAAGCGAATGATAGTAAAGCTTGAATTTATCGAATGACTTGTGCTGATAAGCACTGACGACATCCGATACATATTTTTCAGCATGGACATAGCGGATTTTGGCCCCGGCATCCAGTTCCATAACGTAATTGCCGACCGCATGCATCAGATGCGTTTTGCCTAATCCTACCCCCCCGTAAATAAACAAAGGGTTATAGGCAATACCTGGTCGTTCTGCTACCTGAATGGCCCCGGCACGTGCCAGCTGATTGGCCTTCCCGGTAACAAAGGCGTCAAAGGTAAAAGCAGGATTGAGCCGGCTGGGATTGGTTTTTCTGGCGGTGGTGCCATGCGCTTTATCTGTAGGTGGTTTCTTGTCTTCCTTGCTTTTCGGTTCAGGTGCCTTGATTGTTGCTGTTTTGATCTCGGCTGGATCTTTCAGCTCCAGTTTGAAATGGATTTTTTCATTGAAATGACCTTGTGCCATTTCGTCGATGCGGTTGACAAAATTATCCTTGATCCATTGCAATACAAAACGATTGGGAGCAATTAAGACCAGGGTATTTTCCACATCCGGACAGATTTCCAGCTTGAGCGGCTTGATCCAGGTATTAAACTGCTGTCCATTCAATTCCTGTTTGAAATGCTTAAGACAGAAATACCAGAAAGTCTCTATTTTCTGCATGACAAGTAGAAGAAATTAACCCGGATTTAGAAAAGTATTCCGGTGAAACTTGAAAAAAACTAGAGAGGAAAAACAAACAGTTAAGTGCGGTGTAAAAGCAAAAGGGTTTTTTATAAGTTTACGTGAACCCCGTTTATCTGCTGAGGAGGTTAGTATAATGAAGTTTTTCCGGAAAGGTTGTCTTATTGCGTACAGCTTCGCCAGGCCTGGATTACAGCTCTGTTGATTTTGTTTGGCCTGTGTTTGCGGCAGTCAGAAAACCGGCCAATAGCTTTCAGATTTATCCTTTTGATTTTCATTTTATCAACCCGGGTAGGTATGATAAAAAACATATCTTTACAAAATATCTTTTAAAAACTGCTCTGGGTACAGAGGGAAAACTGTCTGATAATGGCCCTTTTAAACCGGGAATACAGGAATATTTTTTTGTTATTTATTCAAAATTCCAAAAAGTTCTGGATCAATCCTTCAGCGGCAGCGCGGTATTTAACCTTTCTTGCGCTGATGTTTACGATTTTGCCCGTCATTGCTGAAAATTGGATTGCCAGCGCAGAATCGATACGCGAACAACTGGCAAAAAATATTCAGAACAATCAGGATAGTGCGGTACAGATAAACCTGCAGCGATTTTATGCGCAACGTGATTATCAACCAGTCTGGACTTTGGCTGGTCATTCTGCTGTCTTGCTGGACACTGCGTTAGTGCTTATTAGGCAAGCTGATGAAGAAGGGCTTTCCAGCAATGATTACCATATTGAATCCTTACGAAAACTTCGTGACGAAACTTCTGATCCAATTTCCCTACTACTCGAACTGGATACAACCCGATCATTGCTGGCGCTTGCCCATGATTTGCACAGTGGCCGGCTGACGGCTTCTCTGGCTGATCCGGATTGGCACATTCCACAACAGCAATTTGATCCGGTAACGTTTCTGCAGCAAGCACTCACTTCAGGAAAACTGGAACAGGCCTTTGCAGATTTGCCACCTGATATCCCGCAATACCGTTCGCTCAAACAACTGTTGAACAAATTTCGTGCACTGGTTGCTGCCGATACCATATGGGCCAGGATACCGGAGGAAACTTCATTGATTCGCCCGCATACCAGGCATACTTCTATTCCACAGGTACGTCAGCGTATTCAGGAGGCATATCATATTTTTGAAAAACCGGAATATGATATTGTTGTCAGTAATAGCGAATTTTATGATGATCAGCTGGAAATAGCGATCAAGGCCTTTCAGCGTCAACACGGATTAAATGCAGATGGCATTATTGGTAAAAATACCCGGCGAGCCATGAACATAACGCCAGGAGAGCATGTTCAGCAGTTGCGTATCACGCTTGAACGATTGCGCTGGCTGCCCAGGAAACTCGGTGATCGCTATATCCTGGTCAATATTGCCGGATTTAATCTGGTGGCAGTCCAGGAGAATGTGCGCGTGCTGGATATGAAAATTGTTGTCGGGCGTGATTATCGTTCAACACCAAGTTTCAACAGCAAAATTACTCACCTGGTTCTCAACCCGTACTGGAACGTGCCTGCCAGCATTGCACGCAAGGATTTACTGCCAAAACAGAGACATAACCCGGATTATTTTGCTTCCGAGGGAATCAGGGTATTTTCCGATTACAAATATGAATCCGAGCTGAATCCTGATTTTATCGACTGGCATTCGACCAGCAGATCTCTTCCTTATATCTTGCGCCAGGATCCTGGTAGAAGAAATGCACTGGGCACTATCAAATTCATGTTTCCCAATCCTTTCAGCATCTATTTACACGATACGCCTTCCAAATATCTGTTTCAGAAGGATATTCGTACTTTCAGCTCGGGTTGTATCCGTCTGGAGAAGCCATTGCAACTGGCAGAGTTTGTCTTAGGGCAATCATTTGAACAAGCCGATATTGCTGAAAAAATCAGCAGTGGCAAGACACAAACCGTGCATTTACCTGAAAAAATACCTGTTTATTTATTGTATCTGACCGCTTGGAGCGATGAGCAGGGCGAAGTTTACTTTTCATCCGATGTCTACGGGCGTGACAAACGGGCGCTGGCATACGCCCACTGGTAACAGCCGGAAAAGTGTCTATGACAGTCTTTTTAATTTGGCACGATCATGGAGGATAACAATGTCCAAACTTATCATTGCAGACAATCTGGAAACACTTACCGCACATGGCAACAGTCGGCGGCGACTGTTGCAAGCCAGTTTAGGCGCATGTGCACTATTTGCCATGCCGGCAGCCAATGCTGCCAATTCCCCCCGTATTTATGAAAAACGCCTGTCCTTGTTAAATCTGCATACCGGAGAAAGAATCAGGACAGCTTACTGGGAGCAGGGAAAATATATTCCGGAAGCATTGCAGGCGATAGCTAAAGTATTGCGCGACCATCGTTCCGGTGAACGTCACCCGATTGATCCAGGATTGCTTGATCTGATCCAGCATCTGCACCATAAAACAGGCAGCTCAAAAGAATTTCAGGTAATTTCTGGGTATCGATCGCCGGCTACCAATGCTACCCTCGCAGCGAAAAGCCACGGTGTAGCTAAAAAAAGCCTGCATATGCAAGGTAAGGCAATAGATATTCGTTTGCCCGGTGTTCCACTTAATGCGTTGCGACGTGCGGCCATGTCGATGCGTGTTGGAGGCGTTGGCTACTACCCGGAATCAAATTTTATCCATGTTGATACCGGTAACGTTCGCTATTGGTAACTAGAAAACTTCTGATTGATCAAAAACTCCTGTAGGTACATTCTTCCCGGCCAGTTTCCTGACCAGGTGTTCACATAAACCTGCTTACAATACATTAATCGGTATTTTCAAATACACAGTGCCATTATCTTCAGCGGGTGGCATCTGGCCGGCACGCACATTGACCTGAACGGATGGCAGAATCAGTACCGGCACATCTAATGTGGCATCACGTGTGGTACGTATCGCGACAAATTCGTCTTCACTGATACCGTCGTGTACATGAATATTGTTGGCACACTGGTCAGCGACTGTGCTTTCCCACTGTACCGGGCGGTCACCGGGTGGATAGTCATGGCACATGAACAATCTTGTTTCCGGTGGATAATTATTCAGCAACCTGCGGATAGATCGATAAAGCTGCCGGGCATCGCCTCCGGGGAAATCGGCACGTGCCGTCCCTATATCTGGCATAAACATCGTATCACTGATAAAAATTGCATCGTCGAATTGATAAGCAAGGTCAGCCGGTGTGTGGCCAGGTACGAAAATCACCTTACCCTTGAGTTCGCCCACCTCAAAGCTGTCACCGTCATCAAACAGATGATCAAATTGCGAGCCATCCGGCTGAAAATCTGCCCCCATGTTGAACAGCTTTTTAAATACCTGCTGCACGTCGGGAATCCGGCTGCCTATGGCTGTTTTCCCCCCTAGTTCCTGCTTGAGGTAGTGCGCTGAAGAAAGATGATCAGCGTGCGCATGGGTTTCAAGTATCCAATCCGTCGTCAACTTCTTTGAGTACACAAATTTGATCAACACATCGGCGGAGTGATGTTTTGTTCTCCCGGATTTGGGATCGTAATCAAGTACCGGGTCGATAATGGCGCAACGCCCTCCCGGCTTGTCAAACACAACATAGCTGATTGTCCCGGTAACAGGATCAAAGAAAGCTTGGATATTGGGTTGCATCATCATCTCCTTGGATTGTTTGTATTCAAATAATTTAATATATAAAACATTAAATCATAAAAATATATAATGTGTTAGGATAATTTATCTGTCAAGGAGGAAAACTTATGATTGACTGGCAATCATTTACCCCGGTTAGCGCATTCACAGGCGGCATGATTATTGGCCTGGCAACTACGCTGCTGCTGCTCGTTGCAGGCCGGATTGCAGGCATATCCGGTATCGTTGGCGGGTTGATCGAATTACGTAAAGGAGATCTTGCCTGGCGAGCGGCGTTTGTTATTGGATTATTGCTCGCTCCGTGGTTATGGCGCTGGCTGGGCGAACTGCCTCCAGTTCATGTCGAAACCAGTTATGCAATGCTGGCGTTGGCTGGGTTGGCGGTCGGAGTTGGGACTCGTTATGGTTCTGGTTGTACCAGCGGTCACGGCGTTTGTGGTCTATCGCGTCTTTCACCACGTTCAGTGGTGGCAACAATTTCGTTTATGGCCATGGGAATGGGCGTGGTTTACATTATTCGCCACAGCTTGAGCTAGCGCTGCATTCAATTTTGAGAGGAAAATATATGCTTATCTTAATAGCTGCATTACTTTCCGGTTTTATTTTTGGTCTGGGGTTGATCCTTTCTGGCATGACAGATCCTGCAAAGGTATTAGCATTTCTGGATGTTGCCGGATCCTGGGATCCTTCACTGGCTCTTGTCATGCTGGGCGCGATCAGCATCGGATTTCTTGCTTTCAGGGCAGCAAAACAACGTGGCCAAACGCTATTGTCCGCACCGCTTCATTTGCCCATTTCCCATACGATTGACCGCCGTTTGATCCTGGGCAGTCTGTTGTTTGGTGCAGGATGGGGACTGGCAGGTCTTTGTCCGGGGCCAAGTCTGGTTCTGGCTGCATCGGGTCATTCCGGAGCCATCATATTTATGGTGGCTATGTTGCTGGGTATGATCATTTTCGATCGACTGGAAAAATACCGTCAGGCTGTTTCAAAACCAAATGATCGACAACAAAAAAATATTGGCAGAGAATGATAGATTCATACCTGCAACAGGCTCTGTCGGCCATGGTGGAAAAAAAGGCTGCTGCAATCAAAGCCTGTTCCATGCTGAAAATTCTAGCTAATGAAGACCGGCTGATGATCCTGTGTCAGTTGATACAGGGAAAGAAGAATGTCGGCGAACTGGAGCAATTATTGGGTATCCGGCAACCTACCTTGTCGCAGCAACTTACTGTGCTGCGAGAGGAAAGGCTTGTCTCCACGGAACGCCAGGGAAAATATATTTATTACAGTCTTGCCAGCCGGGAAGCAGTGCAAATCATTAGCACACTGTTTGATTTATACTGCGGAAATGAAAATTACCCAATTTCAGATGACACAAATGGTTGCGACGAATCATGTCGTTCCACCAGCAATGTTCACGCTGACAAACGGCATCCGCAAGAGCAGGATTAAGCTCTTGGAATTCAACTCTGGAGCAGTCTCTGGAGCAGTTACACTACATACCGATACGAAGCCGCTATCAAATCGACAGTAATAAAAAACAAAAGTAAGGAGAAATCATTATGAGTGTCACCCCTGAAACAAAATGGAAAGAACTGGATAAAAAAATAGCAGTCACTGGCCAGATTAGCGTGGACGATATCGCTGGCATTGCGGCTGCGGGCTACAAGTCGATTATTTGTAATCGCCCCGATGGAGAAGGCGGAGAAAGTCAGCCAGCTCACACTGCACTGGAGAACGCAGCGAAGGCGGCTGGGTTGCAGTTTGCTTATATGCCGGTTGAAGTTGGCCAGGTTTCAGATGAAAAATGTTCTGCTTTTCACCAACTGATGCAAACACTGCCTGGCCCGGTACTGGCTTTTTGCGGCTCGGGTAATCGTGCCCAGGCATTGTACACTCGCAATACCGACGCTTCTACAGCATCTGCCAGTACTGGCACACAAGAAAAAGTGGAGGATGTAGCCGAAACTTATTGTGAACCGGCAGATAAACGTCAGACCGAGACAGTCGCAGCTTGCAACTGGGATGATGTTTTTGACATTGTGGTGGTAGGCGGCGGATCAGCTGGTCTAGGAGTAACTGCAAGCCTGCTGCGTCGGCGTTCATCCCTACGTATTGCCGTTATTGAACCAAGCGAGAAACATTATTATCAACCTGCCTGGACGTTGGTCGGTGGCGGCGCGTATGCTATTGATCAGACCGCTCGCAATACAGCTGATGTCATGCCACATGGCGCAGAGTGGATCAAGGCAGCAGCATCCGAATTTGCGCCTGAAAAAAATCTGGTTCATCTGGCAGATGGCCGTTCCGTTGGCTACCGTCAATTGATCGTATGTCCAGGTATTCGCCTGGCCTGGGAAAAAATAGAAGGTGCCCAGGAAACACTTGGCAAAAACGGCGTCACCTCTAACTACCTGTTCGATCTCGCACCATATACCTGGTCACTGGTACAACAGCTTAAAGGTGGTAAGGCGCTGTTTACACAACCGCCAATGCCGATCAAATGTGCTGGAGCCCCACAGAAAGCGATGTATTTATCTTGTGATTATTGGCAGCGTCATGGCGTTCTGGACAAAATCGATGTCGAATTCGATCTGGCAGGAGCAGTTTTGTTTGGGGTTCCCGAGTTTGTGCCGCCTTTGATGGAGTATGTTCATAAATATCATGCCGGGCTGGTGTTCAATTCCAATCTGGTCAAGGTCAATGGCCCGGAAAAAATTGCTACCTTTGAAATCAAGAATGAGGCAGGCGAAGTTACCCGTGTCGATAAGCCGTTCGATATGCTGCACATCACGCCACCCCAGGTCGCGCCGGATTTCTTGAGCAACAGTCCACTGGCAAATGCTGCCGGATTCTGTGAAGTTGATCCCAAAACACTGCGAAGCACTTGCTTCTCCAATGTTTTCTCACTGGGTGATGCCTGTTCTGCTCCTAACTCTAAAACAGCAGCCGCGGTTAGAAAACAGGTGGTCATCGTTGCTGAAAATCTGCTGGCAGCAAAAGAAGGACGTGAACTTCGCGCGGTTTACGATGGTTACGGCGCTTGCCCGTTGACCGTCGAAAATGGCAAAGTGGTTCTGGCAGAATTTGGTTATGGCGGAAAATTGCTGCCAACTTTTCCGCTTAACCCGGTTATTGCCAGAAAGTTATACTGGTGGATGAAAGTTAATCTTTTCCCATGGGTATACTGGGATTGTCTGCTGAAAGGACGTGAGTGGCTGGCTGGATCCACTGAATCCAAATAGATTCTGTATGGAAGTTCACTGGCTGGGTATTTTGCCGGGTATTTTTACGGGGTTTGTACTTGGGCTAACCGGCTCCGGTGGCACCATTATTGCCGTTCCCTTACTGATTTTTGGCCTGAACGTAACCGTAGCGGAAGCCGCGCCGGTTGCGTTGCTGTCAGTGGGCGTATCAGCAGCAGTCGCCACTTATTCATCCCTCAGACAAAGAATTATTCGCTACCGGGCAGCTGGTCTCATTGCGGGTACTGGTATGCTGATTACGCCTGCCGGAGTATGGGTGGCGCAGCAGTTTTCTGATGCATTGCTGACGGTATTGTTTTCTGCTGTGCTGGCATATGCGGCTTTGTACATGTATCGCAAGAGTAATCTTGCTGCACAGCCGGAAGAAGCTGTTTTTCCACCTTGTCAGCTCAATCTGGAAAGCGGCCGTTTGATATGGACCATTCCCTGTGCCAAAGGATTGCTGGTTTCAGGTGCTGCAACCGGGTTTCTATCCGGTTTGCTCGGTGTGGGAGGGGGATTCATCATCATTCCTGCGCTAAGGAAAGTCTCAGATTTATCCATGAAAACCCTGATTGCCACCGCGCTTTCCATTACAGCGCTAATCTCCTTGACGGGCGTTATTTCGGCAACCTCCATGGGCTTTATGAACTGGCCGCTTGCTTTACCTTTTACCGCAGGTACAGTTGCCGGTACGCTGATCGGCAAACACTATGCTCACAGTTTTGACGAAGCCAAGCTGGAACGTGGTTTCGCTATTCTGACTTGGTGCATTGCGCTCAGTATGCTTATCAAGGGGCTTATGCTTTTTATTGACCTATTCACCCCGGATATGCCATGACTGAAAAGAGTGCACAGGCCACAGATGAGAAACTCCGCATCGATAAATGGTTGTTTGCTGCCCGTTTTTACAAGACGCGCTCGCAAGCCGCTGATGCGGTTGAGCGTGGCCAGGTGCAAATTAACGGCATGCGGGTGAAGCCATCCAGAATCCTGAACGTAGACGATATGCTCGATATTCGCATCGGGCCGTATCATCATCGGGTGAAAGTGCTGGCATTGTCCAATCAGCGTCGATCTGCTACGGAAGCTCGCCTACTTTATCAAGAAACAGAAGAAAGCCGACAAGCGCGCGAGATGCTGGCAGGAGAGCTCAAATCGCAGCCAACGCCACCGCGTTACGCTGGTAAAGGTCGGCCGACCAAGCGTGTGCGGCGCGACCTGGAGCGCTTTATGGACGGGAAATGACTTCCCTGGCTGTCCGTGCACAAACTCTGCTCAGAGAAATCTTTGGTTACACCGAATTTCGCGGGCAGCAGGCTGAAATCATTACCCATATCGCAAACGGAAACAGTTGCCTGGTCTTAATGCCGACTGGTGGCGGTAAATCGTTATGCTACCAGCTGCCAGCATTATTGCGGGATGGCGTGGCCATTGTCATCTCACCACTGATTGCACTGATGGAAAATCAGGTCTCTGTATTGCATGAACGCGGTGTGCGGGCAACATATCTTAATTCTACGCAAACTTCCAAAGCTGCAGCAGTAATCGAACAAGACATGCTGGCGGGCAACTACGATCTGGTCTATGTTGCACCGGAAAGATTACTGACCAACCGCTTTCACGCGCTGCTGCAGCGTATTCCCATTGCCCTGTTTGCTATTGATGAAGCGCATTGCGTTTCCCAGTGGGGGCACGATTTCCGGCCAGAATACGGCAGGCTTTCAATGCTGCCGGAGAAATTTCCGGGCGTACCGCGTATCGCCCTGACTGCCAGCGCTGATGCCAGAACCCGCACCGATATTCTGCGTTGTCTTGAGTTAGGCCAGGCACGTGCTTTCATCAGTAGTTTTGATCGTCCCAATCTTTGCTACCGCATTACCGCCCGATCCAACAGCCGGCGACAGCTGTTAAACTTTATCCGCAATCAGCATCCCGGCGAGGCAGGTATCGTTTATTGCCAATCCCGCAAAAAAACTGAAGAAACAGCCGCCTGGCTGAATGCTAATCACATTCCGGCGCTTGCCTACCATGCCGGTATGGAAACACCTGTACGCACACAACACCAGAAAAAATTTCTGCGGGAGAACGGCATTGTCATGATCGCTACCTCGGCATTCGGGCTGGGGATTGATAAACCGGATATCCGTTTTGTTGCGCACCTGGATTTGCCCAGAAGTATTGAAAGCTATTATCAGGAAACCGGCCGGGCCGGGCGGGATGGCCTGCCGGCTGATGCATGGATGGTGTATGGGCCAAGCGATATTATCCGGTTGCGTTATCAGGCTGAATCCAACGCAGGACAAATATCCATTCCAGTCCAGCAAGCCGCTACTGCCCGGCTGGATGCGTTGCTGGCGCTGTGTGAAACAACCGCCTGTCGCAGAACACGATTGCTTGACTATTTTGGCGAACCATCTGATTCAAGCAGTGAACTGGCATGTGGCAATTGTGATGCCTGCCTGACCACCACTCCCGTTCAGGATGTCACGCTTGCTGCCCAGAAAGCACTGTCCTGCGTTTACCGGACAGGTCAGAATTTTGGCATGGAATATCTGATTGATGTCCTGACCGGAAAACAGACCAACCGGATCAGGCAATGGGGACATGATCGCGTCAGCACCTTCGGCATTGGTCATGAACTCAGCATCGAAGGCTGGCGCATCGTATTCAGACACCTGCTGGCACTGGGTTATTTCACTGCTGGCGGGGAACGGTTTACCCTGCAGCTCGCACCGGCGGCCAGAGGTATTTTGCGTGGAGAAACCCGCATAAAGCTGCGTTTGTCACCTTATCATCATTCTGCTTCACACCAGCAAGCTCCCATTGGTTTATCTGCGCCTGATGTATGTGAAATCCGGTAAATACTTCTTCTTGGGTCCGTTGGACTGTGACGATCCAGCTTTTCCCCCGATTTATACACAGTAAAAAACAGATTTTTTTATGAATAGAGCCAGAGTGTTGCAATAACACAACATAATTTAGTGAAAAAAGTATAAAAATCGGGTTTGGTGTTGCACAACAGATTCTGCTTGGGCACAATCCGTTCAACCCTTCTGTTCGGAAAAGTATGCGATATGCAACACCTCTGATCAGGCAGGAACGGAAGTAGTAAAGAATGTAGATGTATAGAGAATCAAGGTCCATCTTTATTGATCCAGATATTTTTCTTTAAGGAGAGTTTCAAATGAATAAAAAACTGATGGCACTGGCAATCGCTGGCGTGATGGCAGTTCCGCTCACTGCCGCTGCCGATGGTACACATGTCACCATTTTCGGCCGCTTGCAGGCTGAGTATGCAACTATTGATGTTGACGGATTCAATGCACAGACCGCTGTAGCGGATGATGCACTGCAATCCCGTTGGGGTCTGCAGATTGCTGAAGATCTGGGTATGGGGCTGCGTGCGCTGGGTCGTATCGAATATGCACTCAATCCGGGAGGAGATCTTCATAACACCGCACGTGAGCAATGGGTGGGATTAGGTGGTGATCAATGGGGTGAACTCAAATTTGGTCGCGTTCAATCCGTGTTGCGTGATTTCGCCGGTGGCCTTACGGTTGATGCCTTTGCTGAAACCAGTCTGCACGCCAATGGTAGCGGTGGTTTGATGGTTTCTTCCGCCAATGGTTATGGTTCTGGTGAGCACGGTTTCGTCAAAAGTGCAGTACGTTTTGATTCACCAGTAGTGGAAGGTTTCTCCGTAGCCGGTTTGTTGATGCCCGGTGATGCCGACAAAATTGACCCAACGGGTGCTAGTAATTTTATGGGACTTCCTGGCTCTGCCACTGCTATTGGCAGTGAGAATGCCGGTGGTGAAAACGGCGAATGGGATTTCCAGGCTGCCGCTAAATACAGCGGACAATTTGATATCGTTGGCGTAGATGTGTTTGGTGCCTATTCCCGGGATAATGTCAGTAAATTCCAGAAATCATATGGTGTAAAAGATGAGCAAATCTGGCGTGGTGGTGCAATTTTCAGCGTGGCTGATTTCCGGTTGCGTGGCCAGTATGAGCATGTAATTGATGCTAACCCATTTGGTGGGGCAGCTACTTGTACCCAGGCTGCAGCATTTGGAGATATTAACGCTCTAGGTAACAACGGTCGTGGCCAATGTAACTCCGCTATGAACCCGAATGGTAACGGTAGTCTGTGGATCGTTGGTGCAGATTACACTATTGGTAACACCATGCTGGTTGCACAAGGGGGTATGGCTGTCGCCAAGAAAACTGGTGAGGCTACTGAGCCATTTGGAACCTATGCCAAGCGTAACGTTGAAAACATTACCGTCGGTGTGATTCATAACCTGAGCCGTCGCTCCAGCCTGTTTGGTGGTTATCAGCGCGTTTGGGTAAAAGATAGAAATCTTGCTCCTGGCGTAGATGCTGACCGTAACGTTTACACAGTCGGTGTTCGCCACGATTTCTAATTATTAACAATTAGTTAATCACACTGTAGGAAAGGGCAGATTACTCTGCCCTTTTTCTTTTTGAAGTTGCTTAAATCTGTTATTGAAGTTGTTTATGGGGGAAGCCGGTCGATAAGCCGGGTTCTGTCATGGACAGTCATTCCTCTAGGCATACCGTTACCCGTATGCTCAAGCGATCTACCCGCAGACTCGGCGAGCAGCGTCATCATCTGCCTATTTGATCTTGCTCCGGATGGAGGTTACCGCGTTTCACCGTAACTTAATACGCTCGTCTCTGTGGCCCTGTTCCTCACCTCACGGCGGCCGGCCGTTAACCGGCATCCTGCTCTGTGGAGCCCGGACTTTCCTCTCCCTGTTACCAGGCAGCGACTGTCTGACCGACTTCCCGCACTGATTCTAACAGAGGCACAAATTAAACACACAGATGATTGAATCTGTGTTCCAGGTTCAATGGCCAGGGATACCCTGCTGCTTAGGTAAGGGATAGAGACGTAGCGTTTTTCAGTAGTTCAAGGATACCTTGCAGTGCCGTGGCGACAGATTGTCGCCGGATGGCTTCGCGATCACCGCGGAACCGGCAGGTTTTGCTGTTTGCAGCGGTTGTAGATGAATTCTCCAGTATCCAGGCGAAACAAACGGTGCCGACCGGTTTTTCTGTGGAACCGCCGGTAGGGCCGGCGATGCCGGTTACGGACACTGCAACCTGAGCCTGGCTCATCGTGAGCGCACCTTGCGCCATTTCCCGTGCGATTTGTTCGGAAACCGCACCAAACTGTGTCAACGTTTGTGGTTGTACACGCAACAGCTGCTGCTTGGATAAATTGCTGTAGCTAATGAAACCGCAATCATACCAGGCGGAGCTGCCGGAAATGGCGGTGACGATCTGCCCGATCCAGCCGCCGGTGCAGGATTCTGCTGAAACCAGCTTCAACCCGTTATTTTTGAGAGTTTGTCCGGTTTGGCGGGCGAATTCCAGCAGCGTTACGTCATCCGGAATGGTTGGGTAAGCGCTCAAAAGTAGCTTTCGAACAGCACCATCGATTTCCAGCCTGCGAGGCAAAGCAGGGTATAAAACGCTGCCAGCAGGTCATCCAGCATGACGCCGAATCCACCTTTGAGTTTGCTGTCCAGATAGCCAATGGGGGCAGGTTTGACAATATCGAAGAACCGGAATAACAGGAAAGCGGCCAGCTGCCAGACCCAGTGGGTTGGTGTGAAAAACAGCACCAGCATGAAGGCGACGATTTCATCCCACACCATGCCGGAATGATCGGGTGAATTGAGTGCTCGTCCGGTGACTGCGCATGCCCAGATCCCCAGGATAAAAAAAACATCAAGGATCAGCAGCACTGAAACGGGTTCGAGGATCGAATCCAAAAGCTGGAAAAGAGGGATGGCGGCAAGTGTGCCAAAAGTGCCCGGAGCGAAGCGGATGAGACCGACACCAGCGCCCATTGCAATGAAATGCGCTAGCCGGACATGCACAAAGGTAATATCTGGTTTTAGTGGCGTTTGACGTCGTGGTGAATAGTCATCGGGTAAGGAAGTGATCATAGCCTTTATTATTAAAAATTAGCGGGTTATCATTGGCATTTAGTACGGCCAATCCTTTTCCCGGCACGATTTTGCCGATGCGGGAGAGTTTCACGCCCGTTTGCTGCGCAAGTTGTGCAATGACATCATGCCTGTTTTCTGGTGCGGTGAAACACAGTTCATAATCATCACCGCCTGATAATAAACAGTCAATGGCCAATTGCCGAGTGGCATTTTCCTGTTGCAGTTTGTTTTTTAATGCCGGAGAGCAGGGAATGCGGTCGAAATCAACTGTGGCGGCAACATCGGATCGTTCCAGAATATGGCCGAGATCAGCCAGCAGACCATCGGAAATATCAATTGCACTATGCGCTACATTTACCAGCGCTTTTCCAAGAACAACACGCGGTGTGGGGGTATACAATGCGATTAGACAAGGAGTTGCCTCTTGCTCCGTCAGTGTTATACGCTGTTGCAGGAATTGCAGCGCCAGGGCAGCGTCTCCCAAAAAACCGGATACCCAGATATCATCTCCCGGCTTAGCGTCACTTCGCCGGAGGGCTTTGCCCTGCTCGACTTCGCCAATGATCTGTACACCAATATTGAGTGGGCCGCTGGTGGTATCTCCGCCGATTAACTCGATCTGATACTGATCTGCCAGCGCGAAAAACCCACTGGAAAAAGCCTTGAGCCAGGCATCATCCTGTGCGAGTGTTTCAGTTAATGTCAGAGAAAGCGTTATCCAGCGCGGTGTAGCACCCATGGCAGCCATATCGGAAAGATTGACAGCAAGCACTTTGTGACCCAGTGTAGAAGGCTCAATATCGAGGAAAAAATGTCGTCCCGAGACCAGCGTATCAACCGATACGGCCCAATCCATTCCTGGTGTGCAGGTAATTAATGCGGCATCATCTCCCGGCCCCAGCAGCGCGTTGCGTACGGGACGGGAAAAATAGCGATTAATGATGTCAAACTCGGAGTTCATAGCTACACCATTTATGAAAAGTTAGATAAATCGATAGCTATTATTGCGGACTGCAACCGTGAGTGTGATGTTGACGGATGGCGGGAAGCAACCCCCCAGCAGCAATGGTGCTAGAGAAACTAGATTACCACGCCACACTGGGTTGCGGCTCGCGAAGATAAGGAAAAGAAAACAGCGTTTGCAATGGCAAAATAAATCACCCCCTCTTTTCCTGTTGACTGTTTTGGTTAAACAATTTTTTAGAGAGGTGTTGCTATCGACGTAATGACCGGATCTAGTGTGGATCCTTATTCCGGACGGGGCTGGATTGAAGTTCAACAGCCCGCAACTGGGCGGCCAGTTTGTCCAGTACACCGTTGACGTATTTGTGCCCGTCTGTCCCGCCATAACTCTTGGCCAGTTCTATCGCTTCATTGATGATAGCCCGACAGGGTATTTCAGGATGATGCACCATTTCATAGGTACCAATTAGGAGAATCGAACATTCCACCGGACTTAGTTCTGCCAGCTGCCGATCAAGATAAGCTTGGATTTGTGCTTCCAGATCACGGGAATGTTCCAATACACCCTGCAGCAAATCGGAAAAGTAGGAACCATCCGCTTTGCTGTAAAAATTGACCTGTTGCAGTTGCAGGTCAATTTCCTGAGCATTTCCCCCGGCAAGACGCCATTGGTAAATTCCCTGCAAGGCCAGTTCACGTGACAGACGCCGGCGATTTTTATAGCCTTTGTGTCCTTGTGCTGGTTTGGATGGTGGAGCAGTGTCTGTTGGTATCATGAAGAGGTGGTGGATTGATCCATTTCGCCAAGCGTTAATGCCAGATTGGCCATTTCTACCGCGACACGCGCGGTTTCAGCCCCTTTTTCGGTCATACGGGCAGTGGCTTGATCTTCGTTATCCGTTGTAAGAATGCCATTTGCAATGGGGATGTCGTATTCCAGTCCGACTGCTATCAGCCCGCGTGCCGATTCATTGGCCACTACGTCAAAATGATAGGTTTCACCATGAATAACTGCACCTAAAGCAATCAGGGCATCGTACCGGTCAGATATGGCGAGTTTTTGTAGCGCAAGCGGAATCTCCAGCGCACCGGGTACAGTTACCAGAACGATATCTGCTTCCTGCACGCCCAGTTTGGCAAGTTCCGTTGTGCAGGCGCCAAGCAACCCTTCACTCGTATCAATATTGAAACGGCTCATGACAATACCGATGCACAGCCCGTTTCCATTGAGGTCTGAATCTATTTCGAGAATATTGTCATAGTAGGACATAAAAGACGTACCTCTCTGCTCTTTGTTTTAAAGTTGGTTGATTGGCCTTGTGGCCGGAAATTGATAGCAAAAGTGTCTTAGAACCTGTTCAATAGCTCACGGAAGGGCGCATTACGGCGTTGAAATTGAACTCAAAATGCTCACATATTTCAAGTATGCTCCGCTTTCTCGTTCAATTTTGCCTTGCCTTGCATCCCTTGATCGAGACTTTGAACAGATTTTTACACGCGATCGCGATCTTCCGGTTCCAGATACCCGGTAACTTCCAGACCAAAGCCGGTCATACTAGGCATTCTGCGAGGGGTTGCCAGCAGGCGCATTTTACTGACTCCTAGATCTTTAAGAATCTGCGCACCGATACCATGATGGCGCAGATCCGATACGGGTTTATCCGCTGGATGCGGTGTGGTTTGCAGAATCCGCTCAGTTAACACGCTGGCATCATTTTTGCGCTGTAGCAGCACGACTACGCCCTTTCCGGCATGTGTGATGGCTGCCATTGCATCATGAATACTCCAGGAGTGAGTGTAATCATCAATTTCCAGCAGATCAATCACCGTCAGCGGTTCGTGCACTCGTACCAGTATTTCCTCACCGGTATTCCATGTCCCTTTTACCAGCGCGAGATGAGTGACGCCGGCAATCTTATCATGGTAGGCAATCAGTCTGAATTCTCCGTGAGCAGTTTGTAAGGGACGTTCAGTCGTTCGTGTGACCAGGCTTTCTGTGAGACGGCGATAATGAATGAGATCAGCAATTGTCCCGATCTTGAGATGGTGCTCATCGGAGAATTCGATTAGATCTGGCAGCCTTGCCATTTCACCGTTTTCTTTCAGAATCTCGCAAATCACTGCGGCCTCGGTTAAACCCGCCAGCCGCGCCAGATCACAGCCAGCTTCGGTATGGCCGGCGCGTGCCAGCACCCCACCCTTCTGCGCTTTGAGCGGAAAAATATGGCCGGGTTGAACCAGATCTTCTGGTTTAGCATCCGCTTGGACGGCTGTTTGAACAGTACGGGCGCGATCGGCAGCGGAAATTCCGGTTGTTACACCGCTGGCTGCTTCAATGGAGGCAGTGAAATTGGTGCCCAATGGCGAATGATTGTCGGCAACCATCATGGGCAGCTTAAGCTGACGGCAACGCTCTTCTGTCAATGTCAGGCAGATCAATCCCCTGCCGTATCTGGCCATGAAATTGATTGCTTCGGGCGTAATAAAATCAGCCGCCAGTACCAGATCGCCCTCATTCTCACGATTTTCCTCGTCAATGAGGATAACCATCTTTCCATTTTTGAAGTCTACCAGAACTTCTTCAATCGATGAGATTGTCATGATTGCTTGCCTTGTGCCTGATCGAGTAAACGTGCCACGTATTTCGCTATCATATCTGTTTCGAGATTCACTTTTTTGCCGGGCTCAAACTGTTTGAAAGTTGTATTGGCTAATGTATGGGGAATAAGGTTGATTTCAACTCGTTCAGATGCCACCTGATTCACCGTAAGACTGACGCCATCGACCGTAATTGACCCCTTGGGGATAATATATTTAAACAATTGTGGCGGCGGTTGGATTGCCAGCAGGCAGCGATCACCTGCTTGTGTGAATTGTACAACTTCGCCGACTCCTTCCACATGCCCGCTGACCAGGTGACCATCGAGCCGATCGGAAAATCGCAACGCTTTTTCCAGGTTGACCGGATTGCCGGGAATATCCAGACCATGTGTACAACTCAATGTTTCACCGGATACATCGACGGTGAAGCACCCTTCCTCAAATGCAGTAAGTGTCAGACAGGCGCCATTGACGGCAATACTATCCCCAATGGCGACATCTGTGAGATCCAGCTTGCCGGGATCAATATGGATACGAACAGCGTCTTCTTTGGGATAGACGTGCCTGATACGGCCAACCGCTTTGATGATTCCAGTAAACATGCCTTTTCCCGAGTTTTGAAACAAATTCCATTGTAAATAGATAATACCCCGGTCAGTCTGACAGTTCGAACACTGTTATAATCAACAGTTTATCCGGGATTGCCCGGGCCGATTTCCGAGGAACTTTCAATTATGACACGCCTGCTCCGTAATATCGCCATTATCGCCCATGTGGATCATGGCAAGACCACGATGGTGGATAAGCTGCTGCATCAGGCCGGCACCTTTGCTGCTCACCAGACCATTGCTGAACGGGTGATGGATTCTGATGATATTGAGCGCGAACGCGGAATCACGATTTTTTCCAAGAATTGTGCAATCGACTATGCCGGCGTACATATCAATATTGTGGATACCCCGGGCCACGCCGATTTTGGCGGAGAGGTCGAGCGTGTGCTGTCGATGGTGGATGGTGTGTTGTTGCTGGTGGATGCGGTTGAGGGCCCTATGCCGCAAACCCGTTTCGTCACTCGCAAGGCGCTGGCAGCCGGTTTGTGCCCGATTGTGGTGATTAACAAGATAGACCGCCCCGGTGCCCGGCCGGACTGGGTGGTGAACCAGACATTCGATTTGTTCGATAAATTGAATGCTACCGAAGAACAACTGGATTTCCCGGTGATCTACGCTTCCGGACTCAACGGTTATGCCACATTGGATCCCAAACAACCTGGCAGCGATATGCGTCCGCTGTTTGATCTGATACTCAAGCATGTTCCCGTACCGACAGGAGATCCTGATCAGCCGCTGCAACTGCAAATCAGTGCGCTTGATTATTCCAGTTTTGTTGGGCGTCTTGGTATTGGCAGAATCAGCCGGGGTCGTCTGAAATCGGGGCAGGAAGTGATGGTAATGACGGGTGGACAAACACCGAAAAAAGCGCGTGTCAACCAGATATCTGCTTTTAGCGGACTGGATCGGGTTCAGTTGAGTGAAGCAGCTGCGGGCGAAATTGTGTTGATCAGCGGGATTGATGAGCTCAGTATTGGCACGACGCTGGCGGATACTGATCGCCCGGAAGCTTTGCCGATGCCAAAGGTTGATGAACCAACGCTTTCAATGAATTTTCAGGTCAATACTTCACCTTTTGCCGGCAAGGAGGGTAAATTTATTACCAGCCGCCAGTTGCGCGAGCGCCTTGAAAAAGAATTGCTGACCAATGTTGCATTGAAGCTGGAAGAAACCGGCGAAACCGATTCATTTCTTGTTTCCGGGCGTGGTGAGCTGCATTTGACAATTCTGCTTGAAAACATGCGTCGGGAAGGTTATGAGCTGGCGGTGTCTCGCCCCAAGGTGGTTATCCGGGAAATTGATGGCGTTAAGTGCGAACCGTTCGAGATATTGACGATTGATATCGATGAAACCCACCAGGGAGCGGTGATGGAGACATTGGGAACACGCCGTGGTGATCTGCTGGATATGATAAGTGACGGGCGTGGCCGGGTCAGGCTGGATTATCGTATTCCTGCCCGCGGCCTGATTGGATTCCAATCCGAATTTATGACACTGACGCGCGGCACTGGCATCATAAGCCATATCTTCGATGAATATGCACCGATGCGGCCGGATATTGCTTCACGTAAAAATGGCGTGCTAATCTCGGCAGAATATGGTGAGGTAGTGGCTTACGCGCTCTGGAAGCTACAGGAGCGCGGCCGCATGTTTGTCAGCCCCGGTGAGCCGGTTTATGAAGGGATGGTGATTGGCATACATACCC
The DNA here is from genome assembly GCF_009833115.1 of Nitrosomonas sp. GH22. Taxonomy (NCBI): domain Bacteria; kingdom Pseudomonadati; phylum Pseudomonadota; class Betaproteobacteria; order Nitrosomonadales; family Nitrosomonadaceae; genus Nitrosomonas; species Nitrosomonas sp. GH22. Next base: position 130,076 of record NZ_QRCA01000011.1, read on the forward strand.
GTGAGAATGATCTCGTCGTTAACCCTATCAAAGGTAAACAACTGACTAATATCCGCGCATCCGGCCATGATGAGGCGGTTGTGCTGACACCCCCGATTCAGTTGACATTGGAATCAGCAGTTGAATTCATTACGGATGATGAGTTGGTTGAAATTACTCCGAAAAGTATCCGTATCCGTAAACGTTTCCTGCTAGAACACGAGCGTAAACGGGCGGGCCGCTCCGTTGCCTGATGTTTCCTGGCAACAGGTATAAAAAATTGGTTCTATGGTATATCGCTGACCCCATGTGTTCATGGTGCTGGGGGTTTGCGCCGGTTATCGAGCAAATTAGGCAGGAATATTCGGCATCCTTGACGGTAGAGTTGATACCCGGAGGGCTGCGGCCAGGAACGAATATGCCGCTTTTACCAGAAAAAAAAGCACAAATTCTGCAGCATTGGCATACGGTGCATACCACGACTGGCCAGCCTTTTACCTTTGAAAATGCCCTGCCGGAAGGATTCATTTACGATACTGAACCTGCCTGTCGGAGCGTTGTCAGTATGTCACTGATCGAATCGGAAAAAATATTCCCCCTTTTTGCTGCGATACAGCACGCTTTTTATGTCGAACAAAAAGACGTGACGCAATTTTCCGTCCTGGCAAAACTTGTTGCTGATCTAGATATATCGGCATTGCAGTTTGCTTCGGTGTTTCAATCGGAAGAGGCGAAACAACAAACTTTGGCTGGTTTCCATCGTGCTGCACAATGGGGTATAAGCGGGTTTCCGGCACTTGTGGCCGAAAGCGGAACAGATCGCCATTTGATCACCACAGGTTATCGTCCGATTGAATCACTGCGCCGATTGCTGGATACCTGGTTGCAGTAGCATGAGGTTTGATTAAGCTCGTGAGCTGAATCTTTGACTGGCTTTTTTATTTTTGGCACTGCGCACAGAAAAAGCTGGATCGTTGTCCCTGGCGAGTTTTACTCACAAGTGCGCCACATTTCCGGCATGGCTGCCCTGTTCGCCCGTACACCCAATATTGTTGCTGAAAGCAACCCGGGCTACCATCGCAATCAGTAAAATCGCGCAAACTGCTCCCGCCTGCTTCAATTGCACGCTGCAAGGTCATCTTGACAGCGTCAACCAATCTCGCACAAAGCGCCGTACTCAGACTGCCTGCGGCAATCAGGGGAGAAATACCGGCATGAAACAAGGCTTCATTAGCATAAATATTACCTATGCCGACCACGATATGCTGATTCATGAGTGCTTCTTTGATACTGACACTGCGCCTTTGTATTTTTTCATGCAGAAACAAGCCATTAAAAGTATCACTCAGGGGTTCAGGGCCCAACTTTTGCAATAATGGATGTTGGCGAACATCCCCGTCCCACCACAATATTGCGCCAAACCGCCGAGGATCACGAAAACGCAGCATTTTTTCATTATCCAGCCACAGTTCGAAATGATCATGCAGTAATGACGGCGTGGATACAGGTAGTACGCGCAAACTGCCTGACATGCCCAGATGTATGATGAGTGTGCCTTTGCTACAAACAAACAGAAGATATTTTGCTCGCCTGGTGATGGTATTAATTTTTTGACCGGGGAGCAGCGTGATCAATTCAGGTGATACTGGCCAGCGTAAAACGTAATTCCGTATTTTTACCTGTGTAATGTATCTGCCAGCCAGGTAAGCATCTATTCCACGCCGGGTGACCTCAACTTCAGGCAGTTCTGGCATGATCTGACAAAAATTTGTAGCAAACAGCAGAAACTGGATTACACGTCATCTGCGTTTGCGGTACCAGCTGATGAAGAGTCCACTTACAAGAAATATCAGTGGCAGAGCGATGAGAAAACCAGTGGCGATCAGGGTTAATTGCAGCTCACTCAGCTCCAGTCGGCTGTCGATGGTGACACGCGGCTGAATCGAGATAAATGACTCATCTCCGGCGAGCCAGTTGATCATATTCATACCCAAATCCAGGTTGCCGCCGTTACCGAGATAACTGTTGGCCAGGAAATGTCCGCTGCCAACGACGACAACCCGTTGTTCGCGGTCTTCTACCACCCGGTTCAATGCGACGGCGATCTCCACCGGACCTGCAACATCATTTTCCTCATCAAAACTGATTTCACCTTCCAGCGGGCCAGTTTCCACCCAACCCTGCGGGGCTGCTTCTGCCAGAGTGACACTGCGCCAATCGGTATTTTCCTCGGGGATGAGCTGGCGAGCAAAAGGAAATACCGTAATGAAATCAAAGTTTTCTGTTACAGCATGTGCGCCGTAAAGGGTTCCCAGCGCAAACGTTGATGGTACTCTCAGCCGATCTGCCTGGGGATCAACCACCACGCCGGGTGTCAATACAATGCCGAGTTTTTCAGCCAGCGGCAGCAATCCATGCAGGGGGCCTGTATCCACCAGCCACAGCAAATTTCCACCTTTGGCAAGGTAATCCAGTATCTTTTTCACCTCTCCTTCCAGCAGTTCAGTCTGCGGGGATGCAATAATCAGTATGCCGGTATCTGGAATCTCTGGTTGATCGGTAAAGCTGAAAGGTTTGCTTTCGAAACCGATTTCCAGCAACTTCTTGTTAAAATTCCCCATATCACGCTGGGCGACACCATCCATTTTTCGTTCGCCATGGCCAGACAATACCAGCAACTGTTTTTTTTCGGTGCGCGCCAATCGAACCAATGCATTCGAAAATGCCTGTTCGTTAATGGTGGCAAGACGCTCTTTGCGTTCCTTGAAACTGATGACGATTTCGCCATTAAGTCTGACACCTGCGCTTTGCGCCTGCTGCGGCTGTTCTACCGGATCAATGAAATTCAGGATCAGATCCGGTTTAATTCGTTGATAAACGCTGACGAAGTTGCTGATGATTCCGCGAATATCGCCCAGTTGCAAATCCTGTTGTGTTGCATAAACGGTAATTTGTACCGGGCCGTCAAACTTTTGCAATATATCGATGCTGGCCTGGCTCAAGCTGTTGCGATTATTCTGACTGAGATCCCACTGTGTACGAAACTCCAGCGCGAGATAACCCAACACGCCCGTTAATACCAGGAACAAGGCAATGAATAGACCGTTTTGCCAGCGGGATCGTAATCCTGATTTTTTGTTAAACGTGGTCATAAAAAACCGGTTGGATCAGAAACTTAGCCATTCAGCCGCTCTCCATCCAGATGGTATATGGTCAGCACCAGAAAGGTGATGGCAAAAAGAAGAAGAAAAGCCAGGCTGAACGTATCGATTAGACCAATATTGAAGTTTTCAAAATGTCTGAACAGGGAAAAATGGCGTACAGCACTTTCTGATTCGATGGTCACGATATCCATTACCCATAAGCACAGCAACACCCCCAGACTGCCCAGCGCGGCAATGGCCGGGTAGGACGTGAGGCTGGAAATATACAGCCCCAGTGAAGCGAAACAGCTTGCCAGCAAAATCAGCCCGATTACATTACTGCCCAGCAGCCCGAAATCCAGCATGCCCCCTGTCAATAATGAAATGGATAGCATGACTATTAACAGCGGCATCAGACAGAAAAAAATCATGAGTGCCAGAAACTTGCCCAGCACGATGGCTGGTATGGAAACTGGTGCTGAAATCAGCATGACCAGCGTATGGTTACGGCGCTCTTCTGCGAATAAACGCATGCTTAGTACGGGGGTTACCGCTAGGAGTACGATGGATGCTATGGAGAATACCGGTGCCACGATTACTTCAGTTATACCCGGTGGATTGGCGAGCTGTGCCAGTTGAGGCTGTATTTCGAGGAAGGTATTTAGTCGCCCCAGAAATACCCAGGCCAGCACCAGTTGCATCACTGCCAGAAAAACCCACACTAGCGATGATACGAATAACAACTTGAGTTCTTTGCTGGCGATAGTAAACATCGTCATTGCGCCCATTCCCAGGCAGGTGCATTCTCTGCCGTGAGTTGCGTAAATATATTTTCCAGGTTCATATTTCGCTGTTTCAGGTTGTCCAGATTGTCGTCCAGTACCAGCCTGCCCTGGTGCATGATTTGTACACGATTACATACACTTTCTACTTCCGAGAGGATGTGGGAGGAGAGAATGATGGCGTGAGTTTTACCGAGTTCGCGAATCAGTGCGCGTACTTTTTGTATCTGGTTTGGATCAAGACCGACGGTTGGCTCATCCATAATAATCAGTTGTGGCCGGTGAATAATTGCCTGGGCAATTGCAACCCGCTGTTGATAGCCTTTCGACAAAATACCAATCAGCCGCTTTCCCACATCACTCAGTTCACATTGTTGTTTTACCTCATCCAGTGCGATCTGTACCGATGTGTTAGCAAGACCGTGCAGCCGAGCAGCAAACTGTAAATACTCATCTACCGTCAATTCTTTATAGAGAGGAGGTATTTCAGGCAGATAACCAATATAACGTTTTGCCTCAAGTGGATTTTTCAGTAAATCTACCCCGCAAATCCGGACGCTCCCACTGTCGGGTGCGAGATTGCCGGTTAACATCTGCATGGTGGTGCTTTTGCCGGCACCATTTGGACCCAGAAATCCGAGGACATCCCCGCAGCCTAATTTCAAGTTTACCTCGTGCACGACAACACGACGGCCGAAGCAGCGTTTTAAACCATCCGCCTCAATAACTGGATATGTATTATTTGGGGTCACGGCAATATTTATTATCAGATTTGCATATTATATTACCTGCTCTGCCAGATTTTTCGGCTAAAAAGACAATCTTGGTTAACTCTGTAATTGCTGCGCCGTTTATGGAGCATGTATCGTTAAAAGCGCCCGAAGGTTTGTCCACATTGGGCTATGTGGTTTGATACAGTGTTGTGCGGAAGATACACTTCGGTTTGACAAAGATAAAAGGATCAACTCATAATCGTTGCCGGTAGTATGCGAGCAATGCTGATCTGATTACGATGAGCGGGAGAGTCGTAACAGTATGAATGATCGTATAAAAAAGTGATCGTGGGTGGTTGTGATACAGGTTTTTATACTTAAGAACAAGGACAATAGCATGAAAAAAATGATATTAGCCAGGAAATATCTGATGGGAGCCGTTATTTTGCCCGGATTGCTGGCATCCGGGATTGTAATGGCTGATTTACATGAAGAACAAAGACAAGGCTTCAGCGCGGCAGATAAAGCTGAAGCTTATGCTGTGGATGATAACGGGGTCGTCGCCAGAAACTCAACAGGCCTATGCTGGCGCACCGGCTACTGGACACCTGCCAAGGCTATTTATGAATGTGATCCTGATCTGGTCAAGCAACCAGAGCAAGTTGTTGAGGCCCCGCCACCGGTAGTGCCGGTCGTGACTGAACCTGAGAAAGTATCTTTCTCGGCAGATGCATTGTTTGATTTTGACAAGGCTGTTCTGAAACCAGCCGGTATGCAGGCGCTAGATGATTTTTCCAGAAACCTGGAAGGGGTGAATTACGATTTGATCATTGCTGTAGGCTATACTGACCGCATCGGCTCGGAAGCGTATAACAAGAAACTTTCTGTAAGACGCGCAGAAGCCGTCAAAAACTATCTGGTTTCCAAGGGAATCGGTGCAGATCGTATCTTTACCGATGGTAAAGGTAAAGCCAATCCGGTTACCGGTGATTCTTGCCAGGGCACTAAAGCAACCAGAACATTAATTAATTGCCTGGCACCGGATCGTCGTGTGGAAATTGAAGTGGCTGGTACGAGAGAAACCATTAACTAAAATTTACCGCGCATTCAACGTGGATCACCTAAAAGCCCTGCCAGCGTGCAGGGCTTTTTGCTATGAAAGCATGAAAAGTGACCCTGTCCGATTAATCATTGATCGTTCAAGCGGATATTGCCGGGTAATCGAGAACTTGATACCCTGAACAAAGCTAAACTGTTCAGGGATGCAGTTATTGGCAGAAGTATCTTTTCAGTTAAATTTGCAGGCAAATTATTGTATGAAAAATGATGGCATCAACGCAGATCCAATGGAGCTGGAGAAATTCAGTCAACTGGCGCATCACTGGTGGGATCCAAACAGTGAATTCAAACCGTTGCATGAAATCAATCCGCTTCGGTTGAACTATATTGACGAAATTGCAGGGTTGGATGGAAAAACAGTTGTCGATGTCGGTTGTGGCGGCGGGATATTATCCGAATCCATGGCAGCACGCGGTGCCAGGGTGACGGGGATTGACCTGAGCGACAAGGCGCTGAAAGTAGCAAAATTACATCTTCTGGAAAGTGGCCATCAGGTTGATTATCGTAAAATAACTGTGGAAGCGCTTGCGTCGGAACTTCCTCAGCATTATGACATTGTTACCTGCATGGAGATGCTGGAACATGTGCCGGATCCTGCCAGCGTCATTCAATCATGTGCCCGTCTTGTAAAAAATGGTGGATGGGTATTTTTTTCGACCTTGAACCGTAATCCGAAAGCGTATCTTTATGCCATCATTGGTGCTGAATATATTCTTCGATTGCTGCCACGAGGAACGCATGAGTACGCAAAATTTATTAAACCTTCTGAACTGGCGCGCATGGCGCGTACTGCCGGATTGATAGAGTCCGGGATTATCGGCATGACCTACAATCCAATCACAAAAATCTATGCTCTGGAAGCTGATACCAGTGTCAACTACATCATGACATTCCAAGCCTGATTTAATACAAGCACATCAAGTATTCCTGATGATCAGAAAAGCTGTCCTGTTCGATTTCGACGGCACCATTGCGGACACAGCACCGGATCTTGGCCGCGCACTCAACCGGCAGCGTATTGCGCGTGATCAGCCGCCTCTGTCGATCGAACTGATCCGTACCGTTGCGTCTGCTGGTGCACGTGGGTTGTTGAATCTTGGTTTTGGTTTGAAACCGGATGATCCTGGTTACCCAGTCATGCGGGAGGAGTTTCTCTCCTTTTATGCCGAACAACTTTGCCAGGATACTCGCCTGTTTCCAGGTATCCCTGAATTACTGGAACAACTGGATGATCAGGCCATCCCATGGGGAATCGTCACTAATAAGCCAGCAAGATTCACTCGGCCGCTCATACACCTGCTTGGATTACATCACCGTGCAGCCTGTATTATCAGTGGAGATGATACTATCTACACCAAGCCTCATCCGGAACCATTACTTACTGCTTGTCGTCAGATAAACGCAGCTCCTGATCATTGTATTTATCTGGGAGATGATATTCGTGATGTGCAAGCCAGTCTTGCTGCTGGAGTAAAACCGATTGTAGCGCTTTATGGCTATCTCGGTACCGGTGATCCACCGGAAACATGGGGAGCATTTGAACTAATTAACCACCCAGGTGATCTATTACGGTATATTTAATCTGTTACAATTTTCCGGTTGAACTTTCTGAGCCACACCAGCTCTTATATATTAAGAATTCATGTTCGGGGGCGATCCGGTTTCGACGTGGGTTACAAAGCAGCGCAGGGCATACCGAGGTTCAGTACCCTCGTAAAACAGCTGAGAAAAAAATAGTCGCAAACGACGAAAACTACGCTTTAGCCGCTTAATCCGGCTAAACTCCACGCCAGTGGGCCTCAACGCTGGGTCTGGCAACAGACAGTGGAGTCACTAACGAGGATCGCGCTTTGCAGGGTTACTTTACAAAGCGTTAAAAAATAGGTAGCTCGCCTATCATCAGCTTGCCGGTTGGCGGATGCTAGGTTAAATTAAACAACATGGCTAAGTATGTAGAACTGTCTGTAGAGGACTTGCGGACGCGGGTTCAATTCCCGCCGCCTCCACCATATGCAAGGGCTCGGATAATCTCCGAGCCCTTTTTCTTTGCGCGCATCCCCGCGTGGCGCGGGGTTCCGGGCGCTGGCCCTGCGGGTGCCATCCCCTTCGGATGTGCCGAATCGGCCCGTTTCCCGGCCAGCCCAGTCTCTTTTCTCTGTTTGCCCTGCGGGTAGTCGCGAGGCCGAACCCTGCATTTACAGAGACTTGGCGCGGCCTTTCTGTGGTCAACCATGGCCACCGATACGCGGCCAAACCGCTACGCATCGAACCCGTCGACCACCCGCCGCTGCTCGATCCAGTCCAGCGGCAGCGGATTGCGCTGGAACCAGATCAGGCTCATGCATCGCGGCTGCTGGCCCGCCAGGATGCTCTGGATGATGGCGGGCTCCAGTAGGGTCAGGCGCAGCAGTTCGTTCACCGTCGAGTGGTGCAGGCCTTCGCGCTGGGCGATGTCGGTGCCACTGGTCACCACGCCGTCGTCGAGTAACTGTTGCCAGTAGAAGGCCCGTGCCAGCGCCACCAGCATGGGGCTGTCGAACTGGCCGCGTGCGGTCGGACTGCTGCTCTCCCCGTCCGAGCGGATCACCACCTTAACGTGGTCAAGTAAAATCGGACACCTCAGTTAAGCTGCTTTTATCGATTTTGCTGCTTCTGCTTCATATTGATTCGGACTTTTGTAATCCAGGTATGAATGCAGTCTTTGGTTATTATAAAACACGGCGATATACTGCAAAATATCCTGCTGTGCTGCATGGCGGGTTTGGTAATGCCGCCATTGGCAGCGTTCCTGCTTGAGGCTGCCAAAGAAACTTTCCGCAACCGCATTATCCCAACAATTTCCCAGACGACTCATGCTGCCAATAAAACCGTATGCTTTCAGTAGATT
>NZ_QRCA01000012.1:0-61630 GCF_009833115.1 Nitrosomonas sp. GH22
TCATGGTTTCATGGTTTCATGGTTTCATGGTTTCATGGTTTCATGGTTTCATGGTTTCATGGTTTCATGGTTTCATGGTTTCATGGTTTCATGGTTTCAATTATATTACTGAGAATATCAGCGCTTGTCATTACAAAACACAAAAAAATCTGCTCTACCAGAGTTATGGTTGGCTATAAAACATCATTAAAAACCTGCATCAATATCTCGAATTATGGATTTCACGCGCTGGGGATGACTGGATTGTTGCATTTCTTCTTTACTGTTTTTCTTCTTATCCAAAGAAGAAATGATCGTAGAAACTGCTTTTCCACGTTCTGCTGCTATGACTGCATCATCCAATGATGTTGTCGGATTATTGCGTGCTTCCATTTCTCGGGTTCTGGCCAATCCTACCAATCGCTCCGACATAATGGCTGCCTCTCGTTTTGCTAAAGCCAGCTGCTCTGTAAGCATTTTTTTGGATGCTTCAAACCCACGATTTTCTTTTATGTCATTCCAGTCGCTGCCCTTTTCATCTTCCTTAAACTGAGGGGCAGCAACGCCAGCACCGTACTTTTTGGCTGTTTCTTTGGCTTTTTCTAAACCCACATTGACGCGAGGTTTGCTATCTGGCCCCAACTCTTTTGGTGCCCTGTGGTCGTTGTCTGCTGCAATGATCATGATTCGTTCCGAGAACAGCTGCCGCATGGTTTCGGCCACTGCATTTAGGTTGCCACTATCAAACGCCACAATGACTGGCTGACTTGATAGCTTGGCCACGGTATCAGCTGTGGCATACCCTTCTGCCAACACGATCGGCGTATCTTTACTGGCTAAAAGCTCGGCTACTGTTTTGTCACCCGGGTTGGCTCCGGCAACGGTAAACAGGCCATGTTTTCGACCACCTTTCATGAACGACTTGAAGTATGGATTGACTGATTGTAACGTCCATAACTTGCCCTTTTCGTCATGGCCGGGCACCAACAAATCACCTGATTTAAAAACCCTTGCGTCGGGGTCTGCCTCGCGCAATTCTTTGGCTTCTTTTGCAGTCTTGGCAATCTTGATGCCCAAGGCTGCTGCCTGCGATGAAACTGCATCTGGCACAACACGCAAACCCATTGCGCCGGGGTTATCAATACCCTTGGCCATGCAGTACGGGTTTTGGGCCGTTGCTGCCGGTGACTCTGACCACAAGGTGGCGGCGGCTTTGGCTGTGACTTCGTATTTGGCCTGCGCTTCGCTTGTTCTACGCTGCTGCCGCTGAGCTGCTTCTGTTGCCAGTTTTACCCGTTCTTCTGGTGATGCCTTCTCAATGTTGCCTTCAGCCTTCCAGTTGACGCGCTCACCTGTCTTATAGTTTTGGATGTAACCGCCCGGCATACGGCCTTCCATGTGGCCGGCATACGCGCCGCTCAATTCGCCGGCTTGGTCGCCCGCCACCGGCACCCGATGAATCTTTCCATCCATGACGGGCAGCCCGTCCACGATCAGGCCAGCGCCCTTCAACGCATCTGCGAATTGGTCTTCGGCGCTCTTGGTCGTCGGTATCTGCACCCGTGCGCTGTCGGTCTTCCATTGCTCCATTTTCGACAAGTCGGCTCCGGCCGGCGCAAACCATGCCTTGTTTTCCTTGTCCCATTGCAGCTTGAAGCCAGCCGCCTGCGCGGACGCTTTGGCTTGCTCTTTCTCGGCGTAAGGAACAGCCAGGTAAGTGCGGTCGGGCATGGGATTTTCCGGCGGATGGTGACGAACAGACGAGGCCGGTGCTGCATCGGCATCACCGCCAGGAATCACGAACGGCCCCACTCTCGCGCCCGGCTTTGCTTTCGCTTCGATTTCTGCAATCAAGGCGTCCTGCGTTTCCTTCGGTACGCCTTCTTTGTCCCAAATCGCTCGCAACTTCACTTCAGGGTCGTCGGCCTTCGGCTCGGGCATGACTTCCGGCCGGTCACCGTTCGACAGGGAGCGCAGCATCAGGGCGGTTTCGGTCGGCGTGGCGTCACCCAGCAAGACCCGTTCACCGCCGGTGCCGGTGCCGGTGCCGGTGCGAATGTCGAAACCGATTTTCAACCAATGCTTGTTTTCCTCGGCGATCATGTCTTCTGCGGTCGCGCCGTTTCTCTTCATTTCCTCACGGGTTTTGTTCATGGCATAGGCATTGGCGTAGTAGTCCAGCGCATCCTTGGCATCCGCTCCGATGTCATCGTCGCGCTGCGCGGTGTCGCGCAACAGGTCGCGGAAGCGCAAGCCGATTTCTATGTCAGCGACCGGCACCATGTCGATGTTGCTTGACTGCTGGATGGCGCGCAGCTCGCCACGATTGGCCTGATCGCGCAACTCGTTTGGATCGTCGGGCAGCTTCAAGGTGATGTAACTGCCCTCGCTGGTGGACTCAAACTGCAACGTACGATTGATGCCGTCGCCATCGGTGATGAACGCCAGCACGGTGTCTTCCTGTTGCTGTGCATCGCCCCTGCCCTGCTCTTGCTCCTTCATCTGCTCTTGCTCCTGCTCAAAGGTCATGACAAATCCGGTGATTTTTTCCGCATCGGACGCAGCTCGAAAAATCTCTTTGGGGTCTTCTTTAAGCGCCTTAATCCACGATCCAACATAAGCAACGTGCTGGCCGGGGTCATGGCCAATGTCCATGCGTTCCCCAAGCATCAATGAGGCAATTTCGGCGCGCAATTCTTCCTTGGCGTACCCTTCCGATCCGAATGGATGGGATAGGTCACGATCAAGGCGGCTTGAGTGCCCCGTCCAGTGCCCCAGCTCATGCAATGCGGTTGCATAGTAGGCATCAGCCGTTGGGAACTGGTGACGCGCTGGCAATGTGATGCTGTCTGTACTTGTCCGGTAAAAAGCACGGTCGCCCTCTATGTGCTGAATGTTGGCACCAGAATTTAAAAGCACAGCTTCGGCGCGAGCGTGGCGCTCTGGTTCTGGCTCAGCCTGTTTGGGCTGCAATGGTGGAAGGCCGTCAATCTGTTCAGCGTTGAAAACAACAGCGTGAAATAGTCGCGGTCTTTCAAGCTCAACCGTCATTATTTTTGGCTTGCCTTCTTCATCACGGATTGGGTGGCCTTGTTCATCCTTGGCCTGTCTTTCCTCTCTGAATTTCCAATACGTGATTTTGGTGCCCTTAGAGCCTTTGCGCACCTGTGCGCCCGCGTCTGAGGCTTGGTTGTAGGTCATCCAACGCGGGTCACTGTGGCCCTGTATTGCCAGCCACATGCTATTTATGCCGCGATACTCTTTGCCGGTTTGGGCGTTATAGGGTAGTGTCAGTTCGCCAGGCTTCCAAGGTTTTTGCCAAGGTGCCGTGCCCTGCTCTAACTGCTCAATAATTTTTGCGGCGACTTCCTCCGCATACTCTTTTTTCATGATTAGTTTCCTCCGCGATTGACGCTCTGCCCGGCAACAACAATTCCGGTGCTTTCAGGGTCAACCACAAGGTCTGCGTTAGCTGCCCACGCTTCTTGTTCCGTTAATGCCGTTTCTTCAAAAGCACCGTTTTCCTCTGCTGCATCGGCGGTGTATTCAACCTGCACACCAGGGATTTCCGCATCGTCTGCCGACTGGCTGATAACCGGTATCACCGTTTCTTTGCTGTCATTCATTGCTATCTCCTTTCGAGGTTTAAGGATCACGGCAGTATCCGCCGTGTAAGGGTTAATCGCTGGCACTCGTTCCAGCTCGACGGGGACACTAATGCCATATTTGGCAACGTAGCCATTGCTAAACCCGTTGATGAAATTGCCTGTGTTGTAGGCAGACAAAGCAGCCCACAAGGCTGCTTGCTCATTGTCATGTTTTGGCTTTGCTCTCGCGTAAAACTCGGACAAAACGCGAGCACCCGCTGCAATGTTTTTACAGGGTTCAAACATATCCTTGATGCTGTACCCAAGCCGTACAACATTTTTACTATTCACCTGCATCAACCCAAGATCAACTGAATAACCTTTTTGAATATACGATTCAGCTAAGTTCACTGCTTCTTCTACGTTGATCGGCTCTCGATCCAGCTTACCTTTATTGACGTGGATTGCTAAAGGATTACCACTGCTTTCCACTCTAATAATCTGTTCAATGGTTTCCGGTGCAAAAGCTGGCGCGCACGACAATATCAAATCAATTCCAATCATGACTTAATGACTTAATGACTTAATGACTTAATGACTTAATGACGCCATGAAATCATAACACGATGGTGTCATGCTTGCTCACGAGTTAAAAGCATCTCGGCTGGATCGCCTATTACCAATATTGGAACAGCTTTCCCTCGAATATTGGATACATCAACCGGGCCAAAGTATCTGCTATCAAAACTGCCTGAACTGTAAGTAGAGAACAGCCAGATTTCATTCTCTTTGGTGAGATAAGTACCATCAGGCCATGCCTGAATCGTTGGCATAGACCGGGTATTAGGTAAGAACCTGCCATTTATTGAAACTGGCAACCCTTTCCGAATTGTCACAATGTCACCCTTACCAACTGCAATGGGCTTAAGTAAGGTAATAACATTCGTTGGACAATTGCCTGTAGCGAGATAACCCTTATCCACCATAACCCTGATGATTGATAAGTCCGGTGGACATACTTCTACAAAATCGCCCTTCTGATAGGTTACAGCCTCTTGCACTCTCCACAAACCAACCGGTGCAGAAGCAGTGGTATTTAACCGAAAACCCAAGGAGTGAAAAACTGCCGTTACAGAGAAGAGACACGACGTAAAGGTAAGCGCAGCAATACCAATTAGCTTTGGCCGGATCATATCGACAGCCTGAAACCTTCTTTCTTTGGCGGAAAGTTACCAGTAATACGTTGAGAATTCTTTACCGTATCTGTGTATTTAGGCGGCTCAATTTCTGAACGTTTTCTGAAAACAGGATCACGGAAGTACAGAATCTGGCGTCCACGAATTACAGGGTAGCCCGCTACAAATACCAGCATTTCCCCAGGCTCGACAATGTTATCCTTACTATCCTTCTTGGGGCCAGGTAACTGCATGATTTCATCCGTTGTCATTAACGGTCTTTGAACCTCCTGGAAACTGCGGGAAACCTGCTCAAGTACCATCCCGAAGCGCTTCCCGGATTCATTGACTTGTTCCTTAATGACGGTTGCCTGTCCAGCCATTTTGCTCATCCATTCCGCTGTTTCCACTTTATTTGGTGCATAAGCAACACGCACATGACAATTGGAAATGATACTTTCAAAATTGGTATACGCTTTATAGAGTTGTTGCACGTCTTGCGTAATGATGTAGGCTTTCATTCCATAACCGGCAATGAAAGCAAGAGCGCTTTCAAATATCTCCAATCGACCCAGTGTTGGAAATTCATCTAGCATTAATAGCAACCGGTGCTTGTGTGATGTTTTAGAACGCCCGTTATCAAATTCCATGCGGTCAGCCAGGCTACTGACAATCAGTGTTAAAAGCAGCCTGGCCAATGGCCGCATACGATCCGCATTGCGCGGCGTAGTTATGAAATACAATGATACGGGCCGGTCGTGATCCATCAGATCGGATATACTGAAATCGCTGCGCGATGTATTTTCACCAACGATTGGATCACGATATAAAGATAACGCTGTGTTGGCAGTTGAAATAATACTTCCGAGTTCTCGCGCGGGTGTATCCAGCATTCTTCGCCCCACGCCGGCTATTACCAGTTTCGCCTCTCTATCAATCTGATCTTTTACCGGAAAATCGACATCCCTCATTTCGGCAAACAAACTGTTTAAAGCCTTTGGGTCGCCATCCGCATCTTCGGCAAGATTATCTTGCGTATCGGGTGCTGCAAAATCACCCACGCCGGTTAGCATCAAGGCACAATCAGACAAACTAGGAAATCTGCCGACACCATCACTCTTGTACAGGGAATGGAGAATTAAACCAGTCAGTAATTCGTAAGCAGCAGAACGAAAATGGTTACCTTCAATCCCTTTTCCATCGCTATCTACAACCATATAAGCGATATTTTGAGTATCACTTACCTGAAAACGGGTTTTGTACCTGATTTCGTTTAATGGATTCCAACCGCAACTTTCTCCGGGTTGGGCCGGGTCAAAACGCAAAATTACATTCCCCGCTTCTTCCCGCCTCCACCCTGCTGTGATTGCATAATTCTCTCCCTTTCTATCCAGTACGAAAACGCTATGCGGCCAGCTTAATAAGGTCGGGATAACCAGCCCAACGCCTTTACCCGATCGGGTCGGTGCAATGGCACAAATATGTTCTGGTCCGTCATGCCTAAGGTAATAGGTCTTTTCCCCATTGGGATCATCAAATGCACCACAGTAAACACCCTGTCCACGTTTACCTGGTTTGGATATTAAGCCTGTTTCCTGAATTTCCTCGATGCTGGCAAAGTGCGCTGTCCCATGAACATCGGTGTGCTTGCGTGAGCTGCGTGACTTGACACCCACAACGATGACAAATGCAACCATACCAATCAGTACACCGACAGAAAAAATGATAAATGCGTAGTTATAAGTATCGGGAGCGCCTTGATAGAACGTGAACAGCCATTTCCACCAATCAAAGGGGTTATAAATATTTGCATAAACAGGTGTGCCAAGTGCCAGGTGATAACCCAGCCGATAGGCCACAAACTGCGTACACAGGCTATTTATCGCTACCAGGTAAATGGCGAGCCAAATTACCCCATACCCTCGCGCGCGCATAATTGAAGTATTTTGATTGTTCAAATCTCAATCTCTTTTGATTTACCAATAAATCTTCCCTGCCTGTCGATAAAAACAGATCTTCCTATCTTCCATCTGCTTGCTTTTGCCACCACTCTTGAGCTGCAGGGCTTGACCAGCATGTCATTCCCTTTTTTCAATAAAAGCACCTCACTACCATCCATCATTTTTCGGCGTCCCTGATAAATTGCTTTGCCCGCATCAGTAACCATCCACAGCCGGTGATACTCCAAAGAATGCTGCCTGTCTTTCAACACATTCCTTTTTTGTATCCACTCAATGACTGCTCCTGAGACCTGATCCTGGTTTCCAGTTAGAACCCCATCTTTGTCTTCGGGCACCTTTGGGTAATCAGGTTTGTTCAAAACTGCCACCTGATTAACTGGTATCTTGTTGATCGTTGCCACTCGTTCAAATGCTGTAACTCTCTGCTGCCGATGCTGTTCCATAACTGGATCAACAAAAGTAATATTCAGCCGATGAATAGCTGCAAGCTCCGATACCTTTTCACAGAAATCTTTTGTACCTTCCACTATTAAAGCGCGCCCTCCGAATTTTTCTACAGCCAAAGTAAGCGCAAACAATGTAGTGACTGTCGATACCTTTCCAGTCTGGATATGATCCTTTCTATCCATGACCGTGCCTCCATCAGCAGTACGGTAAGAGACTGTGCCATCCTTTCGGACAGCAGGATTGAATGCCTTGAGTAAAATCGATTTTGTCAGATTAAAATCGCCCGCCGCTCTCAGTAAATCTCCCCGGAATCGCCTCTCTCTATTTTCTCTACTTCGTAATACTTCCAGTGCATCCCTATCCCCGGCCATCGCCTTTTGCATCAGCCAGTCAGACCAGCTCGGCATAACCGCATTTGATAAGACTTGCTTGCGTTTGCGTTGATTGGATGCCTGGTGATTCTTTCTGGCCAAAACAGCCTGTCTCCTGATATCCGCTCCCATCATTTTCCGGATCACTCCTTTATTACCCAGTTTTAACATTACCTGTTGATGGTTTTTCCAATGACGTAACTGCAACAAATACGCAGCGCTATCCGTTCTTATTTTCTCCAGTTCTTTCTTTCTGGTTAATAAACAAAGCTGTTTCTCCCGTTGGTACTGAGAAAAAAGATTGGCACTGGAGGGATGATGATGCACTGGTCGCGATACATACCCCGGTTTCTGTTTCCATTGTCCTTTTGGTACTTCGTATGGCCCAAACCTGTCAGTCATATTTTTCATTGAAAAATCACGCTGGCACTGACTGGCTCTAACCCATAAATTACTCCTGACATCCCCAATAATCAGCCCCGTTCCACGTGGCTTCATCAGTAACCCATACTCGAACAAAGCTGCGTGTACGCTTTGCCAGTCTTTGGCTTCAGATAGTTTCCTGCCAGCGTTTTTTGTAATGTATGTAGCTAGCGTCTCTATCCCGCTTTGATCCTCGATGCTCTTAATCCTGCTGGTTACTCCTGATCCTCTTCCTACTTCTTTGCCTTTAATTCCGTGATTTGTACGCTCCAGTCCATATTTGATCTCTAATTGTTCGCACGCCTGCATCAATCTTTTCTGGTCATAGTAGGGTTCTATATTTTGCAAACCGATAGGATGAACCTTGTTGATCGCAACATGGACATGCAAATGATCAGTGTCGATATGCACGGCAGAAACACGCTGATGATCGGCATAGCCAATTGATTCGCAAAGTGCATCCTCTATCTCGTGCAGCACGTTAAGTGATGGATGCTCACCTGGCGGAAAAGAAAAAACCAAATGATAGGTTTTTTCCTTGCCTGATCTTGTATTACGCGCTTGTGTTGCCAGGATCAGGCAGGTGGCATCTGCCGGATCATCCGTATGACAATTGGTTACACGTACACCACTAACCTTTTCTCCTTTCTCGTTAGGATCGGCATGAAGATCAAGTACATAATCCGCTGTGCGCTCCCAGTTTCTCGGATCAATTCCTCCCTTGGCATTAACGATATATCTTGTCAAACGGGCAACATTGGATGCCGTCCTTTGCCTGGATTCAATCCGTTTTGCGATCATGCAATGCCTTGTGCATCAGGTCGCGCATGATCTTTTGCAGCTCCCTGAAATCATCCATCATGTTTTCCACAGTCATCGGCAAGGCTCCTTGACCGCGTTTTTCCGCTAACCATAGCTTTAACAATCCGGCTACCCGTCCAAGATCGCCATTCACTTTTACCAGATCTGTCACCGCTTCCAGATCAAGCACAGATCTGACAGGAGTATTAAGACCCAAGGCGCGAAGATAGGCCGATTCTTTCATCCCTGAATTAGATGCAGCTTCACCAATCGCCGCTTTTTCTTCTGGTGTTACCCATACTTTGATGTGAACCCCCCGTGGACGACCACCGTGGGGTTTTTTTAGATTTCTATCGTTTTCCTCTGCTGCTTTCATAGCCTCCTCAGTTCTGTTTCTGGCGCGGCAGCGACTGTCGGCCTCGCAGAGCAAGATTAACGTTGAGCCAAAGGCGAATAAGTGAAGGTAATGTTAGCCAAAATGCGTAGCATGTAGGACTACATTACACATCTTGCCTGCTTATTATTTGGTATTATATGCAATAAATTAATGCGAAATAGATTTTTATTTGTGAATTGCATTAAATCTCATACAATATCTTAAGATTGCAAATAATCTTATTTAATATCAAAAAGCATCTATCATTTGCTGATAGTTGCTTAACAAAGGAGGGCTATAGATTAGAATCTTTTGGGGCACCAAAAAGGAGAAAAAATGGCATCAAAAAGGAGAAAAGGTGAAGGTCGTGTCGCTTTCCTCGCCAACCTAAATAAATTTAGAGAACTGCTCGACGCAGGATATACGCAACGCACGATATATGAAGATCACATAGAAATACTCGAAATTAGCTACGCACAGTTCAATCGTTATGTAGGTAAATATTTAAGAATTAAGGAACGCTCTAATGAACAGCAAAACAAAACAACAACCGAAAACGGAAATCCCAGAAAAAAAGGAATCCCCTTCTACCATGATCCAAACGCCGCAAACTCAAGGGACGACCTCATCTGACAAGACAAAAGAGACGAAACAAGTGCATCTCACCTTGCAGGGAAAGGGGGGTGTGGGAAAATCATTTATATCTGCTCTATTAGTGCAGCACCTCCGAAACAAAAATCAACCTGTTCTCGCTATAGATACTGATCCAGTAAATGCAACATTAGCCGGATACAAGGCATTTAACGCCAAACGACTGGAACTGATAGAAGGAGGCAGTTTGATTGAAAGAAATTTTGACAAACTGGTTGAGCAAGTGATAGCTGAGGATACTAATTTTGTAGTCGATAACGGCGCTGCATCATTTATACCTCTGTCCTACTACATCGCAGAAAATGATGCTATCAACGTGATAGTAGAACATGGGAAAAACGTAACCATTCACACCGTTATAACTGGCGGACAGGCAATGAAAGACACGCTGGTTGGCTTTGCATCTCTGGTTGATCAAATACCCGGAACTGTCGATCTAGTTGTTTGGTTAAATGAGTTTTTCGGGGATATTGTTGCTGATGGAAAAACTTTCGAGGAAATGAACGTCTATCAAAGTAATAAACAACGGGTGAAAGGGATCATAAGAATTCCTCGCCAGACAAGCAGCACGTTTGGAGAAGATGTTAAACAAATGATGGATAGAAAACTAACGTTTGATGAAGTAGCACAATCGCCAGAATTTGGACTAATGGCAAAATCACGACTGGCAAAAGTTAGAAAAACAATCTTTGATCAACTGGCAATTGTCCTCTAAAGCGAAATCTCCGCTATGATTGATTTTGAGGAAATCAGAAAGCAGATCGCCATCAAACACAACGTTCTCCTTGATAAGGATGATCCCATTTTGGTCACCATTACCATTAATGAGATCGTGCTGAGCCGCTACCTTGACTTGGTAACAGAACGATATAGTGATGCAAGTCGGGACTTAACAATAGCCCTCCTTCACCAGCAAGAAGAATCAAAAAGAATCGCCGAAAAAATTATTACAGAAGCTTCTGATTATGTTTCCAATCAAGTTCGTCAGTCTGTCGAAGAATCAATATTAGAAGCGAGCAAAAATCTCAAACAGCAATCACTAGGCAATAATATAGCCAGCAGCAACTACTATGCACAAAAGGCAGAGAAGAAGGCAACTTTGGCTACTATCATGGCTGTCGTATCAACAGTTGTTGCTGTCGTAGCTCTAGTTGTTGTAGCACTCAATTAACATGGTTGCATGGTTGCATGGTTGCATGGTTGCATGGTTGCATGGTTGCATGGTTGCATGGTTGCATGGTTGCATGGTTGCATGGTTGCATGGTTGCACAGTATCAATACACCTGTAATACAAACAATTGCTTCTTAAATATTTGTTCAGGTTAAGGCGGTTGGAATTTCTCCAAGAGTCGTTGTATAAGAAGGGGTACGTCGCTGCTGGTTCATCGTCCATACCTTTTTTTCGCTGCCCACTCCAGCACTGCCATAAATGATTGTTCCTCTGCCGAAGCGGTCATTGATCTCATCAATAGCGTGCATTAACCGCTCGTCGCTATCAAGTACTGTCTCACCAAAATCCAGCTCTGCCTGTCTGGTTTGAGCGTTGACCAGATCCATTAAAATAATGCCCGCTTTGGTGAGATCGAATCCTGGTTTATAGATCTTCTTGAGGCCATGTAAAGCAGCATTTAGCAAACTTTTGGTATCGGATACTGGACGAACCAACGGCACGGTGATTGATCGGGCATATTGCGGTCCTGAGCGGTGTTTGCTGGTATGAATAAATACCAGAATGGTTGAAGTCTTGCTTTGTTGCTTGCGCAGCTTCTCGGCTGCCCGTGAAGTGAACTCCGTAACGGCTTCTATCAAGGAAGCAAGATTGTGCACTGGCTGGCCAAATGTGCGGGTATGGGCAATTTCTTTTTTTGGGGATGGTATTTCTTCCAGAGCAATACAGCCTTGGCCATGCAGTTCACGCCAGGTACGCTCCAGCGTAACGCTGAACCGCTTTCTGATCGTTGCCGGGTTGCATTGCATGAAATCTTTTACGGTATTGATTTTGGCTTGTTTGAGTTGTTGGCTGATTTGCCCGCCGATTCCCCATACTTCCCCCACGTCTGTCATCTCAAATAGGAACTGGCGTTGACGTTCGTTTAATTCAGCCAGATTGCAAACTTGTGCCAGCCGGGTAGGGTAGCTGCCTGGCTTTCTGTCTGCGTCCTTGGCAATATGATTGGCGAGTTTAGCCAATGTTTTGGTGTGGCCGATACCAATACAGGTTGGTATTCCAGTCCACTGCAAAATTTTGGCGCGAATCTCACGTGCCCTGTATGTCACATTGGAGATCCCCTGTAATCCAATAAAACACTCGTCAATCGAATAAATTTCCTGTTTGTCGCCCAGTTCGGAAGCCAGGCGCATCATGCGCAGGCTCATGTCTCCGTAAAGTGGGAAATTGGGTGAAAGAGAAACCAGCCCTGCTGATTGTTCCAGATGCTTGATCTGAAACCACGGTTGCCCCATTTTGATACCCAGCGCCTTGGCTTCTTCACTGCGGGCAATAGCGCATCCATCGTTATTAGACAGTACAACCAAGGGGGCTTTTTGCAGACGAGGCTGAAAAATTCGTTCACACGAGCAGTAAAAGTTATTGCCGTCGATCAGCGCAAACATGATGTTTCAGAATTGTTTAATGCAGGAAGTGACCACTCCCCAGACTTCCAGTATTTGCCCGTCCTTGAAAACAATATCTTTATAGTCCGGATTAGCTGGTTGCAACCTGGTTTCTCCATCCAGGAGATATAGGCGTTTGCAGGTAAATTCTCCATCCACACAGGCGATCACGATCTTGCCATGCTCAGGTTTTACAGCTTTATCTACCACCACAATGTCACCGTCATCAATTCCAGCCATTGTCATGGAGTGGCCTTTTATTCGCATCAAGAACGTTGCTTCCGGATGCTTGATCAGCTCATTAGACAGATCAATGCGTTTGAGCAAAAAATCATCTGCCGGACTTGGGAAGCCAGCACGCACTCCAGAATAAAGCGGAATATAAACAGGTTCACCGACCTGTACAGGAACAGGTTGGCTATATTTCAGTACCAACATAGGCAAGTTCGTTTTCTGGCGAATTAAACTGTTCTTTATTCTAATTCTTTTTACTGAAAGGTCGACCATGTGCAGTCACTATGAATCTGTACGAGATCCTAAAAGACTGTTGCACTACTTTGGCACACAGCTTCCGTTAGATATTCGCTTTGACGTATGGCCAACGTACACCAGTACCTTCATCATACATCCGGGTGAATCCGAATCAGGAGACAAATCTGTTCCTGATTTTCAGGCATTAACTGGCCAATTCGGTTTAATTCCACACTGGGCTAAAGATACAACATTCGGTCGTAGAACATTTAACGCCCGCTCAGAGACAGTTGCCGAGAAACCCAGCTTCATGGATGCGTGGCGCAATAAACAACGTTGCATTATTCCTGCTGAAGCAATTTATGAACCGAATTGGCGTAGAGGAAAATCCATTCCTACTCGCATCACCAGAAAGGATGGAGAACCGATGGGAATAGCAGGGCTATGGTCTACCTGGGGAAAAGAGAGACTATATTCCTTTACCATGCTGACTATTAACGCTGATGATCACCCTTTAATGAACCAGTTTCACAAACCAGGTACTGAAAAAAGAATGATAGTGATTCTGCCAAAAGCTTCCTATAGAGATTGGTTGACTCCATTAAACCATGACGCCATGACGCATTTACGTCAATATCCAGCCGACAAGTTAATCACCCAGCCATAACTTTCTGGTGTACATCTTTCCTTGAATTCAGTACCGGGTATAGGTGCTGAATCCACTACTTACTAAACAGAATATCAACTCGTCCAGCAGCTCTCCATCTCAGAAATAGGCCAGTTATACCGTTTTCCTCGGCCTCAGGAACGTCCCCTATTTATTTCATTATATCCCTGTATTTATCGGACTTTAGCATGTAAACGGCCCACGTTTCACGCCATCTCCATCAGTCTCCATTTAATAAGGCAGGGATATGACCACTCCATTACAAGCGGTGTTGGCTCACATTCGTGAGGTAACTCCGACAGTACGCGACCAGGGCACCAGCTTTGAAAAACTGATGATTCAATATTTCCAGACGGAGGCATTCTATAAGTCTCTGTATATCGAAGTATTGTTCTACGCGGATTGGGTTACACGCTACGGTGCACAAGCAAGTATCGAAAGAAGAACTGATACTGGCATTGATCTGGTGGCGATCACCAAAGACGGTCGCTTTCATGCGATCCAGTGCAAGAACTATGCGCCGGACTATTGCATCAAGAAATCAGATATCGACAGTTTCTTTACTGCGTCTGGTAAAACTTGTTTCAGTGGTCGCGTCATCGTAACCACTACTGATAATTGGTCGAGCAATGCACAAGATTCACTGGAATTCCAAAATCCTCCGGTATTTGTAATTAATCGGCAGAATCTAGAAAACAGTGCTATCGACTGGTCGCGATACCATGAAAAATCCGGGTATCTGGTAGTCAAATCTAAGAAACAGCTTCGAGATCATCAAGAAATAGCTCTGAAACGGGTGGTTGAGGGTTTCAAAGAAGCCGATCGCGGCAAGATGATCATGGCTTGTGGCACCGGTAAAACCTTTACCTCTCTCAAGATTGCCGAAAAAATGGCTGGAGCGGGAAAACGAGTCTTGTTTCTTGTGCCCAGCCTTGCGCTGCTCTCCCAAGCGTTGACCGAATGGACCCAGGAATCGGCCATTCCGCTGAAAAGCTTTGCAGTCTGCTCCGATAGTGATGTTGGTAAGACAGGCACAGATGACCGAATCGTCACCGGTATCAGCGAGCTGCAATATCCGGCCACCACTGACGCTGAATCTTTGCGCAAACAAATTGCCAAGTTGCATTCAGATGATGCCATGACGGTGGTGTTTTCCACCTATCACTCCATTGGTGTCATTCACGAAGCGCAACAAGCAGAAGGGCACCCCCTGCCTGCCTTTGATCTGATTATCTGTGATGAAGCCCATCGCACCACCGGCGCTACATTTGACGGAGAAGAAGAATCTTCCTTCGTCAGAATCCATGACAACCGTTACATTCAGGGGAATAAACGGCTGTACATGACAGCCACTCCGCGTATTTATGGAGAAGATGCACGGAAAGTAGAGAATGTCACGCTATGTTCGATGGATGATGAAGCACTGTACGGTAAAGAACTCTACACCATCACTTTTTCTGAAGCTGTTTCGCGCAAGCTGCTGGTAGATTACAAAGTCATCGTGCTGGCTATTGAAGAAAGTCATATCAATCGGCGCTTGCAGGACATGCTAAGCGACCAGGGTAACTCATTAAAAGTAGATGATGCAGCCAAAATTGTTGGCTGCTGGAAAGCGCTATCCAAGCAAGGATTGTTTACAGGGAACGAACAACTTGCTGAACCGATGAAGCGAGCAGTGGCTTTCTGTCAGGTTATCGAACCCGAGTACAAAGGCAACAGACACAAGGTCAGTTCAAAGTTAATTTCAGAAATGTTTGGCGCAGTAGTGAGCCAATACCAGGAAGCAGAAAAGAGAGTCTTACCGGCACAAGATCCCGATGCTGAGCTGGATCCCGCGTTATCCATGAAATGCGAAGCTGAACACGTAGATGGCAGCATGAATGCCAGTGAAAAAGGCAGTCGTCTGGAATGGCTGAAAGCAGACACAGAAGAGAACACTTGTCGCATTCTTTCCAACGTGCGCTGTTTGTCTGAAGGTGTCGATGTCCCTGCGCTGGATGCAGTGTTGTTTCTGACTCCTCGTTCTTCACAAGTAGACGTGGTGCAATCAGTTGGCCGTGTGATGCGTTTGTCTCCTGGCAAGCAACAAGGGTATGTAATTTTGCCAGTTGTCATTCCTGCTGGCGTAGAACCCAAAGAGGCGCTAGATAACAACGAAACTTATCGCGTAGTGTGGCACGTGCTCAATGCACTCAGAGCGCATGATGATCGCTTTGATGCCATGATCAACAAGCTGGAATTCAACGGCAGCATGCCCTCCAAGATGGAGGTGATCGCCATTGCTGACAGTGTTAAGCCAAAAGCTAGAAAGCAGACTCCTAAACAACGTGCTGCCGGGAAGGCTCGTAATGGTTCGGCAATTGGTTCTCCTGGCACGACAATACCGACTCAAGAAGTCATCGGCATTGAGATAGGTGAAATTGAACGCGCACTCTGCGCCAAGATCGTTAAGAAATGCGGTAACCGCCATCATTGGGAAGATTGGGCCAATGACATCGCCAAAATTGCCAATACGCATATAGATCGCATCAAAGCTATTTTGGAAGATGAAGCTAACACCGCAGAAATTGCAGCCTTTCAGTCTTTTGCCAAAGAACTGCGCGATGATCTTAATAACAGTATTTCTGATGATGAAATCATCGAGATGCTGGCACAGCACCTGATCACAAAACCGGTGTTTGATGCGCTATTTGAACAATACCGCTTTGCTGAGCACAACCCCATGTCGCAGGCAATGCAACAGGTATTGGATCAGCTACAGGAACATCACCTGGATAAAGAACGAAACACGCTGGAAGATTTCTACGCATCCGTCAAGATGCGCGCCAACGACATCAACAGTGCTGAAGGCAAGCAGCGCATTGTCGTAGAGTTATACGATAAATTCTTCCGCAACGCCTTTCCAAGAATGACTGAACGATTAGGAATCGTCTACACACCGGTGGAAGTGGTGGATTTCATTTTGCATTCAGTAGAACATGTTCTCAAAACCGAGTTTAACTCCAGCATGGCGGATGAGAATGTTCACATTCTGGATCCATTTACGGGAACAGGAACATTTATTACCCGTTTGCTGCAAAGCGGCATCATTCCTGAAGAAAAACTACCTTACAAATATCAGCACGAGATTCATGCCAATGAAATTGTACTGCTGGCCTATTACATTGCTGCGATCAATATTGAAGCCACTTATCACGGTATTTTGACTGGCAATATCCACGGCGAACAAGACGATGACGCATCCGTTGCAAAACCTGCTATTGAATATCAATCGTTTAAAGGAATCTGTCTGACTGATACCTTCCAGATGGCAGAAAAGGAAGATCGGCTCGATAAACTATTGGAGAAAAACAGTCATCGTCGTAAACATCAGCAAAAGCTGAATATCCGCGTGATTGTTGGTAATCCACCGTATTCAGCAGGACAAAAAGCTGCCAACGATAATAATGCCAATGTAGCTTATCCTAAGCTCGATGATCACATTCGCAGTACTTATATCGTGCGCTCGGCAGCAACGTTAAAAAATGCACTTTATGACAGTTATATTCGTGCCATTCGCTGGTCTTCTAATCGCATTGGCAATTGCGGTGTTATTGGCTTTGTCACCAATGCCGGTTTTATTGAAGCCAATGCAGCAGATGGATTGCGCCAGTGTTTGGCTGAGGAATTCAGTAATTTATATATTTTTCACTTGCGTGGTAATGCAAGAACTTCTGGAGAACGTCGGCGTAAAGAAAAGGATAATGTATTTGGACAAGGTACTCGTACACCGATTGCCATCTCTATTCTGGTCAAGAACTCCGAATCTAAGAAGCAAGGCCGTATCTATTTCTATGATATTGGTGACTATCTGACGCGTGAACAGAAGCTGAAAACTATTGTTGACTTTGGGAGCATCGAAGGTATTACCAAGCAGAAAGGTTGGCAGGAAATTGAGCCCGATCAGTTTGGTGATTGGTTGAATCAGCGCGATCCAAATTTTGATACTTACATCAGCTTGGGTAACAAAAAGGATAAAACAGCGCAAGTGATTTTTGAGAATTACTCAAACGGCGTAAAGACAAATCGAGATGCATGGGTATATAACGCATCTCTTGGTGATCTTAGCAATACTACGGAAGGAATGGTTGCTTACTACAATAAATCAGTAGAAGCATACAAAAATCTTTGCCAATCGGTCGTAAAAGAAAACTGGCTGAATGTTGATAACTTCCTGGATTTTAGTACCAAAACCATAAGCTGGACGCTTGAATTGAAACAGGATCTGGCACGACACAATTTTCGTACTTATAGTTCAGAAGGTCTGCGACAGGCTTTATATCGACCTTTCACAAAAAGCTGGATATTTTTCGATAAGTATTTCAACAATAGCGTTTACCAAATACCTCGTATCTTCCCCACCAAAGACAGCGAAAATCTGGTGATTTCTGTTACTGGTAGAGGATCGACAAAAGAATTTTCCTCGCTAATAACAAATATTATTCCTGACCTTGAAATGATTTCTAAAGGACAGTGCTTCCCGCTTTATCTATACGAGAAAACAACATCAGATGCTTCTCCATTCAATGAAAAAGGTGAACCACAATACCAGCAGCGTGATGCTATCACCAATGATGCTTTAGAACATTTCCAGGCGGCTTATCCGCAAATCAAGATCAGCAAGGAAGCTATCTTCTACTATATTTATGGTTTGCTTCACAGTGAAGATTACCGTGAGCGCCATGCTGATAATCTCAGTAAACAATTGCCACGTATTCCACGTGTAAAAACAGCTGCTGATTTTAAAGCTTTCAGTCAGGCAGGGCGTGACTTGGCAGATTTACATCTGAATTATGAAACTATTCCCATGCACACAGGTGTTCGCCTTGTTGGGAGTTTGAAATATTTGAGAGTAACCGAACAAAAGATTCTTGGTGGAGAGGATAAAGATTTCTATGTCACAAAAATGAAGTTCGGTAAAAAGAGAGATCCTGAAACAGGTAAGAGCATTGATGACAAAACAACAGTTATCTACAACACGAATATTGTCATTGAAAACATCCCGGAAGAAGCTTATGACTATGAGGTCAATGGCAAACCAGCGCTTGAATGGGTGATGGAGCGCCAGTGTGTTCAAACTGATAAGGCCAGTGGAATAACCAATGATGCCAATGACTGGGCTATCGAAACGATGGATAACTCCAGATACCCGCTTGAACTCTTTCTGCGTGTTATCACTGTCAGCCTGAAAAGCCAGGTGATTGTGAACGGGTTACCGAAACTAACCACGCAAGCTGTCGCCCTGAATCAATCTTCTCTGTTACAGGAAAATCGTTTCGCAACAGGTCTCTGATTCTTTTTTATATAAAGCCACCCCGGTGATAAGGTTCCTCGTTTAATTTATTGTTTCTGGTGTCGTTTTTCATCTCAGTTACGGTGCAATCGAATTATCTTCAATAAATAATCTGAACCCGGATTCATCAAGAAGCCCTTTAGCAAGAGAAAATACAGCTTGTGTCGAATCTTCCTCACCGGCGGTGAACCGATAACCATTGAGTTCAAGAAATAACACGCCAATTACAAATCCTGTCCGTTTGTTCCCATCCACAAAAGGATGATTTTGCAGAATCCCACCTGTGTAAGCAGCGGCCAGGAGGAAAATATCAGGTTGCTGATCGTAGGCAAAAAAATTGAGTGGTCTTGCAAGTGCTGATTTTAGAAGATTCCTGTCGCGAATGCCCGATGCACCACCATGCAGAGAAATTAAGCGCTCATGGATGGCAAGTGCATCCTGCTCAGTTATCCAGACAGGTGCTGTCACTTCGCCAATGCACGCAGTGTATTACGGTATCGGTTACATATATCTTCTACCTTTGCCATTTTTTCACCAAATGAAGGATCGTATGGCGTAATAAGATACCTTCCATCAGATGCCTCGGTTAAGAATAAGCGCTGCCCATCCCCGGTACGTAAGTGATTAACCACTTCTTTTGGCAAAACAACACCAAGAGAATTACCAAATTTTCTGACTTTCAATTCAATCATATCACCCCCAAAGTTATAACTAATGTAATAACATATAATAACAAAAATTAATTTCAGTTTGAAAAATTCAGGAATCTTGATGAACTTTACAATCCTTAAAAAGATTTTCTGTGGGTGGTTGTTATCTGCCGTGCTTCTGCCGCAGATAGCAGTAGCAAGCGAAGTACAAAGTCTGATTACGAGTGAAATAGAGCAGGGCACCATAACGATCATCGGTGAAAATCACAAACGGCCAGAATCTATCCAGTTTTTCAAAACCGTGATAGATGAATATCTACAACAGAGAAAATGTCTGGTTGTTGCTCTCGAAATAGCCAGCAGCCAGCAAACGATTCTTGACCAGGTGTTTGAAGGAAAAGCGGATATATCCAGTGTTGCTATCCCGCCAATGATTGATCATCCAGCCTATCGGGTAATGATTCATGATCTGGCCGAAATGAAAAGAAGTGGTAAATGCCTGAAATTGCTTGCTATAGATGCTGATTTAAAAACAAACAGTCCACGTGATGAGTGGATGGCAATGGTTCTTGAAAACCAGACAAAGGGGACGCCTATATTGGCGTTGTTGGGTAGTCTCCATACCCTGAGACGTGTTGATTGGAGTCGTGAAGATCCATCTCCTTTTGTTGCTGAAATTCTTGCAGAACGAAAATATGTAGTTAAAACCTATCCGCAAGTCTGGAAAGATAAAAACTGTCATACCTACAATCTACTAATATCTTCTGATACAGAGGAAGCAACAAGATTGATCAACGATGGTTTGATTTCACTGTTAAATGCCTATGATTATGAGACCGTGAAGAGTGTAGTTGATGGTGTGATTTTGTGGGAATGTAACCAAAGATTATGAATGAGGTTTGATCGGTTTTTAATAAAGCTGTTTAAACCCTTCATGTGCTTTCCTGCTTTTGTTTTTCTTTTGGTGCTATTTTTGTTTTTTTTAGGTATTTTTTTGGGCTCTTTGGTTAAAGAAAAGGTTAAAGATAGGGTTAGTGCTGCAAAAATATCTGTTTTTTTAATTTAATATCAATTACTTAGAAAAATGTCTTGCAGGTCATCCGTCACGCTTTTGCATGTCATCCGTCACGCTTTTGCAGGTCATCCGTCACGCTAAAGGTAAGTTTCAGGTACTAGATGCAGGTCATCCGTCACGCATTTGCACCTTTAACGGGCAGAGTGATTCAAAATTGTGGATAACTTAGCACTGAGAAGTTTTCTAATTCATTAACAAGCCTATAACCGTAGCAAATACCGTACATTTTGTGACGGATGACCTGCACTTTGTAAAAATGGCGTAGGTCATCCGTCACATGGTGCAGGTCATCCGTCACAGGTTGCCATTGACCTGTGGATAAGTCTCTCTTTGACTGGTCGAGAGCATGGTTTTGAACTCTGAAGATGCGCAAACGCCTTTGCGCACCCCTGATTTATTTTGTACTCAATACGATGTTGGCTTACTCGCGGACGCAACAAATTTGATCGTTGCTATCAAGTGTGACAAGGGTAGCAATTTTGGCTTCTTGTACTTCAGCACAGGCTTTTTTTACGGATTGACGCCAGCTTCGCGCGTTCTTATCCGTTGATCCGCACATTTGGCGAAATTTTTCGGCGTTTAATGGATATGGGTGTTGGTGACTTCCAATGTAGTCTGCTAGGCGACGGGCAACGGGAGAAAGATCACGGTACACTTTCCATACGTGATTAGTGAAGGTGTTGCCTGCAAATAGCACGATTAAGTTGGGATCAATCCACACACGATATTGTGTCGGCTTGCACTCGTTATCGTTAATTGCAGTGTAGTTCTGAATTAGCGATATTGCTTCGCTTTTACCGTAAGCTTTTGTATTAAGAGCTAATACTTCGTTAGCTTTCAATCGTGAAATACATTCGCGGGCGCGATCGTAATTGCGCCCATTTTTTGGCCAGCCCATATCACGAACCAGATCTTTAATGCTGAACTCAAATGGTTCACCTAGGGGCACACTTTCGCCATATTTGAGGATTTGCAGCCAAACGATTTCATCGTCCTCGGCACGCAGTTCAATACCGGTGTAGAGAATAGATATGTGTTCGTTGTAATGAAACAGTTTTTCGTGCATAAGCATTTTGCGAGGTTCACGCTTATTGCGAGCTGTGAAGATTGACGAACGTGCGTAATCGTTTGGGATATGTCGCATATCCTTTTGGGCGCCTATTGTGTCGGGAAAGACCAGATCAAGCTGAGTTTTAGTATTCGGTTTGATACCCTTACTACTCAGATAAGCGTTACGTTGTATCTTGCTTATCTGATCAGATAGGTCTTTTTTTGTTTTCTCTTCATTTCTTTTCATGGAATTTTTCTCTAGAGCAACCATAACACGTGCTACCAGTTCATTAGTATCATTCACAGCCATTTTAGTGTCCACTGAAACTACTGTATCCATTGCATCCACAGTAGTATTTTTTTAAAAAAATAACCAAATGACATAAAATTGATTGATGAATAAATCAAGAGATACAGAGGAAATTTCACCTGAAGCACGCTTCATTTTCGGTCGAAACTTTCGCCATGCGAGGAGGGCGGCTGAATTAACACAATGTGATATCACAAGAATTACAGGAGTCATGCGTGGATATATCAGTAAAGTGGAGTGTGGAAAGGTTTCAATTAGCGTGGACAAGATGGAAGTATTAGCCAATGCCGTTAAAGTGCCACTTTGGAAATTATTAACACCAATTACCTCCGACGATAAGTAAATAGCATATTCCACTTGCATTTCATACGTTATTTAATATAATACTGAGTGTACACTATATTGCACAATATGTAACTTAATATAACTCATTATTCAAGATGAACGGGTCAAATGCATTACACATAGAATACGATCGTCGCATTTCAGAAAAGATAAGGCGTGAGCTTGGATCGGTTGTATGTGCTCTGTTGGAAGATAAGACCGTGATTGAGATTATGCTTAATCCAGATGGCCGTTTGTGGGTGGAGCGTTTAGGAAGGCCAATGGAGGTCGTTGGAGAGATGTCAGCGATCCAGGCCGAAAGCCTGATGGGTACGGTTGCATCCACGCTTAAAACACAGATTACTGCCAGTAACCCGATTCTTGAATGCGAATTACCTTTCGATGGATCTCGATTCGAGGCATTGATCCCTCCTGTAGTTTCAGCGCCAGTATTTACTATCAGGAAAAAGGCAATCCAGGTCTTTACCCTGGAGGACTACGTTTCAAGTGGAATAATGACTTTGCATCAAAGCAAAGTGATTAAAGATTCGGTTAAAGATCATCTTAATATTCTTGTGGTCGGCGGAACGGGCACAGGGAAAACAACCCTCACGAATGCCATTATTGACTACATGGCTGTTGAAGCGAATCAGGATCGGATAGTAATCATAGAGGATACTGGTGAGCTGCAATGTACAGCAGAAAATGTAGTGATTATGAGAACGGTGGATCATGTGGACATGACCAGATTACTCAAGTCAACCATGCGATTGCGCCCTAACCGTATTCTCATAGGGGAGGTGCGCGATGGCGCAGCTCTGGCTTTACTCAAAGCCTGGAACACAGGACATCCTGGAGGGATTGCGACGGTACACGCAAACAGCGCAACCGAGGGACTGTTACGTATTGAGGAACTGGTAGCAGAAGCAAATACATCGCCCAAACAACGCCTGATAGCGGCAGCAATTAATGTCATTATTTTTGTTGCCAAGGACAGTATGCATCCGGCTGGGCGTATTGTTCGTGAAATTATCCGGGTGAACGGATATGACGGCCAGAATTATTTAATTAAACCAATGTAAGGGATCTCCATGAACTCAGCGACAGTAGCAACATCTCCACTATTTCTGTACCTCCATAATCTTTTTAAAAGCCCGTCGTTCTGGTTGGTTGTGGTGATTTTTGCTCTTTTCTTTGGTGTTATTGATTCAGCGTATGCAGCTGATGCAACAGCAGGAGGTGGAGCTGGGTTACCGTGGGAAGGCCCAATACAGAAAATTTCTCGATCTTTTTCTGGCCCAGTTGCTTTCGGGGTTGCTCTTTTAGGCATTATTGCCTGTGGAGCAACCCTTATATGGGGTGGAGAAGTATCAGAATTTATAAGGAGAATTATTTATGTTGTCCTGGTGGTTTGCGTCATCGTATTTGCCAACACATTACTGACCGGTACGCTGTTCTCTGGCGCTGTTGTTCCAGCTGACGCGCATATCATGGCAGCAGACTTAACTGCCTTTGGTAATCCAGCTTCAGCTATTTCAGAAAAATAAAAATGGCTCAATCTGTAGATAAAAAGCGCAAAACAGCATTTCATCGTGCTCTACATCGCCCTCAGCAGATTATGGGCGGAGAGCGCGAGTTAATGCTCTTTTCTATGCTTATAGCAGGCACTCTTGTCATTACTGCGATGAATTGGGTGGCAACTGCAATCGGGTTATTCGTTTGGACGCTTTGTATCTATGGGCTGCGGCGCATGGCAAAAGCCGACCCGGAGATGTCGAAGATCTACTTACGGCAGCTTCGTTATGGTGTTTATTACGGGCCTTTTTCAAAATATTCTCGTGTTTCCAAGTCTTCAAGAAACTACTGATTGAGATTGAACAAATGCTTGCTCTTAAATCTTTCCGTGATGAAGCTGCTGGATTGCCAGATTTACTCAATTACGCAGCTTTAATTGATGAGGGAATAGTTTTAGGTAAAGACGGTTCATTAATGGCCGGTTTTTATTTCCGTGGTGATGACGCAGCATCATCAACTGCTTCTGACAGCAACTATCTGACAGCAATCGTTAACAATTATCTTCTCCGCTTCGGAAGCGGGTGGGCTGTGTGGATTGATAATACACGTCTACCTTCACCGAATTATCCGTCACCGGGAAATTCACATTTTCCCGACCCGGTTACAGCATTGATTGATGCTGAACGACGTGAAATGTTTGAACAGAACAGCATGTATTTTGAGAATGAGTACACGGCCATATTTCAGTACCTCCCACCCTTGCGTCATAATTCCAGGCTCAGTGAGCTAATTTACGATGATGACAGCCTTAACGATAATTCTCCGGCGCAACGGTTGATTGATGACTTCAAGAAAACACTAATCACCTTGGAACAAGGGCTCGCCGATCTCATAAACATGCGTCGAATGAGGACGGTAACTATCAATGTGGAAGGAAGTACGTACCAAAGCGATGAACTGGTGAACTACTTGCATTTTGCGATAACCGGTGAAGAAATAGCGTTACGGATACCAGATTGCCCAATGTATTTGGATGCCTGGCTTGGTTACCAGGAACTCTGGCCGGGTGATACTCCGAAATTAGGCAATAAATTCATTGCCTGCGTCGCAATTGATGGGTTTCCTTCTGCAAGCGAACCCGGAATCTTGAATCTCCTGGATGGATTACCTCTAGCTTACCGCTGGTCATCACGGTTCATATTTCTGGAGAAGCATCAGGCCATATTTTCTCTTAACCGATATCGTCTCAAGTGGCGTCAGAAGATAAGGGGATTCTGGTCACAGGTATTTAAGTCACAGAAGGGCGTGATTAATACTGATGCACTGGATATGGCAACACAGACAGAATCCGCGATCAACGATGCCCATTCCGGGCTTGTATCTTACGGCTACTACACGCCGGTTATTGTACTCATGCATGAAGATCGAATACATCTTGAGAAACAGGCAGATTACGTAAAGAGGCAAATTGATTACATCGGATTTTCGGCCAGAATAGAAACAGTAAATGCATTAGAAGCATGGCTGGGCAGCCTGCCGGGCCAAACCTATCCGAATATCCGTCGCCCGCTGATACATACGCTTAATTTGTCAGATCTTTTGCCTCTTGCAAGTATCTGGCCGGGACTTAAACAAAATCCATGTGATTTTTTTCCGGCCGGATCGCCTCCGCTGATGCAGACAGTAACAACAGGCGCTACTCCGTTCAGGCTCAATTTACACGTTGGCGATGTCGGACATACGCTTATATTTGGTCCAACTGGAGCTGGTAAATCCACTCTACTTGCTTTGATAGCAGCGCAATTTAGCCGCTACCAAAGCAAACCAGGCATGGATGGATCTAAACTACCTGCCAGCGTACTTGTATTTGATTATGGGTACAGTCTGTATACGCTTTGTAAAGCTGCACAGGGAATACATTATGATATTGGCAACGACAGTGAAGAAATAGGAGCTGTCATGCCATTGGCCGATATTGATAGTCCGGCAGGAGCATTGTGGGCGGAAGAGTGGATTGCAACCTGTTATGAATTACAAGCTCTTAAACCCCCCACACCTCAGCAGAAAACAGAAATTCATCGAGCAATTGGCTTGCTGCGTGCCGCGCCAATGCACGGAAGATCACTGACAGATTTTGTTGCTCAGGTACAAGATAACGATATACAGGACGCACTTTCACATTACACCTTAAAAGGTCCGATGGGTCATTTGCTTGATGGTGCTGAAGATTCTATGGAGCTGGCTCAGTTCACCACATTCGAGGTTAAGGAATTAATGTCAATGGGAAGGGCTAATGCACTTCCCGTTCTCCTGTATCTGTTTCGCCGGATTGAAAAAACCATGCATGGCCAGCCGGTTCTATTGGCCTTGGACGAAGCCTGGGCGATGCTTGGTGATCCAGTATGGCGAGAAAAAGTACGTGAATGGCTCAAAACATTGCGAAAACAAAATTGCTCAGTCGTCCTGGCTACACAATCCTTATCTGATGCGGTCAGATCTGGATTACTGGACGTTCTAACAGAACAATGTCCAACAAAAATACTGTTACCCAACAAAGAAGCGGATCAGTACGGCACCAAAGAAACACCAGGGCCAGCTGATTTGTACACCATGTTTGGATTAAATAAGCGGGAAATAGAAATACTTAAAAATGGCCAATACAAACGGGACTATTACTATAAATCACCGCTTGGACGCCGCCTGTTTGAATTGGGACTTGGCCCACTGGCACTCGCTTTTCTGGCTGTATCAGATAAGGACAAACTGGCGGAAATAAGATATTTCATTGATAGGTACGCTAACGGCTGGCCGTTGTCTTTTCTAAAACATAAGGGAATAGATTATGAACGCTATATCGGTCACTAAAACAATAAAAAGTGGGCTGCTCGTATTGGCCGCATCAACCTTGTTTGGTGCTGCTCTTTTCTATAGTCGGCCTGCACCAGCTCTGACCGTATTTTGTTCTAACTGTAGCAACTGGTGGACACAGGCACTGGAAAAACTTGAACTGATTAACACCCAAATAAATACGGCAAGGCAGTTACAGGATTCACTTCAGCAAGCTATATCCTTGCCTGGCAGGATGTTCCAGAATGTTACTTCCAATCTGCAAAGAGTGGTTGGTGTTTATCAGAATGCGAGAATGCTTGGTCGGGATGTACAAAATTTTGATGAAAGATTTATGAGGCAATTCAGTGGATATGAGAATTATCTCAGGACTATCGGAAATGGAACGGTAGACATGGGTGGGCGTTATCGGCAATGGTCAGATTACGGTATGGAGAACATACGAGCTGCCATGAAATCAGCCGGTTTCAACGTGGAAAGTATTTCATCAGATAACGATATGCTCGATACCATGCTTTCACGATCCAGCTCTGCGTCTGGCCGTCTACAAGCATTGCAGGCCGGGAACGAAATAGCAGCTTTAAATGTGCAGCAACTCACGCGACTAAGAGATATGTTTTCCAGTCAGATTACATTGCAAGCTAACTACATGGCAACTCAAACCGAGCGACAAGCCATGGATGATGCGTTAGCAGAAGAAATGAGAAGAAGCAGAATACGCAACTCTAAAGACACAGGATTTTGATATGGATTTTCTAAAAAATATATGGGTAGTCAGTATTTTGTCTGCTGCGATTGGCGGTATAGCAACATATTATGCGACGATCACAATGGTTATTTCTGCGCCTAGCGTAACTATTGCGAATCCAGAGTGCTCAGCAGCCAAGGTTGACCTTGAAACTACTGAGAGAAAGCCACTTTTACAGGATGGCAGAATACGCAACTCTAAAGACGCAGGATTTTGACAACGTAGCAGCAGGATACATAGCTCCGAGGAGAAGGAATATTGAAACGCTAGATCGTAGGCAAATATTTTGCCTTTTCGGGTTGGTTGCAACTGTCTTTTTTATTGCGCCAGGTACTGCGATTGCCGCTGATCTTCACGATGCAACCGGTTCATTTAAAGACTTGCTGGGATTAATACAAAACAGCGCATCATACTGGGATGGAAAATTACGGGACTATGCCATAACCCTTTTCTGGAGCTTAGCTGTCATTCAACTCATCTGGACGTTTTTACCGTTAGTTTTCAAACAGGCAGATTTTGGAGAGATCGTCGGAGAATTAGTCAGGTTTGTTTTAGTAACTGGTTTTTTCTTTGCATTACTCAAATTTTCAACCAGTTGGGGACAAGCAATTATTAACAGTTTCCGTGAGGCTGGAGGTAATGCTTCAGGTTTTGGAAAAACGATTTTTCCTGGCGATATGTTCGGAATAGCTGTTGAACTGGGCGATACCATATTGCATGTTCATACGTTAAATCCTTTGACAGCAGTGTTTGTAACGCTATCCGGAGTAATTGTAGTACTTTGTTTTGGATTTATCGCTGCATTCATGGCGTTGACATTAATTGAATCATATATCGTTATTAATGCTTCTGTTTTATTTATGGGATTTGGGGGGTCACAGTGGACGCGCGAGTACGCGTTAGCCATCACCAGATACGCCATCGCTGTAGGAGCAAAGCTGTTTATTCTGACACT
This sequence comes from Nitrosomonas sp. GH22, assembly GCF_009833115.1. Lineage (NCBI taxonomy): Bacteria > Pseudomonadati > Pseudomonadota > Betaproteobacteria > Nitrosomonadales > Nitrosomonadaceae > Nitrosomonas > Nitrosomonas sp. GH22. Next base: position 28,329 of record NZ_QRCA01000012.1, read on the forward strand.
GATCGTCGGATTGATTATGAGTTCGGTTAATGACTGGAAAGCCAGTTTCCACAATGACAATGCTGACATGCTGACGATGGTTGGATTAGGATTGGCGTGCGCCTACCTCTCAAAAACCATTCCAGAACTGGTAGCAGGAATGATTACAGGATCTTCTCCGACTGGCGGTCACGCTCTTGGTTTCATGGCCGCTGCTATTTCGGCCGGTGTTGCATCAGGTATTTCGGCGGCAGCAACCAACGGCATATTTGGTAAGTCAGGAACCGGGATTGGGAGCAACGGGTCAGGAAGTGATGGATTAGCAGATATGATTAGTTCCTCTCTTATGGGAGGCAGTTCATCCACCGGTAGCAATATGCGTGAAAATATAAATGCTTATGGCAACTCGGGTGATAGCAATTCAAGATCTCCCATGAATAACACGCTGCCTCCACAGCGTACAGGAGGAGGACAAACTGGCAAACCAACGACATTGGGAACACCCCCTACAGGGGGTCAATCACAGGGTGATAACAAAAGTCCGGTTTCTCCTTTAACGCAATTTGCTGATAGCGCGGTGAAATCTACCGGTATTATGGCTGCAATATCTGTCCCTGGTATGGAACCAGCCATGAATTTATCCCTGAACGTTCCACCTCCAGATTATGGGGAAGATGAAGATAAAAATCAGGATATGGCACCAAATAAGAACATGGGTGCCGGTGATTCCAACATCATACGGGCAGGCGAGACTACTGTCCCGAGCAATACTCCTCCTCAACAAAATCAGTCAGATAAGCAGACAAAACCAGATTTGTAATCATCCAGTTCTGTAAGATTCACCAAAACATTTTCTCCTTGTCTCGAACGATATTGATGATACTGGCATTTTAGTCTAGTATGTATACTATAGTGTACAAAACAAGGTATTGAGATGAACAACGATGACAAGAAAATAAAAACACAATCGTCAGATACTCCCTATCTGGCTGCTCGCAGAGAATGGAACGAGCGTTATGGAAGTTATATATCAAGGGCAAATAATTGGCGCCTGGCAGCTCTTGGCAGTATCGCCGTATCGATCATTGCTGTCAGTGGATTGGTGTATATCTCTGCGCAACACAAGATCGTGCCGTATGCCGTCGAATTTGATGGCAATGGAGAGGTCACGAAAATAGCACGCACTACGGTTGCCAGTGCACCCAATGACAGACAAATGATTGCAGCGCTACGAAATTGGGTTATAGGTGCACGAACTGTTTATACAGATCAAAGCGCACAAAAAGCATTGATTGATACAACCTATGCGATGACTTACCCGGATAGCGCATGTTATCAGACGATTGCCACATATCACCGCGAGAAAAACCCTTATCAGCGAGCGGCCAATGAAACAGTTGAAATCGCAGTGAATGCTGTGGTTCCGATTACGGATTCTACCTGGCAGATTGAATGGACTGAAGTAACAAAACAACGATCTGGAAAACTGGTTGATACCAGGCAATATCAGGCGTCAGTTACCACGGTACTGTCACCGCCGATAAATGAAGAGCAGATTATGGTTAATCCACTCGGAATTTATGCGCAGCAATGCTCATGGTCGGCTCGTATTAATAGCAATTTCTGATACTGAGGGACACATGAAAAAACAACAATTGATCATAGGCATGGCTGCTTTTGTATTAACTATTCCCGCATATGCACAAACATCTCAAAGCCAGAATGAGCCATTACCAATATTTGCAGGACAAAAACCACGACTGGATTCAAAGGAAGTGTACGGAGCAAAGCTTGCTAACCAATGGAAAACAAACCCTGACAAGCCGCGTCGCGGCGAGGATGGAAACGTTAAATATCTTTTTGGTGCAACCCTTCCAACTCTTGTCTGCACCCCATTACAGGTATGCTCTATACGTTTGCAGCAAGGTGAAATCGTCAATGATGTCCATGCTGGCGACGCAGTACGCTGGAAAATCACACCGGCTACCGAAGGTTCAGGGCAGACAGCATCAACCATCATTATTATTAAACCCACAGATATTAACCTGACAACAAATCTGATTGTTACTACGGACAGACGCACCTATACGATCAAGTTAGCCAGTACAAAAAATGACTGGATGCCAATACTATCTTTTGATTACCCCGATGATATTCAAAGAGAGTGGGCTGCTTATCATCTGCGTAAAACACAGGTTGTTCAAACGAACACAATGCCTGCGACCGGCCAGAATCTTGCTGCCCTTGATTTTAACTATAACCTGAGTGGTGACAATCCATCATGGAAGCCCGTTCGTATTTATACGGATGGCATTAAAACTTATATCCAGTTTCCGTCAACACATTTCAACGAATCTCCTGCATTACTGTCACTCGGTAATTCTGGCGATGAAGAGCTGGTTAACTACCGTCTGATTGGGGATCGCTATGTAGTAGACAAGGTACTGGATCGCGCGGCTCTTATTGTTGGTGTCGGATTGTCACAAACCAAAGTCGAAATTATCCGTAAAGAGGGCAGCAAATGAATTTGCGTATCTTTATGCTGTTAATAATATCTCTGGTTATAACTGCTTGTGCCACATCTGGCACGACATCATTTGTGGCCAAGGAAATTACACAGGTTGATGCAGAAATACTAACAAATGACATCATTTCTTACCTTGAAAAACCACTCCCTCCTGCCAGTACAACATTGATACTTGAAGCTCCGTCTCAAAAACAGGGGCAAGCGGATGTATTAACCCCTCTATTAATAGAGAAATTACGGGTACATGGCTACGGGGTGACAGAAATAAAAGCCAAGACCGATTCTGCCCAGACAGAGGAGAAAGGCACCGCTCTGCGCTACCTGGCATTCCCTTTCAGGAATGGAATCGTATTGCGCTTACAATACGAGCAAAATGAAGCCTCTCGTTATTATCCGCGTGATACGGCCGGGTCGTTGATTACTGAACATCCATTCACTGTGAGGACTGAGTGAACAATAATTCATTTGAGCAGCCATCACCTGATACAACGCCTGTTGAGTCTCCTGATTATCTGGCAACACCAACACGGGGCAAGGGTGTGCGACGAATGAATCGCCTGCCACTATTTATTGTCGGTGGAATTGTTTCAATATCTGTATTGGGTATTGTTTACACATTCTATGATCGTCAGAATCAAAATATGAGTAAAGTAGCTGAAGGCCCACAACCTCCTGTTACAGAGATCTCTCTCCCTCCAGTAAAGCCTGGTGATTATTCACCCCCTGAGCCTCTGCCCATTGAGATGGGAAGCACAGGAATTCCGACAGAAGGTACAAACACGCCATCTCCACTTCAATCAGAGCTGGAAGAATCGGAAAATAGGCGGCGCACTATTCAGCGCATCGAAGAACGAAAGCTGGCACAACTGGAATCTGCACTTAGTTCAGAAAGCCAGGCACAGAACTTTTCTGTGAGATCAACCCGGAATGACACTACGAATATAGCGAATAATGATCCGCTGGCTCCGATACGTACGGCTATAAATAACGCTGCAATGGCTGAGAAGCAGGTAATAGCCAATAACGGCATAAATGAGAACGAAACAGATGATTCATTGTATGGCTTGAATGCGGGAATAGGGGGTCTGGGCAGTAATTCTGGAATAATTAATACAAGCATGGCCTCAGATAACCGACAGCTTGAGAAACAGGCATTTTTATCCAATACACCGGAAGCAATAACTTATTTGCAGCATCAACGCAGGGCTGCCGTTGCAGCGTCAAGAGAAGTTAAGGCTGGCACAATCATTCCAGGAGTAATGATCTCCGGTTTGAATAGCGACTTGCCTGGTCAAATCATCGCTCAAGTCCGAGAAAATGTTTATGACAGTGCAACTGGAAATACTCTCCTGATTCCGGCAGGTGCGCGTTTAGTTGGGATCTATGACAGTAATGTAACGTTGGGACAGGAAAGAGCGTTAGTTGGTTGGGAGCGGATTATTTATCCGGATGGATCTTCAATTTCTCTGGATAGAATGCCAGGTAGTGATGTTGCTGGCTATGCCGGTTTTAACGATCAGGTCAATAATCATTACTGGCGGCTATTCGGACACGGAATTCTGTTGTCTGTATTCACCGCTGGCATACAGTTATCCCAGCCAAAATCAACAAACAACAATTCATATAGCAGCCAGCAAATAGTTGCTGGGGCTCTTGGGCAACAAATGGGGCAGATCGGTATGAGAATGGCTCAAAGAAACATGAACATCCAGCCAACACTGGAAGTCAGGCCAGGCTATACATTCAACGTAATGATTACAAAAGATATTATCTTGCCACCATGGACAGGGCACCCACTATCCATGCGTTAATTCGTGCTTAACCTGAGTTCGGGATAAGCCCTCAGGGTTGAGCCAAGTTATTGACTCTGGTGAGATTCAAGGTTGGTTTGTTATCGGGCAAACTGGAGTTGTCCCCTTTGAACGGACACATTATATTCTGTTTAAAGGAGCAGCAAGATGACGCAAAACTACAAACCAGCCTACCCGGTAGCATTTCGCCAACAGGTGTGGGAGGAGAGGCATCGCGAGGTGCCTCCCTATCCCGATTAGGCCACTCTATGAAATACGTGCACGCGATAGATTTAGGTAATCCACACCCATGTTGGAATCTCAGAGTTAGCGGAGGACGACTTCAAACACCAAATTTTATTGCCCGAATAGATAGTGGAATTGCAGAAACGCATCGCCATATAGGAAATATTTCCTTAGAAGAACTTCGCACTGTTGGCCCTCAAGGAAACGTAGTTACACCACGAACAGGTCACGTATTAATGAAAGCGGCAATGTTGAGAAATCATGTCTCGCATCTTGATGGCTATGGCCAGGAAGTTCTTGTGTCACCTGAAACTCGAAATGAACTATTGAGGCTTGCGGATCAAGAGCTTGAGTTTGAGAGGGTTAGAAGGGTCGCGGGTGGAAACCTGGTAAGCAGAATTTCCTGCTTGTGGTTAGCAGAAAGAAACGAGCAGGGCATATCTCATGTAAGGTCAATGCTAGGTGATCATGTCTATTTTTTAGATGTAGCTATTACTTGCAATTTGGCACTTACGCGCACGGACACGTCTTGGTTTGATGCCTACTGGAATGAGCCAAGAGAGGAATTTGCGCAAGGGTATTGGTCACAATCTCCATTTGGCAATACTCCAAACTGGGAGTATCTTTTGGACGGAGAAATTGTCGTCGAAAATCCTGAGCAGTTGGCACACGTAATAAATAATGGAAATATTCAGTGGTAAGTGGCCTAACAAGTCGCTCGAAGGCGCTCGCGTTGCTCGCAGTTTCGCTCCACGCTTCCTCCCCACACTCGGTCACCCTCATGCAGTTGCGCTTCGCTTCGTTCGCTGTGATCAACTTACGGGAGGACTTTCACCTCCAAGAGTGCGCCCGTGCCGGGCGCACGCAAAAAAAAACACCCCTTATCTGGGGTGTTTTTTATTGGAGAAAACTTTAGACTAATCCCATTTCGGCCATTGATTTGGTTGTGTTGCCTCCAACAATAATATGATCAAGTACACGTACATCCCTATGTGTCAGGATACCTTTCGCTGCAGTTGGAACTTAAAAAGTTGAGGGGCGAAGCGAGAGGTATCCTGACACATAGGGAGGCTATCCTAATATGTCGTCAAATTGTAGCTTCGCTCTCACTGGTCACTAAGAACGAATTTCGCCGTAACAAAATTTTCGGCGGTTCCGGCTTACACCCCCAATTAAGCGGTTTGATATTGTGACTAGGTTAGTAAGTCTATGTAAATATGGGGTTATTTAGCCAAACGGCGGCCGGTGACACAACTGTTGGGTCTACCCCCATCTGGCAGTGCGAGAACGCTCCAACCGGGAGCCTCTGAGACTGGCCAAGTACTAGGCCCAGATCGCCTCAGCATCTCGATCGGCAACCGCAATGCGCCGCTCGGGTCGACTAGATACGGTCCGAACGTCGCGGAGCCTCGTTCGCTGTATCGAGTTTCGCGATTGTGTGCGCCCATGATGTCATGCGATCTCTCGACTCAAGGAAACCAATATCTCTTCAGCTCGGGCTTTTGGGGGTCGTCTCAGAAAACGGAAAATAAAGCACGTTAAGCTCCAATTTCGCGCAGGTACTGGTACAACGTTTCGCGGCTGATGCCAAATTCACGGGCCAGCTTTGCCTTTTGCTCGCCGGCCTTGACGCGTTGCAGAAGTTCAGCGGCGCGTTCGGGCGAAAGCGCTTTCTTGCGGCCCCTGTATGCTCCGCGCTGTTTGGCGAGCGCGATGCCTTCCCTCTGCCGCTCGCGGATCAATGCTCGCTCGAACTCGGCGAACGCGCCCATGACCGACAACATCAAGTTTGCCATCGGCGAATCCTCGCCGGTGAAGGTCAGGCATTCTTTGACGAACTCGATACGCACACCGCGCCTGGTCAGCTTTTGCACAAGGCGGCGCAGGTCATCGAGGTTGCGAGCCAAGCGATCCATGCTGTGCACCACCACCGTATCTCCTTCGCGCACGAAGGCCAGCAGCGAGTCAAGTTCTGGGCGCTGGGTGTCCTTGCCCGATGCCTTGTCGGTGAATACCTTTCCGACTTCGACCTGTTCCAGTTGCCGCTTCGGGTTTTGGTCGAAGCTGCTGACCCGGACGTAGCCGATACGTTGACCTTGCAAGATGCCCCCAAACAGAAAAGTGTCAGGAATAAATCTATGACCTTGCGCAGCTTGTGTCAATAAATTAAGCGATGGAGTCTATCCGGACGTTTCTGGGTAGGCTGTCCTGACGTCAGGTTAGGGCATGCCTGAGTCTGACGGCAGCGAGCCGCAGGTGTTCGGATCAGCACCGGTTTCGTTCTCTGCCTTGGCCCGCGCCTGGAAGCGCTGATAGCACTCCAGCCCGCAGAAGTGCTCGACATACTCCACGCCTTCCGGGGTAAAGGCGGCATCGAGCGGGATTTCCTTGCAGCACACGCAGCAACTGGTGGCAGTCGGATCATTTGCATTCATGGTGGCACCCCTCCATTGACTGACAAAGGCGGCGAATGCCGCCGCCGGCATTGGCTTGGCGAACAGGAAGCCTTGTCCCGTATCGCACTCCGCTTGCCGCAACAGTGCGAGACTGGTCGGCGTTTCCACGCCCTCGGCCACCACGTCCATGCCCAGCCCGTGCGCAAGCTGAATCACGGAGCGCACGATGGTTCGGTCGCGGTGATCGGCGACGAGTCCGGCGACGAAGGACTGGTCGATCTTGAGCGTAGTAATCGGGCAGCACTTCAGGTGTTGCAGGCAGGAATAGCCGGTGCCGAAGTCATCGGCGGCGAAGCGCACACCGATCTGTCGCAAGGCTTCCAGGGCGGGGAAGATCGCCGGATTACCGAATGCGACCGATTCGGTCAGCTCGATTTCAAGAGACTCGGCGGGCAACTCGGCATCAGCCAGCATGTCCTTTACCCACCCGTCGAAACCCGGTCTCACTTGGCTCGCCGAAACATTGACGGCCAGCCGGAACGGTTGCCACGCCAGCTTCCGCCACTCGCGCATCTGGCGGCAGGCTGCGCCCAGCACCCAGGCACCGATTTCCGGCATCAGGCCGGACGATTCGACCACAGGCAGGAACTGGCCGGGCGGCAGCAGCCCGAGCGTCGGATGACGCCAGCGCAACAGGGCTTCCGCACCGACAATCTGGTCACTGCGCAGATCGACTATCGGCTGGTAATGCAGCTCAAGTTGCCCGCGCACAACCGCCTGCGCCAACTCGGTCGCCGTCCATCCGGCGGGGTGCGAGGTCGTCATGATCCGCCCCGGAAGGCCCGCAGTAGCCGCGTCACGGACAGCACGAACAAGCCGGTCAGCGTGAGGGCTGCAATACCCCAATGCTCCCCGATGAATGCGCCGGCGGTCGTTCCGGCCAGCACAACGGCGAGAATCGGCAAATGGCAGGGACAGGTGAGCACGGCCAGCGCGCCCCACAGGTAGCCGGTGAACGGCTTGCGTGTCTTGGTCGGCAGGCGTTCCGGGCCGTTCATGGCAGACTCTCCGCGTGCTGTGCCGGCTCGGTCGGCAGGGTGGCCAACTGCGCTTCCAGATCGGCCAACGCTTCGCGCCGGCGTTCGACGAACTGGCGCAGCACGGCAAGCTGCGTGGCCGCTTCGCCACCGTCCGCTGCATCCAGCGCCCGGAACAGCCGCGCCAGCGCATCGAGGCCGATGCCCGCTTCGAAGGCGGACCGCACGAAGCACAGCCGCTGCAAGGCAGCCTCGTCGAACAGGCCGTAGCCGCCTGGCGTGCACGCCACCGGCCGCAGCAGTCCGCGCAGCAGGTAGTCGCGCACGATATGCACGCTCACCCCGGCATCAAGGGCCAGCCGGGACACCGTGTAGGCGTTCATCGAACACCTCCTTTTTCTCACCCGGCGCAGCAGGAAAGCTGCTTCACATCCTTGTTGAAGGTCTGCGCCGCGAGCTTCAAGCCCTCGACCATCGTCAGGTAGGGAAACAACTGGTCGGCCAGTTCCTGCACCGTCATGCGGTTGCGAATCGCCAGCGCAGCGGTCTGGATCAGCTCGCCCGCTTCCGGCGCGACCGCCTGCACGCCGATCAGTCGTCCGCTGCCTTCTTCAACGACCAGCTTGATGAAGCCGCGTGTGTCGAAGTTGGCGAGTGCGCGCGGCACGTTGTCCAGCGTGAGGGTGCGGCTGTCGGTCTCGATGCCATCGTGGTGCGCTTCCGCCTCGCTGTAGCCCACGGTCGCCACTTGCGGGTCGGTGAACACCACGGCCGGCATCGCGGTCAGGTTCAGAGATGCGTCACCTCCGGTCATGTTGATCGCGGCACGGGTGCCGGCCGCTGCCGCCACATAGACGAACTGCGGCTGATCGGTGCAGTCGCCGGCCGCGTAGATGTGTTCCACGCTGGACCGCATGCCGGGGTCGATGACGATCGCGCCTTGCGGGTTGAGCGTGACGCCCGCCGCATCCAGCGCCAGGTTGCGCGTGTTGGGCGCGCGGCCGGTGGCGACCAGCAGCTTGTCGGCGCGCAGTTCGCCGTGCGCCGTGGTGAGCACGAATTCGCCGTCCCCTTCACCATTGATATAGGCGACCTGGCTGGCCTGGGTGTGTTCCCTCACCTCGATGCCCTCCATGCGGAATGCGGCCGTGACGGCTTCGCCGATGGCCGGGTCTTCGCGGAAGAACAGCGTGCTGCGCGCCAGGATCGTCACCTTCGCTCCGAGTCGGGCGAACGCCTGCGCCAGCTCCAGCGCAACCACCGATGAGCCAATTACGGCCAGGCGCTTAGGGATAGTCTCGCTGACCAGTGCCTCAGTGGAAGTCCAGTAAGGCGTATCTTTCAGGCCAGGAATCGGCGGCACAGCCGGACTCGCGCCGGTGGCGACCAGACAGCGGTCGAATGCCACCACGCGCTCGCCGCCGTCGTTGAGTTGCACGACCAGGCTGCGGCTGTCTTTGAAGCGGGCTGCGCCGCGTAGCACGGTAATGGCTGGATTGCCCTCCAGGATGCCTTCGTATTTGGCGTGGCGTAGTTCATCGACACGGGCCTGCTGCTGGGCCAGCAGCGCCGTGCGCTGGATGACCGGCGCTACCGCTTGGATGCCATTGTCGAACGGGCTTTCCCGGCGCAGGTGGGCAACGTGGGCGGCGCGGATCATGATCTTCGACGGCACGCAGCCGACATTGACGCAGGTGCCGCCAATGGTGCCGCGCTCGATCAGCGTGACGCGTGCGCCCTGCTCGACGGCCTTCAGTGCCGCCGCCATTGCGGCCCCGCCGCTGCCGATCACGGCGATATGGAGCTTGCCAGCATCCCCGCCAGCCTTGTCATCACTGCCCAGCCATTCGCGCACCTTGCCGAGCAATCCGCCGTCCGCCGGAGCCACGGACGCATCGGCGAGCGTGGCCCGATAACCTAGTCTGGCCACAGCGGCCGTCAGCGCGTCGGGTGACGTGCCGGCCTCGATAGCGAGCCGGGCGCTGCCCTTGGCGTAGGACACTTCCGCCGAGCGCACACCGGGGACTTTCTCCAGGGCGTCCTTGACGTGAACCGCGCACGAGTCGCAGGTCATGCCGGTGATGTTGAGAGTGGTCATACCATCGTTCCTTATTCGTGTGGGCCGCCGTCTAGCACGGTCAGCCGTGTTTCGCAGGGAGTTCGCAACCATCCGGGCCGCAGCGGCGATGCGCCGGCGACACGAAGTCCCAGATCGACACCCCAATCATCAAGGCCAGGCCGACGTACATCAGGTTCGCCGTCCACCAGTTGCCGAGCAGCCAGACTGTGGCCGCGAACACGATGGCCGGCCCGATCATGCCGAGCAGGCTGCGCAGCCATTGCCGATGACTGAGCCAGCCCAGCGCGTTCGCCACGAAAGCCAGCGCGGCAAACAGCGGCAGCAGGCGGCCGATGAACAAGCCCTCGTACTGGCTCAAGGAGCCCAGCCCAATGGCCGCGCCAAAGCTGGCGAGCGCCGGGAAGCAGGCGGCGCAGCCCATCGCGGAAACGACGCTGCCGAGCGCGCCGGTTTTATCGGCAATGCGAGTCATCAGTCCCATGATGTGGCTCCCGTTGTTGATGTTGGCTTAGTGGCTCACTGCTTGACGCTGGACGGATAGCCGGCGTCTTCGGTGGCCTTGGTGAGCTTCGGCACGCTGGTCTTGGCGTTGTCGAAAGTGACGACAGCCTCGCGTTTCTCGAAGCCCACATCGACCTTGCTCACGCCCTCGACCTTGGAGAGCGCTTTCTTGACGGTAATCGGGCAGGCGGCGCAGGTCATGCCGGGCACCGCTAGCGTGACGGTTTGGGTAGCGGCCCACACGGGAGCAACAACGGCGGCGAGGGCAAGGGAGGCAAACAGTTTCTTCATGATGAACTCCTGGTTAATAGAAAAAGGGAACGACATAGGGAAATCCAAGCGCGACCAGGACCAGCACGGCCACGATCCAGAAAATCAGCTTGTAGGTGGTGCGCACCTGCGGAATCGCGCAGACCTCGCCCGGCTTGCACGCCTGCACGGGCCGGTAAATACGCTTCCAGGCGAAGAACAGCGCCACCAGCGCCGCGCCAATGAAAATCGGCCGATACGGCTCCAGCACCGTCAGGTTGCCGATCCAGGCCCCGCTAAAGCCCAGGGCGACCAGTACCAGCGGCCCTAGGCAGCAGGTTGAAGCGAGGATGGCGGCCAGCCCGCCGGCGAAGAGCGCACCGCGCCCGTTTTGCGATTCAGACATACGTTGGCCTTTTGAATTTGGATTGGATAGCGTAACCTTACTTCCGTACTCATGTACGGAGTCAAGCGATATGGAAAATACTTTGGAGAACCTAACCATTGGCGTTTTTGCCAAGGCGGCCGGCGTCAATGTGGAGACGATCCGGTTCTATCAGCGCAAGGGCTTGCTGCCCGAGCCGGACAAGCCTTACGGCAGCATCCGCCGCTATGGGGAGGCGGATGTAACGCGGGTGCGGTTCGTGAAATCCGCTCAGCGGTTGGGCTTCAGCCTGGATGAAATCGCCGAGCTGCTGCGGCTCGACGATGGCACCCACTGCGAGGAAGCCAGCAGCGTGGCCGAGCACAAGCTCAAGGACGTGCGCGAGAAGATGGCCGACTTGGCGCGCATGGAAACCGTGCTGTCTGAACTCGTGTGCGCCTGCCATGCACGAAAGGGGAATGTTTCCTGCCCGTTGATCGCGTCACTACAGGGCGGGGCAAGCCTGGCAGGGGCGGCGACGCCTTAGCGTGCTTTATTTTCCGTTTTCTGAGACGACCCCAGCCTGAGCGGTTCTGTGGGGTCATATTTGTGATGGCCGACCGCCAGATTTTTAGCAGCTAAATTTTGATCAATTTGACTGGAATCGCTTCACCGCTGTCACGAAGTCCAAGCGCAGCAGGTGCATGGCCAGATCAATCGCACCGCCGCCACCTTTATTTGTTTTGGTGTCGTACCACCTTGCGCCCGTCGCCAGCAATTCCACAACACTACCGCCCAAAGACACATTAAGCCGGATAGTAGTTTTATCTTTCACTGGCAAAAAATCAGAGTCACGCTTCCAATACAATCCCAGGACATTAAGTGCGGCTACCACCGGCATCGATCTCAGTTGCTCCAATAGTTCAGGAGAGAATGATTTTCTTGATCTTCCCATACAGATACCTTTTAGGCTTCTCTTCTCGCTTCACCTATTTTTCTCCGTGCCCAAGGGGCACTGCGCGGGATGATGGATAAGTCTCAAGCGACTTACCCACAACCCTTGCGGCTACTCGCATTTTTCAAAATGCCTGACTACTCAAAGACACGGCCTACGGCGTTGGCTACGCCATTAGTAATACGGACGGACTTGTGCCACGGTATTTATTTAATCGATTGCTGGCCTGGGGCCGCCTGTAATACGGACGGACTTGTGCCACTTTCTGATGGCATAGGTTTCCCAGCCCGATACCAAGTGCGGCGACTCATACCCAGGGCTTCCCAAGGTTTCTGACGGCTCAAGGACTGGCTTTCGTAGGTTTCCCGGTCTACTGCTCCCGCTGCCCGCCTGACGGCCTCCTTGCGCGCTCTGTCGCGCTCCTTTGCCATGCCTTTGCTGATAAGCGTGCGTAACTGCGCCTGCTCCTGGTCTGTAATGCCAAACAGGTCAATCAGCGTGTCATTCCTTGGTGTATACAACGGCGGATACTCTCTGTCGCCAAAGCTGACCTTTTCGCCTGCTTCGTAGGCTTTTGCCTTGGAATACAACGTCATCAGCTCTTTGCTGTTTTCTTGCCAGTTCGGGTCAAGCTCTTTAGCCAGAGCTTTTGCTTCGTAGTACATCAGCCTGCTGTTAGTCGCACCGGATAGCAGCAAAAAATTCAAGCGCCAAAATAGGTGCTGCATACGCTCACCTTCCTGGATACCTCCGCGCAGATCTGCCAACTTGCGCAGATCCTCAAGTCGGTGCCAGGCTAATTGCCGTCCACTGAATCCGCGTAAGTTATCCGTCTTGTCGCCTGGCAGCAGCTTAAGCTGTCGCCGAATGGCGCGTTTCTCCCCCTTTTGACGTTGCTGTTCAATCGTCCAGCGAGCTACCGGCAGCAGTATTTCAGCCATGTACTCAAAGTTATAGCGTATCGGATGGCCGTTCAGCTCGTTTTCAACGTGGACAACTCGGCAGATTTCCCCGCTTTTCTCGTTAACGGTCTGTACAACACGCAGCACGCGACTGGCATCTTTCGCCTGGCGGTCGGCTCCAAGGTATGCCAATCGGTCGATAAGGTAACGCTGGCAAGCGTTCCACCTGGGTAATGCCTGTCGTGGCAACGTCCCTTCGAGAAGCCATTTGGCCTGTATGCCACGGCCTGAGAAAACCAATATTGAGGGAGGGGGAATGCCTTCTTGGGCGCAGTAGTACAGAATGGGCTCTACTAACTGCTCCGGCGTTCTGCCAGAGGCCCACGACTTGCGGTAGGTGTCCAAGTCGGCAAAAAGTAGGCCGACGCGGGCAAGGTTAACCACACGTCGGTTTGGCCGGATAAACTCGGCTTGCGTCATCCAGGTGTCACGGTTCTTGTCGATTAAACCCAACACCGTGGGCATATCGATCAGCCGGTGGGATGATTGGCGCTTGTCGCCCTTGGCGTTAACCAAGATAGAAAAAAAACCTGCCTGTTCAGGGTCATGATACGCCCTAGCTTCTTCGTCCCGATCGAATAGGGAGAGTTGCTTATCTGCCGCCATGTAACTCCTTTCTGCCATGCGCAAAAACGCAATGGACTTGTCAAAGAAGGAACAATGCCGTAGAATAGTATTAGCAAATTACGTCGTTGATTATTTGTATTCTACGGCGGTCATACTTTAATTGTCGCCAAACAATTCAAGTATGTGTTCCTGAGTTTTGCAAAAAGCCCCGTTGCCACGGGGTTTTTGCTTTTCTAAATGTCTCCACTGGTGCCAGCCGGTAAAGACTGCCTTTTTTGGTTCTTGGTGAGTGTTCGTGGCAACCAGCCTATTGTGTCCACATAGAAGCCGGTGATACCGTGCTGAATCAGCACCGATGCCGCGCCATCAACCGAATAAAAGTAGCGTGGGCCACCACGCCGACGCCCTAAAACAAAATCCTTTCCGCCCACTTTCATGGCGATAATCAAGCCTTTGTCACCGGCCTGAATAATCGTATCTTGAACGCTGTTGGCCGCTAACAATTCTTTGAAACCCATCGGGCCAACAATACTCATTAAATCTATGCTCATAATCATGCCTTACCCGCGCCGATAAAACAAGCCATAATTAAACCTCGTACACCAGAGTACGATAAGAGTATCATATTACAATATCACTTTAATTGTTTTTGATTATTATTCATTCTCAATAGTCGAGCTGGCAAGTGCGCGAATGTGCCATAATACTTAATCATGCTTAAAATTCTCTTAGAATTGATGGCATGATTGTCACGTGATCTTTCGTGTTTTCCTACATAAAGCCGCGACAAGGGCCTGTATATCGCAAGTATTCAGGCCCACCTTCTATCCATGCGTTAATTCGTGCTTAGGAACCAGTGGCACAACTTTTAATAGTTCTGCGCCTTGAGCTGCGTTCCGTGCCTTTTCAAGGTCGTATTCGCACTGCAATGCCGTCCAGAAGCGGGCCGTACTGACGCCCGCCGCTTCCAGCCTTATGGCAAGGTCGTAGCTGATGGCGCTGCGCCCGTTGACCACACGGGAAATCGACGCACGCGCCATGCCTAAACGATCTGCTACCTCGCCCACGGTCAGATTGAGCGGTTTTAATACTTCTTCGCGCAAAATCATGCCAGGATGGGGATGGTTTATCATGTTCATAGCTTCGCTCCTATTTGTCGTGGTAATCCAGATAATCAACCAGGTCGGTATCGACGCCCACGAAAACAAAAATAACCCGCCAATTTTTGTTAACGGTAATTGACCAGTACCCGGCTAAATCGCCCTTGAGCGGGTGCGGTCGAAAGCCAGGAAAGTCCAATTCAGCCGGAGCCTGTGCCACGTTCAGCGCCCGCAGGATGCGGCCTAATTTCGCTGCATGTTCAGCCTGTATACCTTTGGTCGAGCCGGTCTTAAAAAAAGTCTCTAGTCCCTTGTGCTTAAAGTTCCTAATCAAGCCGGTATCCTTTGCTCTCTGTTTAATTAAGAGCGTAACGTGATACGCTTCGCGTTTCAAGTAATTTTTGCTGAACAGACCAATTAAGGTTGGTGTCATTTTCAGAAGACGATTGCACTAAATGTCAGAAGTCGATAACACATAACTAATGTTATAGCATCCGCACCGAATCGCTCCGTAACGTAACGCTGTCGTTGAATCCTACCGTTCATCACATTCGCTTAGCTGAGCGTAGATGATTGATGTTGTTGATTACTCATCCAATGATGTGGTTCACTGAAACCGGACAGTCTGGTTAAGAGAGAATAGCTTAACTGGAGGATGAAATGACGATAAGGAAGCAACACCCCAAGGAATTCAAACTGGATGCAATCAGTCTGGTTTTGGATCAAGGCCATACGCCATCGTAAGTATCCCGAAATTTGGAGATTAACGCCAATATGCTGAGGAGATGGATCAGAGAATACTGAACAGATGATGCAGGCCAGGCATTTCGTGGCAATGGAAAGTTGACAATATAACAGGAAGAAATCCGGCAGCTGAAAGCTCAAATTAAGCAACTCAAGCTGGGTTCTACCCTGTTTCCACGGACGGTTTTAAAACGACTGATAGCTTTCTATCTTGACGAGCGACTCTACGCCGCATTCGCGGATTATGGAATCGTTCGATGTAGTCGAACAGATCTGCTCGTGCTTCATCCAAAGTACGATACCACCGATGAGCTACACGCTCGCGCTTGAGCTGTCCAAAGAAGCCCTCACACGCAGCATTATCGCCACAGTGGCCCACCGCACTCATGCTACACATCAATGTGTTCCTGCTCAGAAACTGCTGGTAATCAACGCTCACGAACTGACTGCCACGATCCGAATGTAGAATCACAGGCCAGTCGCCTTGGCGCTGCCAGATCGCCATTTCTACAGCGCGAATCACCCTATGCCTGTCTTGACGGTGGTGCATTGACCAACCAACGACCAACTTGTTGTGCAGGTCAATTACCACGCATAGAAATAGCTTGCCTTCCTGCGTGGCAATTTCGGTAATGTCGGTCACCCATTTGCTTTCAGGCTTCAGAGCAGTGAAGTTGCGCTCCAGAAGATTACGCACCCCTGATGGACGTCGGGCCGGCTTGCCAAAGCGCCGTTTCTTACGCCGTGGCCAACCTTGCAGGCCATTTACAGCCATCAGGCGCGCTACCCGATTCAGACCAACTTTTTTACCTTCATCCAACAGATCTTCGTGCATTCGAGGGGCACCAATGGCACCCTGGCTATCGTCGTGGATCTGGCGAATACGAGTCAGCAATCGTTCGTTCTCCTGAGAACGAGGGCTGGGTTCGCGTGCTGCCCAAGCGTAATAACCGCTGGGAGAGACGCGAAGACAGCGACACATCAGCCTGACCGGGTACTGGTTGCGGCAGTGCAGGATCACCGTGTACCGCTCGATGATCCTTTCGCGAAGTACACCGCCGCATCTCTTAAAAAATCCCGTTCCTTGGTCACCCGGGCCAGCTCACGCTTGAGGCGAGCAAGCTCCTCATCGCGTGGATTACCCGCTCCTGAAAATGGCGTGTTGCTAACTTCCGCTTCCCGAACCCAGCGTGACAGCATAGCGGGATTAATTCCGATGTCTTGGGCCACCTGACGGCTACTGGCCCTTGATCGGAGTACAAGCTCCACAGCTTCGCGCTTATACTCGGGGCTATATTTATTACGTTTAGACATGAACACTCCTATGGCTCTCTGTGAGTCTAATCGAAAGTGTCCGTGTTAGCAGGGTAGAACCCGCTGGAGAAGGCAATATTAAAGGAAGCGACGGTCTTTTTCGCGAAAGAAACGAAGTGATGCCTTGCTACCAGGCACTGTTGGAAGTGGTTCGTGAGATCGCAAAATCCAGTGATAACACCTATGGCATCCGCCGGATGAAGTAGGCGGGGTTACCCAGTCAAAAAACCTTGACCACGTCATAACAGAGAATGCTCATAATCGAGTGTCAAGGTTTCCATTTTCGATACCTCACTGCGGTGCTTATTGTGCTCTAATAGGGATTTCTTCTAGCGCGGAGTGATGCTGGCCTTGCTGTTACCAAAGGAATCGTTGTAATGAGCAAGCAGTTTCATTCCAGAGAACCGAGGAGGAACTTCCGTGATTGAGCAACCCATGCTGATTGGCGGGCAGAGTGCACAAGCCAGTAACGGTACCACATTTGAACGCAGAAATCCGCTGGATGGCAGCGTGGCTACACGCGCACCAGCGGCCACCGCTGATGATGCCGTGCGGGCCGTTGAGGCGGCCCAGGCCGCTTTCCCCGCATGGGCCGCCTTGGGCCCTACGCAACGGCGTCAGATGCTGATGAAGGCCTCCCAAGCCCTGGCCGCCAAGGCTGATGCCTTTGCTGCTGCGATGGCGACAGAAACAGGAGCTTCCGACGTCTGGGCCAGCTTCAACGTCGACCTATCAGCTAATATGCTGCTGGAGGCGGCTTCGCTGACCACGCAGATCAACGGTGAATTGATCCCTTCGGATATACCGGGCAATGTGGCGATGGCCGTGCGACAGCCCGCTGGAGTGGTTCTGGGCATCGCGCCGTGGAACGCCCCCATCATTCTAGCCACGCGGGCCATTGCCACGCCGCTGGCGTGTGGCAATACTGTGGTACTCAAGAGTTCGGAACTATGTCCTGCCACGCACGGCTTGATCATCGAAGCACTGCAAGAAGGTGGCTTACCCCTGGGCGTGGTGAACTTTGTCACCAATGCGCCGGAGGATGCTGGCATTGTGGTGGAGGCTATGGTGGCGCATCCGGCCGTCCGCCGTGTGAACTTTACTGGTTCAACTCGCGTAGGTCGTATTATCGGCCAGACCTGTGCAAAACACCTTAAACCCGCGATTCTAGAGCTGGGCGGCAAGGCACCTTTCCTGGTACTGGACGATGCTGACATCGATGCAGCAGTGGCTGGCTGCACCTTTGGCGCGTTTTCCAACTCAGGACAGATCTGCATGTCTACCGAGCGCATTATTGTTGATGAAGCCGTCGCTGAGGAGTTCTTGACCAAGCTGGTGGCACGCGCTAGCACGCTACCGCTGGGCGACCCGCGCCAAGGACCGGTGGTGCTAGGATCTGTAGTGGATATGACCACCGTACACCGAGTTAATGAACTCATCGACGATGCCGTGACTAAGGGCGCAAAGATTCTGTGCGGCGGCAAAGCCAGGGACACCCTGATGCCCGCCACCTTGCTGGATTGCGTGACACCCGAGATGCGCATTTTTCGCGAGGAGACTTTCGCCCCTGTCAAGGCTATCGTACGCGTGCGTGGTGAAGAGCAAGCCATTGCCATGGCCAACGACAATGAGTTTGGCCTGGCATCAGCCATCTATACCAGAGATGCTGCACGCGGCTGGCGCATGGCGGCACGCATCGAGGCAGGTATTTGCCATATCAACGGCCCCACCGTTCACGACGAGGCACAGATGCCTTTCGGCGGCATGAAGAACTCGGGCTATGGCCACTTTGGCGGCCAGGCCGGTATCGATGCTTTTACCGATAGGCGCTGGATCACTGTACAGACGCAGCTGCGTGAGTATCCTTTCTGATATTTAAGGAGCAAGTAAGTCCCACCAAAACAAAAAAGAGGAAATTGCACAAGCAAAAATCTACCCAGGATATAAATATTGAGCGTGCTATCACAAGTGGAAGGGCAGTTTAAAACGGATGTAGATATAATAAAATTGTATTTTGAAGCCTACACAGAAGAAGATCTGTGGGGATGACAGTCTCATTCGTGCTGCATTGGGTGATATTGCCTGCATCTGCGGAATGACCTGGCTCACTCACTTATGAAACTGGCCTGGTACGCCGATTTGCGTGTCATTCAACGCCTGTGCATGGTCAGGATCAGATTCAGGAAAATAACAAGCGTTATTGATTCGGCTCGCAATCCGTTCCAGGTAATTCAATCCTGACAGCAAGGGTAGCAAAGGCACTGGACATAAAAAGGCTGTAACAGTTACAGCTTTTTTATGTATTGCTAACCGTATTTAACAAAATACCAGCTTAGCGTACGATTTTTTCCGTTTTCTGAGACGACCCCAATGATGAAAGAAGTTACGATTGAGATTACCCGTGATTTTACATTCGATTCCAGGCTTCGTCCTTGACTGCTTTTTTATTCTCAGAAAGCTAAAATTCTCCTTGGTTAAAAGATGCAAGGTTTTTCGCGCGAACTGAGAAAATATCAACCGTTGTTGCCCCTCAGTTTAGGTTCTGATTTCTTCAATAACCTCATTTGCTGACTATTTCAGATCGCCTCTTCCAGATAAATCACCACATACTCTCTGTTATCAGTGACCTGCTTTTCATAGTCATTTACCTTGAAGGCGGATCCTTCTGGGAAGGTGTATTCAATTTTATTGACTTCATTAGATAAAGACGTGATATAGGCGCACTGGGTCCAAACATCACTGCCAGGTAAGGGCTTGATCCTGACGATAATGCCGTTAGAGTAGCGCTGGGCATCTTCCAGAGAATCTGTAAAGCTCATGACGGATTTCAGGTTGATGACTGATCCTGGTTGCATGAAGCCAGCCAAGGCCTGCTCAACTGGCATCCCCATGGGGCTTCCCTCGGGGCCATTATTACCCGGGTATTGCAGGAAATAAGTGGCCAAGGCCTCTGGTCCCAGGTTCGAGACATCCACCTGGCCACTATAAAGTTCCGGCTTGGAAAGCACACTGGTTCTGGGCATGGACTGCATGGCGGCTGTGGTCACCCGCCCCAGGGCATCCAGATACTGGATTAGGGGCTGCTTGATGTTGGGATATTGAGCAGCTATCCCTTCCTGGTATGGCTCAGATATTGGATCCATCATCATCGAATGCATGAAGACTTTGTCTGCTGGTGTATAGGGAGCCCAGGAGGTTGTCGATATTGCCTTAATGATGTCATCATCGGAGGCGGGGCTGCCAGGCAATGCGGTGTAGCGGTAGAAGTGGAAGATATCCAGCCGAAAGAAGTCGGCCGTCGTCCAGTCATAAATACTTAAAGCCAAGGTTCTAGCAAAGAGACTAGATCCAAAATACTGCTTGGCCAACGGTTCCACTGCTGAGAAAGGCCGTTGGTCACCAGTAACGCTTTGGTAAGGGATGAGGCGGCGGGCTTCCATCTCCCTGATCAGATCCACATCGTGTGGTGAGATATCCGGTACGGACTTAAGATGGCTTCCTACCTGGTTGCCATCGCCCGTTACCTGAAATCGTCCGTCGGATCGGACAGTGATGCTTGGGGCGCCCTCGCCATCGTACCAGTAGATCTCCCCATTGAAGCGCAGCTGCCAGTAATGGGGGCCACCGGACTGATGGCCCGTATCGGTAATATCCAGAAATCCCAGGTGGCCAACTGCCATTCTGACACTGCTGCCTGCAGGACCTCGGCGAGCCAAGATTGGCAGCCCATCACTCATGGTAACCTCAATACCAGGAGTTTCAACGGTAACGTTTTGTATTGACCACATAAAGATCTCCTTAATTCGATGAATAGACACCAAGTGCAAAACTGGATTTAACACTTTGCGATGGATGAGCGGTTTGTCCTTGCCGAGAGTGGCTGAACCGATTTAAATGATCAACTCATCCAGCAAACCGGCATCATAGAATTGGTCAGCGAGATCACATCAAACTATCCAGGTATTTTTAATGCCAGCAGCAACCCGAATTTCAGCATGGACAAGATCCACATCTTCATTAACGGCATATTGGCACCTTCTCAATAGGGGTAAATCAAGCAGTCGTGTCACCAGCCGCCAGTTGGACAATTTGAATGCCGGAAAACACATGTTTTCCGACACCAAAACGGTTTATCGCCGCGACGATTACTGATGAAGGCAAGGTTCAGGTGAAAGTAGCGGGCCAACTGCAATGTACGAAGATATTTTTCTTTCCTTCTTTGGGTTCGTCCCAACAACATACAAAAGATTTAGCAACAAATTACTAACTTTCGAGGTACTTCATTTGAGAAACAATCTGATGGTAAAGCTGCTCGTCAGCTTTGCCGTTATCGGCGCTTTTTTTCATTCTCCGGTTGATGCGGCTCCTCAATCTTTCAGTGAAGCAAAGGTACAGGCCCGCCAAAAAATATATTACGACCGCAACCAGTCTGAACAGGGAACGTTGTATTGCGGCTGTAAATGGAGATGGACAGGTAAGTCAGGCGGCAGGGTGGATCTGGCATCATGCTGGTATACACCGCGCAGGAATGCATCTCGGGCTTCTCGTATTGAATGGGAGCATATTGTTCCCGCCTGGGTGATGGGCCATCAGCGTCAGTGCTGGCAACAGGGGGGCAGAAAGAATTGCACCAATAAGGATTCAGTCTTCCGGACAATGGAAGCAGATCTCCACAATCTTACTCCAGTGATAGGAGAGGTTAATGGGGATCGCAGTCACTTCCTGTATGGCATGGTTTCAAAGACATTGCCTATCCAGTACGGACAGTGCACGACACGTACTGATTTCAAAGACAAGACAACCGAGCCAAGAGATGCTGCAAAAGGATTTGTGGCGCGAACTACTTTCTATATGTACGACCGCTATGGACTATCCATGTCCAGAACCCAGCAACGTATTCTGATGGCGTGGGATCATCAGTATCCAGTCACTGCATGGGAGCGAGAGCGTGATAATCGTATTGCCAGGCTCATGGGACACCATAATCCTTACGTTACCCGGGAAAAAACCTGGGTCCTTGATCAGAAACCCTCCCGTGAAGGGCTACAAGGTATTCAGCAATCGGCGATAAAGATAAACACTGGCAAACAGATTATTGGTAACAGAAAAAGTAACGTTTACCATCTGCCCGCCGGTTGTCCAAGCTACAGCAAGGTAGCTGAGAACAACCAGGTTATGTTCTCCTCACGAGAAGAAGCTGAGGCTGCTGGTTATCGCCTGGCAGGAAACTGCCGTTGAAGTGAATGATTACATTGTCTCAGGAAATAACGCCTTTGCAGAAGCCTGGATACGACTGTTTCCTTATCCACTGAAATCTTGGATGATTCTGTGAATAACCCCTTTAGTATATTGTTATTAAAGATGAAAACAGGATGATCAATTGTTAATCAGAGCTGAAATTACCTCATTTGATTGAACTACGCTGAAATCCCAAGCCTGTCAGCTGGATATTGCCTCAGAAATGCTTTAGCCTCGTGAACTGGCACTGACAGCCAGTCTTTGTAAGATGCCTTTGGCAATATGACTACCATGCGCTTTTCTTCTCCTGATTTATGGAATTGATTCATCAGAGCATGATCATCAGCATTGATAGTCAACATAGTAAATGAATCAATTTTTTGTGATCCTTGCCCCCAGGTAGACCACAAACCAGCTATTCCCATTGGCTCCCCGTCTTTTCTTGCAATTCGAGTCTGTACCGCTTTACCTGAGCGCCAGTCTGGCTCGTAGATGACTTCAGCAGGAATGATACAGCGATGACCAGCTCGCCAGGCGTCCTTGAAGCTGGGTTTCTCTGCAACGGTTTCTGAACGGGCATTGAATGTCCTGCGACCGTAAGTTTTTTCCTTTGCCCAATGGGGCAGCAAACCAAATTGACCGGATAATGCTATCCATGCCGGTACCGCTTCATCTTCGACGTCTGCTTCATCAGGCTTGATAATGAATGTGCTGTTATAAGCAGGCCATACATCAAAACGAATATCCAATGGTTGTTCGACACCAAAATATTGGAACAGTCTGTTAGCATCTCTTACTGATTCATAATGGCTGCACATGGTCACTCCACAATGTCAGTTTCCTATTTCTAGCCTGTTTATCTTATGCCACGAATAGATACGGCCAAAGTATCGTATGTTTACCCGATCCACTTAAAACCCTTGTTGGATGATTTACCACGCAGTCATGGCGTATATCTTTTCTGGGCTACCTCTTTATATCGGTAAAAGCATCAATATCCGCTCCAGGATTATGGATCATTTCCGGAACACGGATGAGGCTTCATTATTAATGACAGACTATCAAGCCAATTTTTATACAGATATTGCCGTATAAATTACATATCCAGGTTACAACGTTCTACTTGCGAGAATTTATTTAAGAACCTGTTCACGATCTCTTGAATAGCATTTTTCACCAGTCCTAAAGCGCCAATACTGACCCTCCCGGTACCGTTTCCTGATTTCGCCTCGTTGGCCGTGGCAGATCGCCCTTGCAACAGCATGCCGGCCTTCGCCCCGATTCAACTGAGTCAAAATTTGGCGGTGGTAATCTTCATTATCCACATAGTTCAGCAGGTACAGGGTTTTGTTGATCCTGCTGCCCGCTAATGATGGTTCCTTGGCGTACGTCTTCCTTCCGTTGGACTTCAGACCCCTGCAAAAGCCCAAATCAGTATGAAGCAGAGATGGATAATTTGAAAAATGTCGCTTAACCATATCGTCCGGTTTTACTTGACCAGGTCATATACCTCTCTCAACAGATAATGGACACGGTTTGTTACCATATGTCCTGGAGATACGTTTCCAGCTTCTTACGAGATGACTGGGATTAATTTGCCCGGTAATCGTCACTTCGACAGAAAGCCCTGTAGTCTCGTCTGAAGCATTCCCGGGGAGCACATTGACACGAAGCGTGGCGCCAGTAACATCGTGGGACGATGTATTGTCATTCATGACGGAGTACGTTCCAGCAGATCTGGATCTCAATCCAACAAGTTCGATCAGATGACTGGATGCATACCGCCAATCAGGTTCCACCTGGCCTGAGTAAAGTGTAATGTAAGGATAAAGGCAGGCAAATGTCCCGTGGTCGAGGCCAAGCATTGCCTGCAAATCAGTGTAGGTTGCAAGGCGATGGGTATCTGTCGAACGTGCTGACAGGAAATCAAGTCCGCGTGAGTTCCGGGGGATGGCAAGCCACGCCAACAGACGACTCAGTATCTGTGGATCAGATGTCATGGCATCTATGAGTCCTGTCGCTTGCTGAACTGAAACACTGAACATTCGCTCATTGATCTGTACATTTTGAGTAACAATACCGTCACCTATCCAGCTACTTCTGTTTCCTTTGACCAGGACATCATAAATAACCATTTCTACGGCCGATTCATGTACAAGATCGGCTCTGAGCTGTCGCTCTGAAATCGTAAGCTCCTCTGCCGAATAAAAAACAGCTGCCATCGAACTCACAATGAGGGTGGCTGCTACGAGGAGCAGCCACAACGTATGCAGGAGAACGAAGCCCCTACTGCGCGCGCGATGGGGCAGGAATACGGGCACGTTCAGCTAGACGGGAAGCCGCCTCAAGGCCATCAACCAGCGCATCAGCGACCGATTGTGTCTCCATTTGGTTACGCATTACATGAGGAACAAGGAGGATGACCAACTCAGTCCGACGAATATCAGAGGTATTGCTCCTGAAAAGATTGCCAATAACCGGCACATCCTTGAGCAAGGGTACGCCACTGTTGCCGGCACTGCCATTTTCCCGGATTAGCCCACCAAGTGCGACTGTAAAGCCATCTCGGGTTGCAATGACACTATGAATTTTCCGTCGCTGGATGGTTGGCGAGTCAATACCGGATGAAGTTGTTTGTGCAACTTCGCTTACTTCCTGTGTGACATCGAGAATTACATTCCCGTTATCATTAACACGCGGTATTACCTCCAGGATGACGCCCGTGTCACGCATTTGAATAGTATTGATAACTGGTGCACCAGCTATTGCTGTCCCTTGAGAAGATTGAGTTACGATAGGAACCTGATCACCAACTTGCAGACTTGCCTTCTGGTTATTCAATACAGAAATTTTAGGGGCAGAGAGAATTTTCACCTCCGTCTTGGATTGAAGGGCATTCAAGACAATACGCGCATTTGCTTTGCCAGCGTAAATATAGGAGAAACCAGGGAACTGTGATGCCACGGAGCCGACATCGGTTGCACTTAGTGTGACAGTATTTTCTCCTGAATCAAAAAACCACTGAACACCATAGCGTAGATTGTTATTAAGAGTTACCTCAGCCAGAAATGCCTCAATCATGACCTGACGTGGCAGCACATCGATCTGTTTGAGTGCTTCCTGGATGACACGGAATTCATCCTCGGTGCCGTGGAACATTAACGAATTGTTCTCTTCGATTGCAACAAGTCGACCGATATTTGTTTGAGGGCCGGATAGAGTCGGTTCGGCTGAAAGAGAAGGTGCTGCCGCAGGTACCTGTGGTGTTGGCATGAGCGTTGGTGTGGGCGATGCTGTTGTGCTCGAAGCAGTTGTTGCCTGCATCTGGCCGGTCAGTACCTGTCGAAGGGGTGCCACCAGATCCTTGGCATTTCCGTTTTGCACGTTATAGACGAAGATACGTTGTGCACCTAACTTTGAAACGTCAAGGCGCTCAATCCACTCACGCAGTAATTCGAGATCAGATTTATTCTGAGCTACACCGAGTACGGCTTGCATTCGCTCAAGGGGGACAAGGTGGATACGGGTGGTAAAAAGGTCAATCTCGCCCTGGAAAATCTCTCTAAGTTCCGTAACAATGGCTTCCGGCCTGCTCTGAGAAAGTCTGTAGAGCGCAAAAGTCATTCCATTGAGCCAGTCCACATCGAAACTTTCGATGGTATGGAGAATGGCACCGCGATCCTGGCTGCTGCCAGCAACGACTAGATGCCCATGGCGTGTATCTGCCTGCAGGACTATTCCTTTCGGAACGAACGAGTCAAGAATCGCCTGCATGTCATTTGCATTGATATACCGAAGCGGAATAATTTCTACAGCATAGCCTGGAGTGGGAGACATTGCAGAAGCAAGACGCTGGGCGGGTCTGACTCTTTGGGGCGCCTCACTCCATGGCAGCACACTAATAGTTTGCTCATCTTGCAGTATTACCGCTGAAACAGTACCTAACGCTGCTTCCAGGGCAGAAAGTAGAGAAGCTTTCGATACCGGACGGCTTGTCCGCAACGTAATGCGGCCCTGCACTGCGGGTGAGACGACATAGTCAAGTTTAAGCATTTCCCCAAGCACTACATCAATTACGCCACGGATATCAGCTTCGTTAAAATTAAGTTCGAAACGCTCGCCGGTGTCTACAAAGGCAAACGTTTCGGCCTTGGAAGATGAAGGTTTCCTCCAACCGGATTCGAAATATTCCGTTGAGATACCAGTGGGGTGCTCCGGGGCATTGGAGGTTGATGGCACAGCATCGTTCGGTTGTATCGGTACTGCCGGCATGATTTTCCATGTCGACAGGGGAGCTGGTTTAGGTGGCTGTGTCGTAGAACATGCATTTAACCCTGCCAGCAGGGTTATTCCGATAAAGAATGTCTGGAATCGATTCATTGACTGAGATTTTGGGAAGGTAGGACAGACGGCCTTAATCGGAGCTCGATATCAGAGGATGGATGGGATCCATCATTGATATTTGAGCGGTTTCGCAGGTAAATGGCATCAGATGTGATCGAGACCACAACCCATACCTCGAATGCCTCGCCTTGCGTGACGAGCTTTCTGGAAGTGGCAGTCTCATCTTCAAGCAGGGCAAATCGTTTGTGTCCCTCCTTTTCAACGATACCCACCAGATGCGGAGGTATGGCATCCAGAGACCCTGTGGATTCGGGGGGAGATATTACCGTACGGGTGCGTGAAGAAGAAAATAATAATGTCTGTTCCAACGCATTCGGTAATGTCTCCGTTGGAATCCTCAGCGGATCGATCTCAGATGGAACGTTCTGGCTTTTCGTCGATAAATCATCCGAGCGATCCAACAATATCCAGTGGATGAATACAAATGCTGAAAGCATACAGATATTGAGGACAAGCAGAGTGACTGTCTGTCTATTGAACATCGGCTTTGCCATAGTGAAGTTATCAGTGTTCCGCAGCAAAAGCCCAAATTCGGAGTTCTACAGAAAGGGGGGATGAAGTATCGTCGGACGCCGCAGCAGTAGCCAGAACAACGGCACGATCAATGATCAGGAGTGGTCGGTGGCGTTCGAGTAATGTCAGTAAGTGTACCAACTTCTCCTCGGGCGCGTTTATGCGTACATCCAGCGCAAAGCGGGTCAGATTCCCATCATTAAATGGATCTGCCGTCCGTAGTTCCAGCAGCTGCACGCCTGAATTATGGATCAGTACGTTAACGGCATCAACAAAGACAGCATTGTCATTTGATGAGGGGAATACCAGTACGGCAACTGACTGTTCAAGCTGGATAAGATCATCAGGGGTGAAGTCGCTATGCTCAATGGCCAATGCCTGCAGGCGATGGAGCTCAAAGCGTGTGTCATTCAGCCGTTCGATGGTAGTTGCGGGCAGAACGTAGAGCAGCCGGACGACAATAGACCATAAACTGGTCAGTAACAACACTCCGACAGCCAGCGCAAGCGCTCGTCGTGCCATTGCAGGGAATGGCGTCACTTAGCTTCCTTATTGGCGAAAGCTGCATTCAATACGAATTGGGGAACACTCTTGTCACCCGATCCTGGCTCCAGTTGCGATACTGATTCCAGTTTTATACTCCTCAGATGCTCTGATTGCTCGAGTGCACGTGCTGTTGCCGTCGGATCCACTGCATAACCTAGAAGCTTGAGATGCCCATGCTCATATTGAAACTGGCTGATCCATGCCTGATTTGGCAGATATATTGCGATATCCTCCATGACCCGCAAAACTCCGGGCAATTTTTGTGATTGAGCCAGTAACTCTCGTATTGCGCGGATCCGGGCATGCTCTTCAGCAAGATTTATGGCATTCCCCTGTGCTGCTCGTCCTTCGTTGATCTTGACTCGAACGCCAGCCTCAAGCCAGGACGCACTCATGTAGAGCACAGGGCCGATAGCGAGCATGATGCCGATGGCTGATACGGTCAACCAGCGGTTGAGTCGCGCTGCGGCTGGGCTTTGTCGCATATTGTACGAAGTATAGAACTTGTACATGGGAGGCAGCTCTCCACTCGGTGAGAAACCGACCAGGAAACCAGTTGCTCCGACACTTCTGACAATTTTCTCAAGATTGGCTACAAGAGACCGTTTACATAATGCAATCTCTATAACGATCTCATCACGGGCACGGGCCACTGCAATATCACCGATATCGAAGTACAGTGCTGCTTCATCAATCGGCGCTTCGACAGCCAGTTGATACCGTACCGCAGGCCGCAAGTTTGCTCGTGCTGATCGTGGCAGGGTCAAGGACAGCTGCAAAACCTGCTCCGGGTGTAACAGAATGATTATGGAACGCCCCACAGCTGCATTCGGCCAGTCAGATACCTGTTCGGAGCTTTGCGCAGAGAGACAAGGTTCTTCGGTTGCATCGGTTACCAATAACAAAGGAATTTGTGAATTGGTGAACTGATGGGTAATTGGTTTTATCAGCCAGCCCATTTCAGTCAGCCACCACTGCCATGCGGTCCGAATTGTCGTAAGGAGATTGGGTAACAAACCGTGTCCATTACCTGTTGAGGGAGGCATATGATTTTTATTGAGCATATAAAATGGATACTTTTGTCGTCGATTGTTGACAATCTGAATCATTATTGCAAATAATATATGCGAAATACATCAATACAGTTTGTTTATATAACGTGTACGGAGTGTAGTTGCATCCTGTCATGATTGTTAGGAATTAGAAATTCATTTACCTGGAGTAATTAATGAGCACGCAGCAAACTACCAAGCGTACACCGGCAGCAGGTGTGGCATTTCGATTCCTTACGGTTATTACTCTGCTGGGGCTTTCGGTTTCGGTGTTCGCCGGATCTATCAGCTACACCTATGATGCATTGGGTCGAGTCAAGACCACTACTTACAATAATGGAGTAGTCGTCACCTATACCTACGATGCGGCAGGTAACCGTGTCAGCCAGGTCACCACTGGCGTTCCCTAATCTTCCTTGCGGCAGCCAGTCGCACGTTTCATCAGTTTCTTCACAGTACACAGCAGTCAGCAGTTGTTAAACGATCCGCAAAACGGATCACCTTATTATCCTGCGTCCCGAGGAAGTATCGTTGAGATAAACGAGCATCCGAGTTGCGCATATCTCCTCAGGAGTCTGATGATGTTTAAACGCAACAAAAGTGCGCATCGCACAGGTGTGGGTGCAGGAATGAGTGTACTGTTAATGCTCCTGGCGGGGATTCTCCCGGGTGCAGTACTGGCTGCAGGTAACATCCAGTTCGGCCAGGGCGTGCCGGCAGTAGTGGAAGCACCTGCTGCAGATGCCCGCATAACCAATACAGCACAACCACAAGCCAATCGTGGGGAGCGTACTGAATACGGCCCCGGGGTCAATCGGGTTATTCTCGCACCCGTCACGCCGGAAGAATCCGAGCAGGCCATCCATGCCCGCCCACTACCCAAAGGGCTGAACCAGGGGGTACCGAACGAAACCAGGCAGGGGACAACTTCCAGCGGAGAAACGATGCAGTCGGCGATGCGTGTGGCAGGCGACACGGCTCCTACCGGGCCTGCCTCGATCGCAGAACTGGCGCGTGCCCTCAAGAATGATCCGGATCTGATTTACGAGTATGTACGTAATAACATCACCTACTATCCCACCTGGGGTCTCCAGAAAGGGGCGATCGGTACACTGCTCGACAACCAGGGAACTGCCTTCGACCAGGCCACATTGATGGTACAACTGCTGCGCCAGGCAGGTTTTACCGCCAACCACGTCAAAGGGCGTATTGACCTCACCGCCGCACAGGTACAAGACTGGCTGGGGATCGATACCAGCAAAGTGTGTGCGGTGCTCAACCTGTTCGGTGCTGCCCAGATTCCGGTGGCTTCGGTCACGGCGACTGCGGCAGGCAGCTGCCCGGGTTCGATTGCTGCACTGCAGAGCATGAAATTCGACCACGTATGGGTAAAAGTCAATATCGGGGGTACCAACTACTACTTTGATCCAAGCTTCAAGTCACATATCCACAAAACGGGGATCAATCTCACCACGGCCAGCGGCTACAACCACAGTTCCTATCTGAGTACAGCCAAAAGCGGTGCGACAGTTACCGCAGATTACGTCCAGAATATCAACCGGACCAACATCCGCAACAACCTCACGACTTACTCTAACAATCTGGCCAACTATCTGCGCACCAACCTGCCTGCCGGTACGCTCGATGATGTGATTGGCGGCAAAACCATTACGCCTCATACAGGGGCGGCACTGCGTCAGGCAACGCTGCCCTACCAAGACACGGGTGTTGCTCTCACCGAATGGGTCAATATCCCCGCCAACTACAGCCCGACACTGCGCATTCGCTACCAGGGCATCGACGAGACCTACACCTCCGATGCCATCTATGGCAAGCGGCTCACCCTTACCTACAATGGCTCGAACCAACCGGTGCTGATGCTCGATGGCGCGGCCCAGGCCACCGGTACCGCAATCACACCTGGAACAGCGGGTACTGTCACTTTCGACGTTACTCATGGTGCCTACAGCAAAACCTCTGCCAACCAGAGCTTCACCCAATCGATCGTGGCAGGGGGCACCTTCCTGATCGGTAACGGTTGGGGGCCAGCTGGACGCGGGCTCATCGAGCGCTACCGTAGCCAGCTCGATACCGCCAAGGCTGCAGGTAGTGCTGATGCCTCTGAAGTCGTGCTTGGTTCATCGCTGGCGGTGCTGTCCGCAACCTGGATCGCGCAAATCGATCACGCTAACTATATCACCGACCGGCTGGCCGGTACCAACACGCTGTTTCACCACCAGATCGGTATCGCCGGCTATAACACTGCTCCCTACGTTGACCTGCCGGGTAACCTGGTGAGTGTGGTCAGCCAAAGCGAAAACACAGCTAATGAACGTGCCTCCTTCTACAGTGCATCCATGCACATGAGTATCTTTGAATCGACAGCAGTGCAGCAGACCGCCGGCGTGAGTGCAGTGTCAACCGTCAAACTCATCGATATCGCCACGATCAATAACAATCGTATCTATGATGCCCGATCCACGAACTACACTACTGCAGTACAGCCCAATCTGGTGGCATGTGCATCGTGGCTGACTACCTTCCAGAACCAGATCAATGCCGGTCAGCGGCTGATCCTGCCGGCACGCTGTGATCTGACCGAGAACAGCTGGTCGGGTGCAGGCTATTTCGTTATCGGCAGCACCGGATGGTCAATCAGCGCCATGATCGGCGGCGGGCTCGCGGGTGGATTTCCATCTCAGCCACTGGCAACGGGGGAAACCGGTACTAATATCCTCAACAATTCAGTTAATCCATACGGTACCCTGTGGCAATTTGTCGATAAAGCCTTCGGTGACCCAATCGACATGGCTAAAGGCAACTTCCTCTACGCCCACGAAGATATCCAGACTGGTGTAGGTGAGTTCCCGCACAGCCTAGGAGTACAAAAACTCTACAGTTCAGGGTTACGTACACAAGACAGCCCGATGGGCAAGGGCTGGACACACAGCCTGGCCGCCAGCGCTACAGTCGGATCAGATGGTTTCCAGAGCATGGGTGAAGATTCCGCGCTCGATGCCGTGCCCACACTGGTCGAGAAACTGGTGTCACTCGATCTGCTGGCTGAGGCGGCCAAACCACTCGACAAAATGGTGATTGCCATACTGGGCCAGCGCTGGTTTGGCGATCAGCTCATCAACAACACGGTGATCGTGCGCCAGGGCCTGAACGGCGAAGTATTCGTCAAATTGCCTGATGGCCGCTACAACCCGCCTCCGGGCAATTCGGCACGGCTCACCAAACACACCGACGGTACTT
This sequence comes from Nitrosomonas sp. GH22, assembly GCF_009833115.1. NCBI lineage: Bacteria > Pseudomonadati > Pseudomonadota > Betaproteobacteria > Nitrosomonadales > Nitrosomonadaceae > Nitrosomonas > Nitrosomonas sp. GH22. The sequence goes on from NZ_QRCA01000012.1 coordinate 60,151, forward strand.
ACCGCTATGAGATCCTGAATCGTGCGCTGCTTGCCTTCGATAGCGCAGGCAAGATCGTCACTTACACGCATCCGAGTGGTGTGCAGGCCAAGTTCACCTATAGCGGCGCCAACCTCACGCAGGTTGCCAACAGCCTGGGCCGGGTACTCAATTTCAGCTACAGTGGTACACGCATCAGTACGGTGGGAGATGGTGTACGCAGCATCAGCTATGCCTATGACACCAACGGCAACCTCACCAGCTACACCGACGCTACCGCAAAAGCCACCACCTTCCAGTACGACCTGCCGGGCCGGATAACGAAGTTCTTCTACCCGAGCAATCCGTCAACTGCCTTTGCAACCAATGTCTACGACACCCTGGGCCGGGTACAGACCCAGACCAACGCTGCAGGCAAGCTCTATACCTACTATTTTGCCGGTTCGCGCTCAGAAGAGGTGGATCCTAACGGTGCCGGCCTTGTGTCATACTTCGATGCACGAGGGAAGGAGCTGAGGTCCATCAATAAGCTCGGCAAGATCACCACCAATACTTATGACGGTCACGGACGCCTGACGCGCAAAGTCTTCCCTGAAGGCAATGCGCTCGAGTACGTCTACCACGATGCGCCCTGTGCAGCCACTGAAAAACGCTGCACCCACAACGTCAGCCAAGTGAAGCAGGTTGCCAAACCTGGTTCGGGACTGGCCACGCTCACCAGCAGTTTCACCTATGAGACGGCCTTCAACAAGGTTGCCCGCGCGACGGATCCGCGCGGGAAGTTCACCACTTACACTTACACCGAACAGGGTAATCCGCTGACAATCACTTCTCCAGCTGATACTATGGGGGCACAGCCAGAAACCACCTTTGCCTACACTGACTATACTGCCAGCGGCTATCCGAAGTTTTATCTGCCGACCTTGCAGACCCGCATGATTACAGCCATCGATACAGTGGCCACCAAAACGACCTACAGTAAGACCAACAAATACGTCCCACAGACGGTCGTGGTCGATTCAGGTATCTTGAAGCTCAAACTCACCACGACCTTCACCTATGATGCAGTAGGTAACCTCACCCTGGTCAACGGCCCGCGTACCGATGTCACTGACACCACTGCGCAGGCATTCGATGCGCAGCGCCGCGTCACCACCCGTACCAACGCGCTGAGCAAACAGACCGTTCTCGCCTATGATGATGATGGTCACCTGATCCGCACGGCAGCACAAATCGGTACCCAGTGGCTGGTCAGCTGCAACAGCTACACTGTCACCGGCAAGCTGCTCAAATCCTGGGGTCCGGCGGTCACCGCTGCCGCCACCACCTGCCCGACGGCGGCTGCCCCGGTATCCGTCACTGACTATGCCTACGACAACCTCGATCGCCTCATTCGTATCACCGGGAACCTGACCTCGGCCCAGGGCGGTAACCGGGTGACCGAAACGGTCTACAACGCTGACGACAGCGTACAGATCGTCAAGAGAGCGGTGGGCAGCAG
>NZ_QRCA01000013.1:0-212261 GCF_009833115.1 Nitrosomonas sp. GH22
TGTTTGCGAAACGCCACAACAGCGGCTTCTTCTTCCAGACTTAAAACAGTCGAGTGCGACTCTTTGGGGCCCATCGGTGCATCGTGGGTGAATTCCCGCTTCCGCCACTTCGCTACCGTTTTTGGATTAATCCCATGCCGCTTGGCCAGAACATTCAGACTCTCTTGACTATTTTGTATCGCTCGACGCACCGCCGCTGTCGTGCGGGCGCTTCCGTGTAATATCTGTCCCATAAATCATCCCTCCGTAGCTGGTTATATGTTACACCAGCACACCGTGGGACTAAACATCTAAGCTGGAAAATTTCCTTGCTGAGCAGTCTGATTTTGCTGCTTGTGGTAACCACGTTCAGCATGATCAACTACAACAGCCTGATCGATAGCATTGATCAACAAAGAGAAACACAATACCAGCGTTACGCTAGAGAAATAGAAAGCCTAATCGGGCGCAATTCTGAAAGTTTACACGGACTCGTCAGAGTTATTCCCTACTTAAAAGGGATGAAGGCCAGCCTGCAAGCAGCTAACTCACAGAAAATACTCACAACCTTTGAACGGTACTGGACCTTGTTCCAGATTCAGAGCGATATCGAAGATATTCGTTTCTATAGTTCTTCCGGATCATTGCTTGCACGGTGGGGCAACTTTGATGCCAATGCATACCGGGATAACCTTATTCTTGAGCATGTTCGTGAAGTCAATACGCGTGAACATCCTGCTACGTTGATGATCTGTGTTGAAAGCTGTACTCAATATATCATTGAGCCATTGCTGATTGATGGGGTACGAACGGGTGCCATTGTTATTGGCTCTTCTCTGGTTGATGTTTTTTTGAATTTCAAACGTGCTTCCGATTCTGATATTGGCCTGTTTGTCGGACGTACTGTGAATAACACACACAACAACATACTGTCAGATAACAATGCTTTCATGGGGATACCTGAATGGAATGTCTCCATTACGGCTCTGACAAACAGCGGCAAAAATCTCACCATCCTGAGCAAAGTAGCCAAAAGTCACCCAAATCTTGCAGAAATTGAACAAGGTATCCAACATGAATGGAATAACAGACATTATCAGATCAAGCTGCTCCCGCTGCATGGTATCCGTATATCTGACCAAGGGCAGCTGGTTATTATTACCGAAGTAACTGATACCGTCCAGGCAATCCAGAATTCCATTTGGCGTATTGTCGTCATCGGGCTGATCGGGATGGTATTTTCAGAGATCATCTTGTTTAGCATGATTTCAAGACCGCTATCCCGCCTCAAATATATCGTATCGCTCCTGCCATTGCTGGCCGGGAGAGGATTCGGCAGTTTCCGCAGTGCTCTTTCCTCGCACTGGCGAAGGCGTCGGTTGAATGATGAAATTGATCTTCTGCACGATGCATCACTCACGCTTTCACATAAGCTTGAAAAATTGGAGGAAAAAGTTGCCTACCGCACCCGCATGCTGGTTCAACAACGTGACGAACTCAGCAAGGAAAAAGATTTTATTGAGAATCTGCTGGATACCGCACAAGTCGTCGTCCTGACACAGGATGCCAGCGGAAAAATAATCATGACTAATACATACGGTGAAATACTGACCCGGTACAGCGAAGAGGAGCTGCAGGGTAAGCACTTTATGGAGCTGTTGGCGCCGGATGGTGAGCAATATAATCTGGATGTATATTTACTGGAAATCCGTAAGGGAAATCGTGATCAGTTACGGCATGAAGCAATCGTACTATGTAAAGATGATTCAAAACGGAATGTTGCCTGGCTCCATTCTCGCCTGACGTGGCAATCCAAGGATGATCCTTCCGTGATTCTTTCCGTTGGACTCGACATTACCGAGTACAAGCGGGTGGAGGGTCATCTGGCGTGGCTTGCTGATCATGATCCACTGACAAATCTGTACAACCGCCGCCGTTTCAGTGAAGAACTGGAACAGATTCTCAGTTGGGCGGAAAGATATCAGCATCCCGGGGCATTGCTGTTTTTCGATCTTGATCGATTCAAGTTTGTAAATGATACCAGTGGTCACCAAGCGGGTGACGCGATGTTGAAAATGGTCGCTGACATGTTATCCCGTACCGTTCGTACGGCTGATATTGCTGCCCGGTTGGGTGGGGATGAATTCGCTGTTATCCTGCCTGAAATCATGCCCGGAGCTGCCATTGAAGTTGCCAAAAAAATTCTGGCCCGGCTGGGTGAAACACAACTTTCACTTAATGGCAGAACACACAATATTTCAGCCAGTATCGGCATTGCGATCTTTCCCGAACATGGAAATAATGTTCACGACTTGCTGGCCGCTGCTGATCTTGCAATGTATCAGGCCAAGGAAACGGGGCGTGGAACCTGGCATCTGTTTTCCAGCGATGATCAATCACGTGAACGCGTGCGTACACTAGTTTACTGGAAAGAAAAAATTGAATACGCCAATGCGCATGATCGGTATCTGCTCTATCTGCAGCCCATTCAAACCTTGCGCGACGGAATGACCCATCATTACGAAGTCTTGCTGCGTATGCAGGATGAAGACGGAACCATTCATCCTCCTGGAGCATTCATCCGTGCAGCAGAACATACCGGCCTTATCCACAAAATCGATCATCTGGTGCTGCACAAGGCAATTGCATTGGCCGCAAGAATCAATCGAGCAGAAAATAGGCGCATTGGCTTCTCCATTAACCTGTCAGCACACGCCTTTAACGATCCGGAACTATTACCGACCATCAGCCAGGCGCTTTCAGTTAACCAGATTGATCCTGGCCTGTTAATGTTTGAAATAACAGAAACAGCTGCCTTGGATAATTTGCCCGGGACACGTAGCCTTTTGTATGATCTCAAGCAACTCGGCTGTGGTTTTGTATTGGATGATTTTGGGGTGGGGTTCTCTTCTTTCTATTATCTTCGTGAATTGCCGGTTGATGCGGTCAAGATCGATGGCTCGTTTATCCGTAACCTGGCGAGCAATCCCGATGATCAGATACTTGTCAGTGCACTGTGCAGCGTAGCAAAGGGATTTGGTAAAAAAATCACTGCAGAATTTGTTGAAAACAAGGAAATACTGAGCATCCTTGACAAACTGGAGGTCGATTTTGCACAGGGCTATTACATCGGCATGCCAACCTTGGCAGAAAAACTCTTCCCTGATACTAACGGCTAATGATTAAAGAATTATGCGGATAAAAAAACCGCCCCGAGGGGCGGTTAGAAAATTTGAACCATATCTCTTCTCAATTTTTGTTTTGTTCTGTCTTAGGTTCAGACTTATCTACATTGTCAGGCATGGAATCACGTTCCATTGACATGCTGGGTGGATAGTTGGCGGGTTTATCCGTATCAAGACATCCAGTCAAAGTAACAGCTGTAATCATTGCGGCAATCAGTATATGTAAGAGTTTCATTTTCCCTATCTCCCTATAGCTATTTAAAAATAATATAGTGTCTTTCTCTACACTTTTTCTGCCTGGCCTTCGTTCCCGAAAAACCAGCGCTCGCTATTATTATCAGAATAAAAATTTATTGTCCAGAAATTTATAAGCGGCGTGTAGACTGACTTTGAGATCGTTTTGGAACTCATTGAAAGTTTGGAAAAATCAATATCCCCATCCTGTTTCAATCTGTATTTTAAGGTGCCTATTTAACCAGCAATAACTTCATAATCGTGCGTGATGTTAACTGTCGCCTTCAGCATCATGGAAGCAGAGCAGTATTTTTCGGCAGATAAACTGATTGACCGTTCCACTTGCCGCAAATCCAGGTTTTTCCCGGTAATGATGAAATGCAAATGAATATGGGTGAATACTTTCGGATCTTCAGTTGCACGTTGCGCATCCACTTCAACCTGGCATCCGGTAATTTCCTGACGACCTTTACGCAAAATATGTACGACATCAAAGGAGGTACACCCTCCCAAGCCAAGCAATATCATTTCCATTGGACGTGGGCCTTGATTTTTCCCGCCTGCTTCCGGTGCGCCATCCATGAGTACAGAATGCCCGCTCCCAACCTGTCCGAGAAAACTGACTCCTTCCTGCCATGCAATTTTTGCTTTCATTTATTTTAGAGATAAGTTGATCGTAGATAGAAAACTATTCTTTTCGATTGCCTTACAACGATTGTCATCAACAGCAAAATACATTCCGAGCTTTAAAAGTGCTTCCCAGATATCTCCTTTCGTGACTCCCTTGATCATTCGATCAATGGCAGCCGCCTGCAGCAAAGCCCGCACCAGCAATTGATAGTGAGTACGGTGAAAGATACCTGCAATCAGTTTTTGCCTTGAAGGCCACACGCGCAATGCTGCCATGGCTTGTTCCAGCGTCATACCCCGACTGGAGTTCTTGGTCAGGTGGATTTTTATCAGCAAACGAATCTGCTCTGACAAAATAGCCAGTATCAGTGGCGGAGCTACCCCCTCCCCCTGCAACCCCTCCAGAATACGGTTATAACGTACCATATCGGCTGTCAGCATAGCTTCCGGCAGCTGCAGCACATCAAAGCGTGTAACATCCAGAATGGCATTCCTGATCTGCTCAAAAGTTAATTTACCGACAGGATAGAGTAATCCCAGCTTTTTTATTTCCTGATGAGCTGCCAGCAGATTACCTTCAACCTTATCCGCAAAGAATTGCAATGTATCCCGATCCGTTGTTTGCTTCTGCTGCCCAAGACGCTGTTTGATCCAGTGGGGCAACTGATCACGCCTGACCGGTTTTATTTCGGTGATCCGGCCGGTACGTTCGAATGCCTTGAACCACTTGCTGGCACGTCCCTGTTTATCAATTTCCGGTAACGTCACAATGGTCACGGTATCGCGCGGCAGATGCTGACAAAATTTTTCGATAATCATACTGCCTTCCCTGCCCGGTTTACCGGATGGAATACGTAAATCAAGTATGCGACGTTCGCTGAACAGGGAGGATTGACGTCCCCAATGAAACAGGTTTATCCATTCAAATCGCTGATCAATCGTAAAGATTTCACGCGCAATGTAACCCTGATCTTTGGCATGGGCACGAATCCGGTCGGTTGCTTCCGTGACCAACAGTAACTCATCCCCCAGCACAACATACAGAGAGGCAACACCTTCACCAGGTTGACTGGTCACAGGCTTCGGATCTAGTCGCATGCGTTATACACATCTCACCCGAGGGTAACAGCCGTAATCTGGCGAAGAATCTGTTGTACGGCATCTTTCTGCATATCCTTGTACAGCATTTCTTCCTCTGCTGCCTTGGCCAGCTCCTGTGCATCCAGGTACGGAAGAATGCGTGTCAACCTGATTTCCTGCAAGGGTGCCAGCTCGGTATTATGTGAATCCAGCAGCCGAGCAGCTACCCGGTAAATTAGCTCAAACTCACGTACCCTTCCTCCCTCCGAGAGAGAAAGAATTCTTTTTTCCCGGATCGCATGCACAATCTGAACAACTGCGTCGGATTTTTCGATCTTCTTTACTACTCGTGCTTGCGTATGGGTAGTAATTACTCGCTCAAGATCAGAGCCAATAGTCATCCCTGCAGGCGCTCTAATATAGATCCGCTCAAAAGGAAGTTCGGAAACCTGCCCGCGCAACTTGAAGCCACAGGCAGCCAGATTCAATACCAGCAAGATGGACAGTAAAGCTCGCAACGTTATCATCCGCAAAATACCTGTTTTGTTAAACAACAATATTGACCAGTCTTCCCGGCACGATAACTACCTTCCTGATTGGCTGCCCGGCAATATTCCTCTGAACATGCTCATGCTCCAGAGCTATCCGCTCAATAGTGGCCTGATCTGCTTCCCTGGCAATACGTATTTGCCCGCGCAACTTGCCATTGATTTGAACCACGATTTCGATTTCATCCTGGATCAGCGCCTGCTCATCTGCCTGTGGCCAAGGCTGATCAAGCAGCTCAGTACCAGGCCTGAGTTCACGCCACAAGATATGACAGATATGCGGAACAATGGGTGAAAGCAGCAGTACGCTGTTTTCCAGCGCTTCCTGCATGAGCTGGCGTGCAGCTGGGCTGATATCTTGTACGCCGGCCAGCTTGTTCATCAGCTCCATCACCGCAGCAATTGCGGTATTAAACGTGTGGCGCCGTTCAAGATCATCAGTTACCTTGACTATCGTCTGATGCAATTGACAACGTAAATCCCGCAGATCGGCTGGATATTCCAAATGCGGTATTGCGTCAGTTGCAGACATGTCACTTCCCTGCTGCCTGTGCAGATAAACCTGTCGCCATAGCCGTTTGAGAAAACGGAAAGCACCTTCGACACCGGCATCTGACCATTCCAGTGTCTGCGTGGGCGGGCTGGCAAACATCATAAACAAACGGGCAGTATCGGCACCATATTGTTCGATAATTTCCTGCGGGTCGATGCCATTATTTTTTGATTTCGACATGGTGCCAATACCACCGGATTCAACCGGCTGACCATCTGCCTGCAGCACGGCACCGATTTTTTTCCCTTCTGCATCATACTGCACATCGACTTCTACCGGATTGAAGTACTGAATCCGGCCGTTGCCGGTTTTACGGAAAAATATTTCATTCAGCACCATACCTTGCGTCAGCAGATTGGCAAAAGGCTCATCGAATGACACCAGCCCGAGATCACGCATGACTTTACTCCAGAAACGTGAATACAGCAGATGCAGGATGGCGTGCTCAATGCCACCGATATATTGATCAACCGGCAACCAGTAATTGGCTCGCTGATCAGTCATAGCAGCCTGCTGATCCTGACAAGCGTAACGGATGAAATACCAGGAAGAATCAACAAATGTATCCATGGTGTCGGTTTCACGATGCGCCTGCTGCCCGCAGCGCGGGCAGGTACACTCATAGAACGACGGTGTTTTTGTCAGTGGATTACCGGAGCCATCCGGCACCAGGTCTTCCGGCAAAGTAACGGGTAGCTGATCATCCGGTACCGGTACCACACCACATTGATCACAATGAACCAGCGGAATCGGGCAACCCCAGTAACGCTGCCGTGAAATGCCCCAGTCACGCAGACGATACCGTACACGCTTCTCCCCCTGTTCCTCCAGTTTCAGCTTCGTAGCGATAGCATCAACCGCATCCATTGATTTCAGACTGGAAAATTCGCCGGAATCAAATGTCACACCATAACCAGTAAAAGCCTGCGCAAGTGGTGCAGGTAATTCACCATCTTCCGGCTTGATAACAGGTCTGATTGGCAAAGCATACTGGCGGGCAAAATCAAAATCGCGTTCATCATGCGCCGGCACTGCCATAACAGCCCCTTCGCCATAGCTCATCAGCACATAGTTGGCGACCCACACCGGCAAGCGTTCGCCCGTCAATGGATGCAGGACATACAGCCCGGTAGCCATGCCTTTTTTTTCCTGGAGCGCCAGCTCGGCTTCCATAGTTGCGCCTTGCCGGCAGGATTCAATAAAAGCGGCCAGCTTGGGCTGATTTTGTGCTGCGTATAAAGCAACCGGATGTTCTGCAGCCACTGCCACATAAGTCGCTCCCATCAGCGTATCCGCCCGGGTGGTAAAGACTTTCAGCGCTTGCGGCATTCCGGATGCAATATCTGGTGAAAAAATAATATCCACGCCGTAGCTTTTACCAATCCAGTTAGCCTGCATAGCTTTTACACGCTCCGGCCAACCAGGCAAATTCTCCAGACCAGCCAGTAGTTCATCCGCATAACGGGTAATAGCCAAGTAATAACCGGGGATTTCCCGTTTCTCGACCACCGCTCCGGTACGCCAACCACACCCATCAATGACCTGCTCATTGGCCAGTACGGTCTGGTCAACCGGATCCCAGTTGACTACCTGTGTTTTCTGATACGCAATACCCTTTTCCAGCATGCGCAAAAACAACCATTGATTCCAGCGATAATATTCTGGATCACACGTGGCCAGCTCCCGCTTCCAATCGATAGCCAACCCCAGACTCTGCAACTGGCTACGCATGTAGGCGATATTGTCATACGTCCATTTTGCAGGCGGCACACCCTTCTGGATGGCAGCATTTTCAGCCGGTAATCCAAATGCATCCCAGCCCATCGGCTGCATGACGTTATACCCCTGCATACGACGATAACGCGACAATACATCCCCGATCGTATAGTTGCGCACATGCCCCATATGCAACTTGCCAGAAGGATAAGGAAACATGGACAGGCAATAATATTTCGGCTTATCAGGTATTTCGGTTGTATTGAAAATGCCCGTTTCCTGCCAGCTTTGCCGGGCCTGTTGTTCTATTTCCTGTGGATGATATTTTTCTTGCATGGATAGATGGAGTTTTCTGACGGATGAAAATTAAAAAATTAATTATACAGTCAACCATTCTGACTGGCAGAAAGCTCCTTGCAAAAACCTCTCATTGCGACACTCTTTCCTAAAAAATACAGGCCCTTTACTGGTCACCGGTATAATCCGCAGCATGAAAACTGATGATTTTGATTTTTCCCTTCCTAATGAGCTAATTGCACAGCTTCCACTCGCAAACCGGGCAGATAGCCGAATGCTGTATATAAACAGCCGTCAATCTGATTTACGTGATGCGGCTTTCAAGGATCTGCCTGCTTACCTTAAACAAGGTGATGTGATCGTGTTCAACAATACTCGTGTTGTCAAAGCCCGGTTGGCAGGCTTCAAATCCACCGGCGGCAAGGTCGAAGTCATGATTGAGCGTATTCTGGGCACACATCAGGCACGAGCATTGATCCGCGCCAGTCATGCGCCGGCGATTGGTTCCACGTTATTGCTGGAAAATGCGATTACCGTGCAGGTAGAAGCACGTGAACAGGATATTTACACACTGCGCTTCATACACTCACAGCCACTCATCGAATTGCTTGATCAATATGGACACACTCCGCTACCTCCCTATATTGGACGCATAGCCACAGCTTCTGATGAAAGTCGTTATCAGACTGTTTTCGCCCAAGAAACTGGAGCGGTTGCAGCCCCCACTGCAGGCTTGCATTTTGATGAAACCATGCTGACAACATTACAGACTCTGGGGATAAAAATTGCTTGGGTCACCTTGCACGTCGGCGCTGGAACTTTCCAGCCAGTGCGCGTGGAAAATATCAATCAGCACATTATGCATACCGAGCAATACCATATCCCGACAGAAACGATAGAAATTATACGGAGATGCAAGGCCGGTGGTGGAAGTGTGCTCGCAGTTGGCACCACCAGCTTGCGTGCACTGGAAGCCAGCGCGTTGATTGGCGATGGCGAGCTGGTTGCTGGATCGAACGAAACCAATCTGTTTATTACTCCCGGATTTCAGTTCCGCGTTGTAGACCGACTGCTGACCAATTTTCATCTGCCTCGCTCCACCTTATTGATGCTGGTATCCGCTTTTGCTGGCATAGAGACTATTCGTCATGCCTATCAGCACGCCGTTAATAATCATTATCGTTTTTTCAGTTACGGGGATGCCATGCTGATTGAGGGCGATAGCCGATCATGAAATTTCAGCTGCATTGCCACGACCATCACGCCAGACGAGGAACGTTGACGCTTGCCCATGGCATGATAGAAACACCGGCCTTCATGCCGGTTGGCACTTATGGTGCAGTCAAAGGATTATCTCCAGACGAGCTACAAACCCTGGGGGCCGAAATCATTCTGGGCAATACTTTTCATTTATGGTTGCGCCCCGGGCTAGAAGTGATTGAAGCGCATGGCGGATTGCACCGGTTTATGCACTGGGACGGGCCTATCTTGACCGATTCAGGCGGATTCCAGGTATTCAGCCTGGGCGCGTTACGCAAAATCAGCGAAGAAGGGGTACGTTTCCGCTCGCCAGTCAATGGCGATACCTGCTTTCTGACACCGGAGGAGTCCATGCGCATCCAGCGTGTGCTGAATTCGGATATTGTCATGATTTTCGATGAATGCACCCCCTATCCGGTCGATATGCAAATTGCCGAAGATTCCATGCAATTGAGTCTGCGCTGGGCTGAGCGCTCGAAAGCAGCGCATGCCGGTAATCCAAACGCACTGTTCGGTATCGTGCAAGGTGGCATGTACGAATCGCTGCGCGATCGCTCAATAGCCGGTTTGTATAATATTGGTTTTGATGGATACGCTATTGGCGGATTATCCGTAGGCGAACCCAAGCTGGAAATGCAGCGGATCCTCAGCCATACCGCGCCACAGCTGCCGGTAGACAAGCCACGTTATCTGATGGGGGTAGGCACGCCTGAGGATATTGTTCGTGCTGTTGAACAGGGTATTGATATGTTCGATTGCGTGCTGCCTACCCGCAATGCACGCAATGGCTGGCTCTATACCAGCCAAGGTGTTCTCAAGCTGCGCAACAGCCGTTACCGGCTGGATACCTCCCCGCCGGATGAAAATTGCGATTGCTATACCTGTCGCCATTTTACCCGTGCCTATCTGCATCATCTGCAGCGCACCGGAGAAATGCTCGGCGCCCGGCTCAACTCGCTGCATAACTTACACTACTACCAACGGCTCATGTCTGATATCCGTAAGGCGATTGAAGCTGGTCAGTTTGAACAGTTTGCATGCAGATTTTCCGGCTAGAACTTCATGCTAAAATACATAACGATTCAGTTTCCATTCATACCCAATTGAAGGAGAAGACCTTATGCTCATAAAAGAAGCTTTCGCCCAGGCCGCCAATAGTACGGCTCAGACTTCCGACCCCACTCTGATGAGCTTTCTACCCATGATTGGTATCGTGGTCATTTTTTATTTTTTGCTGATCCGTCCGCAAACCAAGCGGGCCAAAGAGCAAAAACAAATGCAGAACGAATTACAGAAAGGTGACGAGATTATCATCAGTGGAGGAGAACTGGGCCGAGTTGTGAGCACCGGAGACAGCTACCTCACCATGGAAATTGCAGTAGGCGTTGAAATTACCGTACTCAAATCTTCCGTTCAAACATTATTGCCCAAGGGAACGCTCAGAAGCATAGAAACCGGCAAAAGCAGCCGGGCACTCAAAAGCGGCAAGCAGAAATCTAATGAACCCCGCCAGGCCGAACCGGAAAATAAAGAAACTGAAATCAGTGAAGCTGATTCAACAAAACAGGATAACGAAAAGAATTAATTTACCGGTATGCTCCGCTCTTTTTCGATTATCTGAAATTGTGGCGTAACTTCCGGCACCCCCTTTCTTCTGAAATACTGGCCATTATGAACCGCTACCCCCTCTGGAAATATATCGTCATCGCTGTTTCAATCCTGCTTGGACTGCTGTACACCCTGCCTAATTTTTTTGGTGAATCCCCCGCTGTTCAGATTTCACCACTACGAGCTGACGTACGGACCGATACAGCACTTTTGCAACGTTTGGAACAAGTCCTTAACCAGCAAAATCTTCCGTATAACGGAACAATACTGGAAGCAACCGGGATCAAAATCCGGTTTGCCGATACAGATACTCAGATCAAGGCGAAAGATATTCTAAGTTCCGAAGTTGGTAGCGATTATGTTGTTGCACTAAACCTGCTGCCCAACTCCCCGCAATGGATGCGTCACATTGGTGCTTTGCCCATGTATCTGGGTCTGGATCTACGCGGCGGAGTTCATTTTATGTTGCAGGTGGATATGGCAGGTGCGCTCACAAAATCCCTCGATCGTTTCAGCGCTGATCTGCGCAGTACATTGCGTGAGCAAAGGATCCCTTCTGCCGGTATTGAGCGGGATCGGTCAAAAATTATAATCAGATTCCGCGATGAGCAAGCACGGGAAAAAGCAATTACGGAACTTGGAAAAGCATTTGAAGATCTCGCTTTTCAATCAGAAGAAGTTGGCGGAGAAGCACGTCTGACAATCTCCATCAAGCCGGAAGCACTAGTGCGTATGCAAAATACTGCCGTCCAGCGCAATATCACCACGCTGCGCAACCGAGTCAACGAGCTGGGTGTGGCAGAACCGATTATTCAGCAGGCAGGGGCCGATCGGGTAATCGTGCAGTTACCGGGTGTACAGGATACTGCCAAGGCGAAGGATATTCTGGGCAGAACCGCCACGCTGGAAGTACGCATGGTCGATGAAGAGGGTGATATTGATGCCGCCTTGCGCGGATCAGTTCCTCCTGGCACCGAATTGTTCACCGAGCGCGGGGGTGGCCCACTCTTGGTCAAAAAACAGATCCTGCTTACCGGTGACCGTATCACGGACGCCCAACCCGGATTTGATCAGGATCACCAACCTGCTGTCCATTTGACACTAGACAACAATGGTTCACGAATTTTCAAGCAGCTAACACGTAATAACGTAGGTAAGCGCATGGCCATTCTGCTGGTGGAAAAAAATCTGACCGAGGTGGTTACTGCGCCGGTTATTCGCGAAGAAATCGGTGGCGGGCGCGTACAGATCAGCGGAAAAATGAGCAGTATTGAAGCACGTGATGTTGCTCTGCTGTTGCGTGCGGGTGCGCTGGCTGCCCCCATGGAAATCGTCGAGGAGCGTACGATAGGACCAAGCCTGGGAGCTGAAAATATCTCCAAAGGCTTCAATTCGACTCTGTTTGGTTTCCTGGCGGTAGCCACATTCATCATGGCTTATTACTCGGCCATTGGTGTCATCTCTGTTGTGGCACTCGCCATCAACCTGCTGTTTCTCATTGGATTGCTCTCAATCTTGCAAGCGACATTAACACTCCCCGGAATGGCCGGAATGGCGCTGACTGTCGGGATGGCAATTGACGCAAACGTACTGATCAATGAACGTATCCGCGATGAAATCCGCCATGGTGCTTCACCACAGGCAGCCATCCATGCCGGGTATGAGCGTGCATGGGATGCGATTATCGATACCAACCTAACCACGTTACTGGCCGGCCTTGGCTTGATGATATTCGGTAGCGGGCCGATAAAAGGTTTCGCTGTCGTACTATGTCTGGGAATTCTGACCACACTCTTCAGTGCAGTCACCGTTTCGCGCGCAATGGTTAATCTATTGTACGGAAACCGCAAACTTGCGCGTGTCCCGATCGGAACCATCAAAATATCGAAGAAAAGTAGCAACAAACATTAAAATACTCACTGAAACTGGATAACCATGGATTTTTTCAGATTCGAACGCGATATTCCTTTTACTCGCTGGGGAAAATTATCAATGACTTTTTCCCTGATCATCTCCATCCTGGCGATTTATTCTCTCGTCACAAAGGGATTGAATCTTGCAGTAGATTTTACTGGCGGCACCGTGATGGAAATCAGCTACCAACAGCCTGCTGATCTCGATAAAACCCGCAAAGTCCTTGCCAGCATCGGAATGCCTGATGCAATTGTGCAGAATTTCGGGACATCCCGGGATGTCATCATCAGACTTCCTGTCAAGGCAGAACACACCGGGGGCAATTTGTCCGAGACTGTTATGACAGCGCTCAAAAAGGATGATCCCTCAGTTGAAATGAGGCGGGTGGAATTCGTAGGTCCGCAGGTTGGAGATGAGTTATTGGAAAATGGCTTGCTGGCAATGCTGTTTGTTTCCATGGGCATAGTTGCCTATCTGGCTTTCCGATTTGAATGGAAATTTGGTGTTTCTTGTATTATTGCCAACCTGCATGACGTATTAATTATTCTGGGTTGTTTCTCCTTTTTTCAGTGGGAATTCGACCTGACTGTTCTGGCTGCTGTACTGGCTATCCTGGGCTATTCGGTAAATGAGTCTGTAGTCATCTCTGATCGGATTCGAGAAAATTTCCGCAAATTACGTAAAGCAGATGTAACGAGAGTAATTAATAACGCTATTACCGAAACTATGTCGCGCACCGTAATTACTCACGGAAGCACACAACTGGTTGTGATCTCTATGCTTTTATTTGGTGGAGAGGCATTACATAATTTTGCGTTAGCACTCACAATTGGCATTTTGTTCGGTATTTATTCCTCCATCATGATTGCCAGCCCGATACTTCTATTACTGGGAGCCAAGCGAGAAGATCTGGTCAAAATTGAACGTAAACCTCAGGAAGAAGCTGTGCCATGATGTTGTTTTTGGTATCTCGAATAAAAAATTTTTGATTTTATGGCTGGACTCAATCCACAAACACCCATTCCTACAGAGTTAAAGTTGTATCGTAAATCAGGAGTGTTAAGTGTAACCTTCAACGATGGGAAATCCTTCAGATTTCACTGTGAATTCCTGCGAGTTTATTCACCTTCTGCTGAGGTACGTGGCCACGAGCCCGGCCAGGAAGTTTTACAAACCGGTAAAAAGGATGTAACTATCACACATATTGAACCAGTTGGCCGGTATGCTGTGAGGCTGGATTTTTCTGATGGCCACAATACTGGATTGTATTCATGGGACTTACTTTATGATTATGGCTTGAACCAAGAAATCATGTGGCAAAATTACCTGCAACGACTGGGAGCTTCCGGCAGTAGCCGCGAAGTAAAATAGCAATACTTTCCGCTAAACATTAATTACTCATTCGGAATATATCCTCAGAATAATGAATGCCACACACTTTGGTTTTACAACTGTTTCAGAAACAGAAAAAGCTCGTAAGGTTGCAGAAGTCTTCCATTCGGTAGCAGCACGTTATAACCTGATGAATGACCTGATGTCCATGGGATTGCATCGTCTGTGGAAAAAATTTGCAATCGATGTCAGCGGTGCGAGAAGAGGTGACAAGGTATTGGATATTGCCGGTGGAACCGCTGATTTAACCGCTTTATTCCGGGAGAAAGTAGGTGACGCAGGGGAAGTCTGGCTGACCGACATCAACAATTCCATGCTGTCAATTGGCCGTGATCGTATGCTGAATGATGGTAAAAGCGTACCGGTTGCTCAATGTGATGCTGAAAAACTACCCTTCCCGGATAATTATTTTGATCGGGTTTGTGTCGCTTTTGGTTTAAGGAACATGACACATAAAGATATTGCTCTCCGGGAAATGTGGCGTGTGTTATCCCCGGGTGGTTCGCTCATCGTGCTGGAGTTTTCCAAGGTGTGGAAACCACTGCAGCCTTTGTATGACACTTACTCATTTAAGGCTCTCCCGTTTATGGGGAAAATTGTTACCCGTGACGATGCCAGTTACCGCTATCTCGCAGAATCTATTCGGATGCATCCCTCCCAGGAAGATCTGAAACAGCTCATGCAACAGGTTGGATTTGAACGGGTTGAATATTTCAATCTGACAGCGGGCGTTGTAGCACTGCATCGCGGATATAAATTCTGATCTTGCTGTTTGGTACGGAACACATGAATCTGTCCACATATTCAAGCAGGATTTACAACAGCCCGTCAGCTTTGCGTTTTGCCAGCAGACAAATCAAGTCGCAAGCAATATGTGCTGCAGCCAGTGCGGTTATCTGACTGTGATCATAGGGCGGAGATACTTCTACGATATCCATTCCAATCAGGTTGATTGCAGTAAGCCTGCGAATGATTGATAACGCCTGTGCGGTTGATAACCCCCCACAAACCGGTGTGCCTGTGCCCGGCGCATAAGCAGGATCAAGGCAATCGATATCAAACGTAAAATAGGCTGGCTGATTACCGACGATACGTTCAATTTCTGCAACCACTGCATCTGTCCCCTCCCGATGTACTCGATCAGCATCCAGAATATTAATCCCCATGAAATCATCATTCCAGGTACGAATACCAATCTGTACCGAATGCTTGATATCAATCAAACCATCCTGCACTGCTTTGTAAAACATGGAACCATGATTCAGTGAAGCTGGAGAATTATCTGGCCAGGTATCACAATGCGCATCAAAATGGATTAAAGACAGTGGAGTGCCAGTTTTCTCTACATGTGCTTTCAACAACGGATAAGAAATAGAGTGATCACCACCGAACGTCAACATGCGCGCACCAGATGCCAGAATATGTCGGGCATGATCGATAATCGCCTCATGAATCGACATTGGATTATGTACATCAAAAAAGCAGTCTCCAAAATCGATCGCAGCAAGATTTTCGAATGGATCAAATCCCCATGGATAAGGTTTGAGCGAAGCCACTTCAGCGGAAGCCTGGCGAATTCCCGGTGGCCCGAACCGGGCGCCAGAACAGTAAGATACCGCCAAATACAGTGGGATACCGCTGATCACCAGCTCGGCACCTGTCAAGTCTTTCCGGAAACTGCAACGCATAAAAGAAAGTATGCCCGAGAAGGTCGGTTCACGCAGCATGCCATAAGGTGTTTTGCGTACTATTGCTCCATCAATTTTGACAGAGTCGTTCGACATGATCCGGTTTTGTTTCCTTTATCGTTGAATGTACTTGTATGACGTGGTTAGAATCTTGCTGCCATGATGGTATCCTGGTAGTAGGCAGGATAGACCATTGATCCTAATACGGTAAGGTAAATCAGTTCGCACTGATCACAGACAAATCCCTGAAGATTCTGTCTCACCCTTCCTGAATAGAATCGTTCTGTCTATTCAGAATCCCGTCCAGAATCAACAAGCACGCTCCGCAGACTATGGCTGAATCAGCAAGATTAAATGCTGGCCAATGATAACCACTCACGTGAAAATCCAGAAAATCGACAACATGCCCCAGCATAATCCGATCCCAGAGATTGCCCAATGCCCCCCCTAGAATAAAGCTCAACGCAATACAAAACAGCCGGTTTGTTGTGTTCTTGTACAACAGATAAATAATCAGAGCTGATACAAGAAGAGCAATTGCGCTCAAAAACCAGCGCTGCCAGCCAGAAGCATTACTCAAAAAACTGAAGGCTGCTCCTGCATTGTAGGCAAGTACAAGATTGAAGAATTCAGTGATGACAATCTGCTGACCATACGATAAATTAAGCTCAACCCAGCGTTTGCTGAGTAAATCCAGCATCAGGATGATTGTGGCCAAACTCAGACTGAAATACAGTTTCATCACGCACCCCTATATATTTTCCCAGTGATTCTTCACAGGAATCAGGCATAGCGCCGGTGTTCACCAGGCCTCGAAAGATTGCTCACACAACGACTACACAGTGATGGATGTTCAGCAATCGACCCCACATCCTGCCGATAATGCCAGCAACGCTCACATTTCTGATGAGGGCTGGCAGTTACAATAATTGTTTCTTTAGTAGCCTTATCTACATGCTGCAAATGGACTTCAGACGTGATCAGTACGAATCTGAGATCGTCTTCCAGCGAATCGAGCAATATATAGTTTTCCCCGATTGTGCGAATTTCTACTGTAGCAGCAAGTGATGAACCAATTTTTCCCTGAATACGCGCATCTTCCAGTTGTTTCAACACCCGAGCGCGCAACTCACGCAACTGCTGCCAGCGCTGGATCAGAATTTGCGCATCTCCCGGCTGCTCCGGGAAGCGATGCCAGGTATGCAAAAAAATACTGTCATCCGTCGATCCACTCAGTTGCTGCCAGACTTCTTCTGCAGTAAAGCTCAGCGCTGGTGCAAGCAGACGTGCGAGACTGTGCACTATGTGATAGAGCGCACTCTGGGCAGAGCGTCGTGGAATCCCATCCATCATCGTGGTATAGAGACGATCTTTGAGGATATCCAGATAGAACCCTCCCAGATCTTCGGAGCAAAAATGATGTAACCGGGCAACCACCTGATGGAATTCATAACGTTCATAAAGCCGGATAAGCTCATTCTGCAATGCTTCAGTATAGACGAGCATGTAACGGTCAATTTCTATCCATTCCTGCGGTGGCAATGCATCTGTAACCGGGTCGAAATCAGCCAGATTGGCCAGTAGAAAACGCAGGGTATTGCGGATGCGTCGATAGGTTTCAACCGTGCGCTTAAGGATTTCATCGGAGATGGACAATTCTCCGGAGTAATCGGTAGAAGCTACCCACAGCCGCAAAATATCAGCACCGAGCGTATCAGCAATTTTTTGCGGGGCAATGACGTTACCTTTCGATTTACTCATTTTGTAACCTTGCCCATCCACTACAAAACCATGCGTAAGCAGGGCAGAGTAGGGCGCATAGCCGTCAATCGCACACCCTGTCAGCAGCGACGACTGAAACCAGCCACGATGCTGATCAGAGCCCTCCAGGTAAAGATCAGCCGGGTGCTTTAACTGTGGATTCGTTTTTAGTACAGTTTCATGCGTGGTGCCAGAATCAAACCAGACATCCAGTGTGTCTGTCAGCTTTTGGTAATGTTGTGCTTCTTCTCCCAGCAACTCAGCCGCATCAAGGCTAAACCATGCTTCAATCCCCTGTTGCTCAACCAGATCGGCCACTTTCTCCAGCAACTCCTGCGTCTGGGGATGCAATGCATGCGTTTCCTTGTGGATAAAAAAGGTCATCGGCACTCCCCAGTTGCGCTGGCGAGAAATACACCAGTCAGGGCGGTTCCCAATCATTGCTTCCAACCGCGCCCTGCCCCATGCTGGATAGAAACGGGTGAGTTCCACTGAATGAATAGCAAGGTCACGTAATAATTTTTCGGGAGAGTGCGAATCAGCGGATTGCTGCATACCAATAAACCACTGCGGTGTCGCACGGAAAATAATTGGTGTTTTATGGCGCCAGCAGTGTGGGTAACTGTGCTCAATTTCTTCCACATGCAACAGATGGTCATCCGCTTGCAGTGCATCAATTACAACAGCATTGGCTTTCCAGACAAACAACCCGCCAACCAGTGGAATTTCCTCCCGGAATTTACCGTCCCCCTTGACCGGGCTATCACTGGGCAACCCATACTGCTGGCCAACAAAATAGTCGTCCAGGCCGTGCGCAGGTGCGGTATGAACAAGACCTGTACCGGCTTCCAGCGTTACATGTTGTCCGCAGATTATTTTAACGGTGCGATCTGCAAAAGGATGGTGTAAGGGCAACCCCTCCAGTGCCTGCCCCTTGCAAGTTGCCATTACCTGCCCTTCAAGCTGGTAACGGGCAAGACAAGTATCTACCAACTCGGAAGCCAGCAACAGCCACCCCTGGGCGGTACTGATCAGACTGTACTCGAACTCGGGATGTATACATACCGCCTGATTAGCAGGAAGCGTCCACGGCGTCGTCGTCCAGATCACGGCAAGAATACGGGTACCATCTGGAATCTGTATATGCATTGCCGCGGCAAGCTGGTGATAAGCATCCTGCTCGTTTGCCACTTCAAAGCCAACATCAATCGCTGGCGAACGCTTGTTTTCATACTCCACCTCAGCTTCTGCCAAGGCTGAGCCACAGTCGATACACCAGTTGACCGGTTTTTGCCCCTGATAAAGATGACCATTGCGATAAATTTTCCCAAGCGCACGGATAATGCCAGCCTCAGTTGCATAATTCATCGTAAGGTAAGGATACTCCCAGTCACCCAGTACCCCTAGTCGCATGAAATCAGCTTTTTGTCGATCTACCTGTTGCTGCGCGAAAGCTCGGCACAGCTTGCGCACCTGATCCGCCGGCAAATGTTTGCCATGCTTCTTCTCAATCTGGTGTTCGATGGGCAGACCATGACAATCCCATCCTGGAATATAAGGTGCATCAAAGCCAGACAAGGTTTTACTCTTGACAACGATGTCCTTGAGGATTTTATTGACAGCGTGGCCGATATGAATATCACCATTTGCATAGGGTGGACCATCATGCAGAATAAATTTCGGCCGTCCCTGACTGGCAGCCCTGATTTTCTGGTAAAGATTTTTTTCCTGCCAGGCCTTGAGCATGACGGGTTCACGCCGAGCCAGATCTCCACGCATAGGAAAAGGCGTATCAGGCAGGTTTAGTGTTTTTTTATAATCGTTCGTCATATCAGCAATCCAGGCAAGCTGTTGCATGCATGGAAGAATCCATTTGGGAAAAATAGGCTTTGGCGTGGACAACGTCCTGTTCCATTTGTTTCACAAGCGTTTCCATATCAGGGAATTTTTCCTCATCTCTGAGTTTTTGCAAAAACTCGATTCGCAACCGTTGCCCATAAATATCTTCATCAAAATCAAACAGATGTACTTCAAGTACGGGCTGGGCATATTCGAGAACAGTTGGCCGAACTCCCAGACTGGCCACTCCCCTCACCCGTTGTGTAAAACCGGAGCCATTACGCCAACTTGCTTCCACCACAAAAATACCATTTAACAACGGATGATGATCTTTTAGTTGAATATTAGCGGTTGGAAATCCCAGTTTCTTCCCCAGCTTCAAACCATCCACAACTCGTCCGCCCATGGTGAAAGGACGCCCAAGGAGTTCTGCTGCCAAATCAAGATCATCAGACGCTAACGCATGACGAACTGCCGTACTTGAAACTCTCAATTCATCCAATACAACTGGGGACATTACCTCTAGCTCCCTCCCGCCTGATTCCGAAAATAATTTCTGCAACAAGGCAACATCTCCCGATCGCCGGGCACCAAAGCAAAAATCCTCTCCTACCAGCAACCAGCAAACGTTCATTTCCTGCAACAAAATGCGTGTAACAAACAATTCTGCGCTGATTTTCGCAAATGCATGATTGAAACGATAAATCTGAACTCGATCCACACCCAGACTCGCCAGCAGCTCGAGCTTTTCACGCAGATTTGTCAATCGAGCAAGGGCACGATCAGGCATAAGAAGCTCCCTAGGATGCGGCTCAAATGTCATAACGCAGGATGCAGCCCCCAAACGACGCGCTGCTCGCTTCAATCGCGCAATCATCGCCTGGTGGCCAAGATGAACACCATCGAAATTCCCTATAGTCAGCGCAACTGGCTCCTCCTTGCTGGCTGCAGCCCGCCTGGTTATACGCATGCCAATAATTCGATGACTGATCGACCGGAAATATACTCTGGTTGGATAGCTACCTCGTGACAGCCTGATGACTGTTCCATGACGATCTCAGTAGCGTAGATTTATTATTTTTCATACTTCTACAGCATCAAGACCAACCGGCTCACGATGCGGGAAATGACTCATCTGATAGCCCATCCAGAGGCGTCCGGCGATAAATTCAGCGACGGTATCTGCGTGCTGTTTCAGATCCGGATTCCCCAGTTCATGGGTCGTTTCCCGGAAAAGCTGCAGCCAGCGTCTAAATAATGCTGCGCTGAGCTCAGGTAAAGCAACATGCTTGGGCATGGGCGCACCACGAAAACGGCTGGTGCCACGTAACTGTGCTGACCAGAAATTGATCATCTGCACAAAATGTGCATCCCAATCAATCACATGCTCCTCAAAGATGGGGCCCAATGCAGCATCTTTTCTCGCCTTGGCATAAAATTCGTGCACCAGTTTTGAAACTTCTTCTTCGGTATACAGATCGGGACTAGGTTCCGGGATAGGACGAGGTATCATGACGTTGTGTTTAATATATTTGTTGGATTAAAGTTCGCGCATATCAGATAGTTTGAATAATGATCCGACAGCCTGAAACGACCATTTTCTCATATTTGCAATATAGCTTCGAGTCTTTGTATATAGCCCCGATGTTATTTAACCTCTCTCAATTGTTCATGAAAAGAAACTGGATACAGGTAATTGACGCGAATTACCTTTCTGTACTGGCCGGCTTCTACCTGAAAATGAAACTTAATAAAATAATATGCCAGATCAGCTTGTTAATGCCGTGCCTGATACTATCCGGTTGTTCAGATGTCTGGAACAATCCATACCCGGATTCGGACTCTGGTAAAAACATTCTTTACAATGCTTTTGCTGAGCGTCCCAAACACCTGGATCCCGTACAGTCGTACAGTTCGAATGAAATCCTGTTTACCGCCCAGATTTATCAACCCCCCTTGCAATACCATTTCTTGAAACGACCGCTGACTCTGATTCCTCAAACAGCCAGCAAAATGCCCGTTGTAAGCTATCAGGACGACAATGGCGTGCAACTGCCTCCCAATTCGGCTGGTGCTCATGTCGCCTACTCTGTTTATGAAATCACCATCAGATCCGGTATTTTTTATCAACCTCACCCGGCATTCGCGCAGGATAAGCATCAACACCTGCTTTATCATGCATTGACTCGGCAGGATATACAGACAGTCCAAAAAATCAGTGATTTTGAGCATACAGGAACACGAGAACTGATTGCCGATGACTTTATCTACCAGATCAAGCGACTGGCCCATCCTCGACTGCACTCCCCTATCTTTGGCTTGATGGCAGATTACATCATAGGGCTGCGCGAATATGCTGAAACTTTAAGAGATCAAGATAAAACCCAACCCCAAAACAGCTTCCTGGATTTACGCAAATTTCCTTTGGCCGGAGTCGAGCGGATAGATGATTACACTTACCGTATTCGTATCAAGGGTAAATATCCGCAATTTATCTACTGGCTAACCATGGCATTTTTTGCACCAGTTCCATGGGAAGCCGATCACTTCTTCTCACAACCGGGTATGGCCGAGAAGAATTTTACACTCGACTGGTACCCGGTTGGAACCGGTCCGTACATGCTAACTGAAAACAACCCGAACCAGATTATGGTGCTGGAGCGCAACCCGAACTTCAAGGGCGAGTACTATCCGGATGAGGGTATGCCGGAAGATATGGAAAATGGCTTGCTGCGTGATGCCGGCAAAGCATTGCCATTCATAGATAAAATCATATTCAGCCGTGAAAAGGAAAGTATTCCCTACTGGAATAAATTTTTGCAGGGATATTACGATGCCTCCAGTATTGGCTCGGACAGCTTTGATCAAGCGGTACAGATAACCGGACAAGGTGAAGCGGCCATCACTGAAGAAATGGAGGCGCAAGGTATTCGTCTTGGAACAGAAGTAGCCCCATCCACCTATTACATGGGATTTAATATGCTTGATCCGGTGGTAGGTGGCCGTACTCCTGAGGAAAAAGCGGCAGCGCGCAAACTGCGTCAGGCCATTTCTATAGCCGTCAATTATGAAGAATTTTTGACCATCTTTGCCAATGGCCGTGGTATTGCTGCGCAAGGTCCCATTCCACCGGGCATTGAAGGCTATCATGAAGGTGAAGCAGGCATAAATCCGATTTCCTATGAATGGCATAACGGGGAAGTTCGGCGCAAATCAATCAAACAAGCACAAGCATTGCTTGCAGAAGCCGGTTATCCCGGGGGGATCAGTCGTAGAACCGGTAAACCGCTTGTACTGTATTATGACGTCACAGCACGTAGCGCAGATGACAGATCAATCATGGACTGGATGCGAATGCAGTTTCAGAAACTCAATATCCAGCTGGTAGTACGCAGCACCGATTACAATCGTTTCCAAGACAAGATTCGCAAGGGGAACGCACAGATTTTTGAATGGGGCTGGAATGCAGATTATCCGGATCCGGAAAACTTTCTGTTTTTATTGTACGGGCCGCAGCGCAAAGTGGATAACAGTGGTGAAAATGCGGCCAATTACGATAATGCTGAATACAATCGGCTGTTCGAGCAGATGAAAAATATGGAACATGGCCCAGAGCGTATACAGATTATTGATCGGATGGTTGCTATTTTACGAGAAGACGCTCCCTGGCTATGGGGTTATCATCCAAAAATCTTCGCTTTGTACCATGCCTGGTATCAGAATGTGAAACCTAACAGAATGGCGTACAACACAATCAAATATTACCGGATCAACCCTGAATTACGTGATCAGAAGCGCCATGAATGGAATACGCCGGTAGTATGGCCAATTGGCATAGGAATAGTATTATTGATAATTATTCTATTCCCGGCGCGAGCAGCTTATCACCGTAAAGAACAGCACAGAATATTGAAAAACAGATAGCTTGATTCAATGCTAAATTACATTATTCGTCGGCTGTTTTATGCGATTCCGATACTTGTCGGCGTCAATCTCATCACATTTGCACTTTTCTTTGTAGTGAACACTCCTGACGATATGGCTCGCATGCATCTGGGGACGAAACACGTTACAGAAGAAGCTATCTGGAAGTGGAAACAAGAACATGGCTACAACAAACCCCTGCTCTACAACAACGTTGCTTACGGAATCGAGAAATTCACCGACACTATTTTTTTTGAAAAATCCGTTTCGATGTTTGCTTTCGATTTTGGCCGTGCCGATGACGGGCGTGATATCGCCCATGAGATTCAATCACGCATGTGGCCCAGCCTGGCTATTGCGTTGCCTGTATTTCTGCTCGGGTTACTGGCCTACATTACTTTCGCATTGATAATGGTTTTCTTTCGGGCCACCTACATTGATTTTTGGGGCATCGTCCTGTGTGTCATGCTCATGTCCATCTCTAGCCTGTTTTATATCATTGCCGGCCAATTTTTGATCGGCAAGCTATGGCACCTGGTGCCCATATCCGGATACGCCAGCGGACTGGATGCCACCCGCTTCCTTTTGTTGCCCATTATTGTGGGTATCATCAGCAGTGCCGGCGCCAATACGCGCTGGTATCGCACCCTTTTCCTGGAAGAAATCAATAAGGAATATGTACGTACTGCCCGAGCCAAGGGATTATCGGAAAATATAGTATTGTTCAGGCATGTGCTCAAGAATGCAATGATCCCCATATTAACCGGGGCAGTTGTCGTCATTCCGCTGTTATTTCTTGGAGGACTGATTACTGAATCATTTTTTGGTATTCCTGGACTGGGCAGCTACACCATTGACGCTATTCAATCACAGGATTTTGCAGTAGTACGCGCAATGGTATTTCTGGGATCATTGTTGTATATCACAGGATTGGTGCTGACAGATATTTCCTACACCTTTGCAGATCCAAGAGTACGATTAGAATAATTATTTTTTTCTGTTGCTTGACCTCCTTTTCTCCGAGTAAATGACGATACTGCTGTAATTGGCATGAAATGCTGGCTGTAATAAATATCAAGCAATACTATTTTTATCACTTTATGATGGTTTAACTCATTTTGAGACTGGTTCTGTACAGTATAAAAAGCAAGATTGTAATTTTTGCTGTGATTGCCACTTTGTTGCCTACAATCAGCCTCAGTCTATTGTCATTCAAGCAGAATGAAGCGCTGATTAGCGACAGCGTTACCCGTGAACTGCGCATACTTGCTGACAACACCAATCACCAGCTGGATCAATGGGCAGGAGAAAATATGCTTGCCATCCGCGCATTATCAACATCTAGCCCCGTTATTGAGGGATTGACTACTTTAAAACAGTTTTCAGATAGCGAGAGTGCTAGTGCCGTAAAGCAGACGCAATCTGTCATGGCCAGTTATTTGCGCTCGGTACAGATAAAGCTAGATGAAGTACTTGAATTAACTGTTTTTGATGCCACCCGAAAAATTGTGGCAAGCAGTAGTACTAGTACGCCTGAGGTACGCGAACCCCCTGAACAATGGACGCATACCTCCCTTACTTCGGGAACCATTGCCATCCCTCCCGCCTGGAACGATCGTTTTGCTACAGCAACTATTAGTATTATTTATCCAGTGCTGTCGTATGACAGCCAGTTAATAGGCGCTATCGCTGCCACTCTGGATTTGGGAACCTTCGAAAGCAGATTGGCTGAAATCAAGAAATTTTCGTCAGGTGAAATTGTCCTACTGGATCAGCATGGCAAGGTATTGCTGGGTAGCGCCCCCGGCGTTGATCACCAGGCAGTATTAAGCCCGCATCAATGGGAATTAATTCAGATGTTCGATGAACCAATATCCTATGATGGATTATCTTATCCAAAAGCAATCGGCTTGGCCCATACATCAGAAAATATTCCCGTAACGATCCTGGTAGAGCAGGATCACAGTGCCATACAAGCTGCATGGATAAAGTTACGTAATCGTTTTCTTGAGTTTGTCAGCATACTTATCATTATTGTAACCGCCGTAGCCTTGTATATGGGACATTCTATTGTTACACCGCTGAAACAGCTGATCAACGCAGTAAAAGGGATCGTAGAAGGAAATTTGGATATTTATCTGCCAGCCAAGCGAAGAGATGAAGTTGGGCAGCTTACTGATATATTCAATCAAATGACGAGGGCATTACGCAACAAGCATATAGAAATCATGACTGCCAATCAGGCTATGCAGCAACAAAACCAACTACTGCAAAAACTCTCAATCACGGATGGTCTGACGGGCCTGTATAACCGCACAAAACTCAATACCATCCTGTCAGAACAGCTAGCCAGATTCAAACGCCACGACCGCCCCTTCTGCCTGCTGATGATAGACATTGATTATTTCAAAACCATAAATGATAAACTTGGCCATATTGTGGGCGACAGGATTTTGGTCACGGTAGCTTCCGTCCTGCTGAAATCGATCAGAACAATAGACTATGCCGCACGTTATGGGGGGGATGAATTCGTGGTTATTCTGACTGAAACTAACTCCAGTGCAGCAATCAAAACAGCAGAACGGATCCGGGCCGAAGTCAACTCTGCCTGCCTTGCATTCAAGGAGCATCCAGCCCACATTACTCTGAGTATCGGTATTACCCAAAGTTACTACGATGATATAACGCCGAATGATCTGATTGCTCGCGCAGATGCGGCGCTGTATGAAGCCAAAGAATCCGGGCGTGACCGGGTACACTGTGCTGATGCATAACACTCTAGCCGGCTTCAACATAACTTACTCCATCCGGACACAATAGAAATGGAATATAAGGATTATTATCAAATTATGGGCATTCCGCGCGATGCGACACAGGACGATATCAAGCGGACGTATCGTAAACTGGCGCGCAAATACCACCCTGATGTCAGCAAAGAATCGGAAGCTGAAACACGTTTCAAAGAGATTGGTGAGGCATACGAAGTACTTAAGGATCCTGAAAAACGGGCCGCCTACGATCGTCTGGGGACACGCTGGAAAAGCGGACAGGAATTTCAACCCCCACCTGAATGGGATCAGGGATTTGAATTTCATGGAGGTGAATTTACACAATCGGCAGCTTCACAATTCAGCAGTTTTTTCGAAGCGCTATTCGGGAGAAACCAGGGTGGTCAGCGGCATAGTAATCAGGGATTCAACCTGCAAGGAGAAGATTCCCATGCAAAAATTTCGATAGACCTGGAAGATTCCTTTAATGGGGGTGTTCGCAGCCTGACTCTGCAACACACGGAGCCCGGCCTGGACGGAAGGCCACACATTCGGGAGCGCACATTAAATGTTCGTATACCCAAAGGAATACAGCAGGGGCAGCATATTCGGCTGGCCGGCCAAGGAAGCCCCGGGGCAGGCCGAGGCAAGGCGGGTGATCTATATCTCGAAATTGTATTTAAGTCTCATCCACACTTTAGCGTGGAAGGTAAAGATATTTTCATGGAGTTGCCTGTCGCGCCCTGGGAAGCTGCGCTGGGCACCACCATCCCGATTCCAACCCCTACCAGTAAGGTTGATCTAAAAATTCCAGCCAATTCCCGTTCAGGCCAAAAATTGCGCTTGAAAGGACGCGGAATCCCGAGCACATTACCGGGTGATCTATATGTAGTTTTGCAGATTGTTTTGCCTCCTGCTGATAGTGAACAAGCTCGAACACTTTATCGCGAGATGGAGCAGAAACTCGCATTCAACCCGCGAGCCAGATTCAATATTTGATTATGACATATATGGAACACGGCATATTAAATGGCATTATTATTGAAGAAAGTGAAGGGATTTCACTGCTTGAGCTCTGTCAGATTTGTAAAGTCGATACTGAATGGGTAACAGCACTGGTGCATGAAGGCATTCTCGAACCTGTTGGAGCTAAACCGGAACACTGGTTTTTCAGTGGAATTTGTTTGAGACGTGTGTTAATTATTAATCGCCTGCAGCATGATCTGGATATTAACCTAGCAGGTGCTGCGCTAGTGGTGGAGCTGTTAGAAGAAAGGGATGCTCTGCTTGCTAAAACTAATTTGTAATCGCTCGTAATTGTATTAAAAGCAGTCTCATAGAACTACCAAGTCCTTATTGAACAGCTGGTTAATTTCATACAATACCCGATCGTTATGTCCAATACCCAGTTAAAAATTCGTATCCGGCTAGATCAGCCAATTGATCACTCTGCAGCTGAGCAAGACTTGCTGAAACTGGCGAAAGAACCTGTATTACCAGCCCCTCCCCTTGTGTATGTATATAACTGGCCCAGAATTATTGGTGCATCGCTGGTACTGTTGCTTGTATTGGCAGTGCTTTTCTGGCTGGCTTCAGACTGGATATCTGGCGATAAAGAATCCGGGATAAATCCAGCCAAAATATCCTCATCAGCAGTACTTCCAGCCAATCCCGATATTCCCCCTGTTCCGGCAGCACAATCCGTTTCAGCCATAACCGAGCTTTCGTCCAGCCAGTCATCCGGGAGCAATCCAGGAGCCGATGAACTCGCTGGTATACATACCGAACCTGAGCATATCGAAGATATACCCAGTCCGATATTTGATTCAATTTCTGCAGCCACATCGGATCCACCAATCAAACCAGGAACCAAGCCTGGTGCCACTGCTTTTCAATCCTCAGAAAGTGGTGCACAAAAAATCAATTATCCTGTTGGTCTGGTTAAAGCACAACTGACTTCAAATATCCGACAAAGAGCTCCGGTTGATGACATCAACCGGATTTCACTCGCGGGAAAGTCAAGCCGACCAATCTTCCTCTTTTTACATTTTAATAAATTCAAAGGTGGAAAAATATTTATCAATTGGTACTATCGTGATAAACGTGTCGCCAAGGTTATGCTTCCGGTTAGCAATAATGACTGGCGCACTTATTCCAGCAAGGTACTTAATCAGAACAGATTGGGTTCGTGGCGTGTTACAGCCACGGATCAATCAGGCAAATGGCTTGCCGAATTTAAATTCAGAGTAACACGTTAATCACATCTTTCCAGACATGAAATTCTGTAGCGAGTGTGGCAGTAAAGTAGTTTTACGTATTCCGGAAGGTGACACATTGCCACGCTACATCTGTTCAAACTGTCACGCCATCCATTATCAGAACCCAAAAGTAATTGTTGGGTGTATTCCAGAATGGGAAAATAAGATTCTGTTATGTAAACGAGCAATTGCACCTCATCGAGGCAAGTGGACATTGCCCGCAGGATTCATGGAAAATAATGAAACTCTGGCTCAGGGTGCAACGCGGGAGACTTTCGAAGAAGCCAATGCCCGAGTAGAAATTCGCGAACTCTATGCAATTTACAGTCTGCCGCATATCAGTCAGGTTTATCTTTTATTCCAGGCAAAATTACTGGATCTTGATTTTTCCCCGGGAATTGAGAGTCTGGAAGTCAGGCTTTTTGGAGAACAGGAAATTCCTTGGGACGATATCGCTTTTCGTGTAATTCATGATCCACTAAAACGTTATCTGAAGGAACGACAGCACGGACAACCTGAGCCTCACATGGGAATAATCGACAAACGCCAAGATTAACATTGATTAATTGTTTAGTCTCAAGAAATTATTATTTGACTAAAATCAATTTATACTTTAAAGTTGTGGGCTCAGTCGCGGGGTGGAGCAGTCTGGCAGCTCGTCGGGCTCATAACCCGAAGGTCGTAGGTTCAAATCCTGCCCCCGCAACCACTTTATTCCTCTCAAAACCTCAAATACATCGATACGACTTATAGAGTCGATAACGTTTGTGTATCCTTACAGGACGACTCGCCGGTAGTTTACGATCAAGGAGCCTTGGCTCACCAAACATTTAATATCTTTTCTGCTGTTTTTTATCAAACTCAGATTTACATCAGACTTGTAATTTCTTCCGATCTAGCCACTTATTATTTATAAGTTATGCCTGTTTGATGATATTTGCAAGATTATTCTGCTTACTCCCAATAACTCTCATGCTGTTTCTCAAAAATTTCTTCGAGTACACACCCCGAATCTAAATGTTTGCCAATACGCCCGGAAGACGTGATCAACTAGAGACTGACAGATAGCCAGGAAAAATTCAGGCCACAAACAGATAAATACCTGTAATTTCACCACTTCTGATTATTAGTTGCTGTATTTAATACACCCTTGACTTGCCTGAAGAAAAGAAAATGACGAGGTATTTGTCGCAGGCTTGCTTGACTAACTTGCACTTACTGAAGCACACGCCTAGAAGCTCTGGGTAAATATAATGGCAATTAAAATAATCTGAACTAACACCCTAAATGAATGAAAAAATTTTGAATCAGCTAGCTAGCACTGGCACTACGAGGCAGAATCATCAGGTGATAAAGGCAGGACATAAAGCAGCTCGGCCATGCAAGCGTTATCATGACAAAGATATATGATTGGAGACAGGAAGGGTGATGAAACTGCCCCGACAAAATAGCAGTTTGTGAAAATACCACAAAAAGAAGAACACATACAACCATTTGATTAAAATGGCTCCCCGACCTGGGCTCGAACCAGGGACCTGCGGATTAACAGTCCGTCGCTCTACCGACTGAGCTATCGGGGAATATGAAGCAATCACTACAAGCGCGGTATGTTAGACTTTTATGTCGTTCTGGTCAACTTTTCTCGTAGTCAGTTATGGGATTAATAATACCATTTGCCGGATTAAAAAGATTTGTTAAAAAACGGTGCTAAATCCGGTTATTTCATTGAATTGACCTTTTTATATGTCGAGAGTCAATGTTTGTACCCCAGAAAAACCTTCTATCCGAATGAAAAAAAAATCACTAAGCAAAGAGGAATCAGCATTACTTTCCCCCCCGGAAAATTTCGAAACAGCTACTACTGAACTGGAACAGATTGTGGCAAATATGGAAGCCGGGCAAATGTCTTTGGAAGATGCGCTTTCTGCGTACAAACGCGGAGTGGAATTGTTACAATACTGCCAGAATATGCTGAAAGACTCGCAGCAACAGATAAAAATACTTGAAGCAGACATATTGAAAAATTTTTCTACTACCGAGCACGATGCACCCTGATTTCCAGCTGTGGACAACTGAGCGCCTTGCTTTAATTGAATCTTTCTTGGAGCAGAATCTTCCTGCCACGAATTGTGCCCCTGCACGCTTGCATGAAGCAATGCGTTACGCGGTACTAAATGGGGGTAAGCGAGTACGGCCACTACTATCCTTTGCCGCCGGGGAACTTAGTGGAGCTGATAAAACACAAGTCATTGCTGCCAGCGCGGCAGTGGAATTGATCCATGCCTACTCCCTGGTGCATGATGATCTTCCCTGTATGGATAATGACATACTCCGGCGCGGCAAACCAACCTGCCATATCAGATATGGCGAACCTACCGCCTTGCTGGTGGGAGATAGCCTGCAAAGTCTGGCTTTTCAGTTATTAGCTGAATCTGCTTTAACTGAAGATCCACGTACACAGCTGGAAATGATTCGGCATCTTGCATTCGCTGCCGGATCCCGAGGTATGGCTGGAGGACAGGCAATTGACTTGGATAGTGTTGGCAAAACACTCAGCCTTCCGGAACTCGAATTCATGCACATTCACAAAACTGGTGCACTGATCCGGGCTGCAGTAATACTTGGAGCCCGTTGCGGTAGCAGACTGAATGAAGACCAATTTAAACAGTTGGACCATTTTGCCAAGTGTATCGGTCTGGCATTTCAGGTAGTAGATGATATTCTCGATGCAGAAGCCTCCACTGCTGCGCTAGGCAAAACCGCAGGGAAGGATGCAGAAAACAACAAACCTACCTATGTTAGTATACTGGGTATCAAACAAGCCCGAGAACTGGCGCACGAGCTTCAGCGGGAAGCCAGCGGGGTGCTGGACAAATTTGGTCCTGAAGCCCTGCGTTTGCAGCAAATCACTGATTTCATTGTACAGCGTGAGTTTTAGTTTTACGCTACCAATCCAATCTTTACCAATCTTTACGTTACCCACTCTTAGCTACAATTCGCATGTATCCATTACTCGATCGCATTGAGATACCCGCACAATTACGTAACCTGAAACGCAGCCAATTGCCACAATTAGCAGATGAACTGCGAAGCTTTCTGATCGAATCGGTAGCGAAGACCGGTGGACATTTGTCTTCCAATCTCGGGACGATCGAACTGACCATTGCGCTGCACTATATATTTGATACACCCTTTGATCGACTGGTATGGGATGTCGGACATCAAACCTATGCACATAAAATACTTACAGGTCGACGAACGGGAATGGCTCATCTGCGCATGCAGGGAGGTATTGCAGGATTCCCCAGAAGAGATGAGAGTGAATATGACGCTTTCGGCACAGCACATTCCAGTACATCTATTAGTGCCGCACTAGGTATGGCTGTCGCAGCACGAATCAATAAAATAAAACAGCACGCAATTGCAATTATTGGTGATGGCGCAATGAGTGCGGGAATGGCTTTTGAGGCGCTGAACAATGCCGGTGTAATGGATGCGGACTTGCTGGTTATCCTGAATGACAATGACATGTCTATTTCCCCCCCTGTGGGAGCACTCAATCACTATCTGGCCAAACTGATGTCAGGCCGTTTTTATGCCACTGCAAGACGTGCAGGAGAAAGAATGCTGGGCGTAGTTCCTCCGGTATTGGAGCTGGCGAAACGTGCCGAGGAACATGTTAAAGGTATGGTAACTCCGGGCACGTTATTTGAGGAATTCGGTTTCAACTATATTGGCCCAATTGATGGCCACGATCTGGATATCCTGCTCACTACGCTAAATAACATCAAGCAGCTTGATGGGCCGCAATTCCTGCACATTGTGACGCGCAAGGGCAAAGGCTACAAACCGGCAGAAGAAGATCCTGTTTTGTATCACGGGGTTGGAAAATTCGAACCGGGGAAGGGAGTTATACCGAAACCATCTACCAGGCCAGCTTATACCCAAATATTTGGTGACTGGTTATGTGATATGGCGGCCAAAGATTCGCGGCTAATCGGCATAACGCCCGCTATGAGAGAAGGCTCTGGACTTATCCGTTTTTCAAAAGAATACCCGGATCGCTATTTTGATGTGGGAATTGCTGAACAACATGCCGTGACATTCGCTGCCGGTGCAGCCTGTGAAGGATTGAAACCAGTTGTGGCGATTTACTCAACTTTTCTGCAGCGTGCCTATGATCAGCTGATTCATGATGTAGCTATTCAGAATTTACCCGTTGTTTTCGCTATTGACCGAGCCGGGCTTGTCGGTGCAGACGGTCCGACACATGCCGGAAGTTTTGATTTGAGTTATCTGCGTTGTATTCCCAATATCACAGTGATGATGCCTGCTGATGAGAATGAGTGTCGTCAAATGCTCTATACTGCTTTCCAGCTCGATACCCCTACTGCCGTCCGGTATCCGCGTGGTACAGGACCCGGCGTGCAAATAAAGCAGGAAATGCAGATTGTTCCACTGGGCAAGGGTGAGATTCGCCGCCAGGGCACACGCATTGCATTACTTGCGTTTGGTAGTATGCTGTCCCCCTGTCTTGAAGCTGGAGATGAATTGGATGCCACGGTCGTCAATATGCGTTTTGTAAAGCCACTGGACCAGGAACTGGTTATGACACTTGCGGCCGAACACGAATTACTGGTGACTGTTGAAGAAAATACAATTATGGGAGGGGCAGGCAGTGCTGTACTGGAATGCCTAGCCAGTCAGGGCGTGAATATCAGATTACTGCAATTAGGTTTGTCAGACAACTTCCTTGATCAGGGTGATCCTGCTCAAATGTTATCTGACTGCGGATTGGATAAAACCGGGATCATTAAATCAGTAAAAGAAAGACTCTCTCTATAGCGTTCGCATACGTAACAAATCAGCAGCAAAGCTGGCGAGATCTATTCCTTACCGGTTGCTCCAATATTTTTATACAGCTTCACAGCCAGATAATCTGGACAGGAAGGAATTTTTTATGAAAAAATATACTGATCAGCCTATCGCTGACGTGCAGGGCTCACCGGATACCAGACATATCGCAATTGACAGAGTCGGAATCAAAGCGATTCGTCACCCGGTTCTGGTCGCCGATAAGGATGGTGGTTCCCAGCATACTGTGGCGCAATTTAATATGTATGTCAATCTGCCACATAATTTCAAAGGGACGCATATGTCCCGTTTTGTGGAGATACTAAATAGCCACGAACGTGAAATTTCGGTTGAATCATTTGAAGAAATTTTGCGCTCCATGGTCAGCAGGCTGGAATCAGATTCCGGTCATATTGAAATGACTTTTCCCTACTTCGTCAATAAATCAGCCCCTATCTCAGGCGTAAAAAGCTTACTGGATTATGAGGTAACCTTTATCGGCGAAATTAAACATCGCGATCAATATGGGTTTACCATGAAGGTGATCGTTCCTGTTACCAGCCTGTGCCCCTGCTCCAAGAAAATATCCGATTACGGTGCGCATAACCAGCGTTCACACGTCACCATTTCTGTACACACTAACAGCTTCGTCTGGATTGAGGACGTTATCAGAATTGCGGAAGAACAGGCCTCATGCGAACTGTTCGGTCTGCTGAAACGGCCGGATGAAAAATATGTCACAGAAAAGGCCTATAACAATCCGAAATTTGTCGAAGATATCGTCCGTGATGTCGCCGAAATACTTAATCATGATGACCGGATAGATGCCTATGTTGTTGAATCAGAAAACTTTGAATCCATACATAATCACTCTGCATACGCACTGATAGAGCGCGACAAGCGAAAGTAATAAGCCCGAGCTACTGTGCCCTCTGGTAGGCAACAGCAATTCCAGAACTACGGTGATGAATATACTTAACGTCGCAGTTTTTTTACTTTGATAACTTTAAAATAACAATCTTCGCATTTTCCTGTTGTCATGGTAATCTTTTGCGCTTTTCAGGAAATAGATCACCATGCAACAGGATCATGATACCCCCCCTCCTTCAAAACGAATATCCTCTATCGCTTACTTCCTATTTCTGTCCCGCTGGTTACAGCTACCTTTATATTTGGGGCTGGTACTGGCACAGTGTGTCTATGTATATCACTTTTGGATTGAGCTATCAGATCTGATTGGCGCTGTATTTTCTAACCAGAATGCTTTACAGCATGTCCTTGATATGGTGGCAGTCAAAGGAGTAGAAAGAACCGAGAAGGATCTGACCGAAACAGCCATTATGCTGGTAGTACTCGGCTTGATTGATGTGGTAATGATTTCGAATTTACTCATCATGGTGATTATCGGCGGATATGAAACCTTTGTTTCACGCATGAATCTTGAAGGTCATCCGGATCAGCCGGAATGGTTGTCACACGTCAACGCTTCAGTATTAAAGGTCAAACTGGCAACTGCTATTATCGGCATTTCATCGATTCACCTGCTAAAGACATTTATCAACGCTACTGCTTATGATGAAAAAACATTGATTGCGCAGACTGCTATCCACCTTGCATTTCTGCTCTCAGCGCTCGCAATAGCATATTGCGACCGGATCATTTCACAAACTATCCAGCATTCCGGCGAGCACGAATGAGAGGCTAATATATAAAGTTAGCACGATATCAAAGGTTAATGCTGCGTCCGCCATCGACGGCAATAATTTGCCCGGTAATAAAAGGAGCATTTTCAATCAGAAAACTGACAGTTCGTGCGATATCATCCGACTCCCCCATGCGTTTAAGTAGCGTTCTATCAATAATATGTGCGCGTGTTACCTCATCCTGCCATTCACCCGCTTCCGGCCATAGAATTGGCCCGGGTGAAATACCGTTGACACGGATTTGCGGTGCAAGCTCCATGGCCAGTGAACGAGTTAATGCTGCCAGCCCACCTTTGGCAGTATTGTAAATAACATAACGTTTGAGGGGTTGGTCAGCATGAATATCAATAATATTGACGATATTCCCCTGATTTTTTTTTAAATAGGGGGCTGCTGCCTGGGATAAAAAAAGTGGAGCTTTCAGATTACTGCCAATTAAATCATCCCAGTCCTGTTCAGTACATTCCCCAACAGGAGTTGGAAAGAAGCTGGAGGCATTGTTAACCAGAGTATCCAACCCGCCAAATTGTGAAACAGTCCGATCAATCAATGTTGGAATTCCGTCAATATCCAGTAAATCACCCTGCAGTAATGCAACCGAATCCGGGCGCTCCTGTTCAAGCTCCTGTTTCAACCGTTGTGCGTCAGCTGATGAATTGCGATAATGAACTACAAGCTTGGCACCCTCGCGATGTAATCGTCTACAGATAGCAGCCCCCACCCGCCGCGCCCCTCCCGTCACCAGAATTATTTTATCTTTCACGAACACTCCTTCTGTTTACGCTACACTTCAGCACTACAATCTACTATAAACTTTTTTACTGCCGAAAACACCGTGACTCTACCCCTGCCGAATTCTTCCGAACAAAAATACAGCGACATTCTGAAAACCATACTTCGTGATCGGATCTCCCTTTCCGGTGGCTGGATTTCATTTGCGGATTACATGGATGTTGTTTTGTATACGCCTGAAGCGGGATATTACAGTGGCGGTGCAGCTAAATTTGGAGCAGCAGGTGATTTTGTCACATCGCCTGAAATTTCTCCGTTATTTGGACAAATACTAGCGCGACAAGTCGCACAAGTACTAAGATCAGTAAATCATGGTTCAATCCTGGAATTTGGTGCAGGCTCAGGGAGATTGGCTGTAGATCTTCTGCTTGCGCTTGAGGCACTGGAAAGTCTACCGGAATGCTACAACATCCTTGATCTCAGTGCAGACTTGCAGCAACGACAGCAAGCAATCATCAAGCAGAGAATTCCACATCTGGCTGCGCGGGTACAGTGGCTTACCACTCTGCCCGATCAGTTCAAGGGGTTGATATTCGCTAACGAAGTGCTTGATGCTATGCCTGTCCACCTAGTTGTCTGGAAAAATGGCAACATTGCAGAACGGGGCGTGATCTGGAAGGATTACGAGTTGGCATGGCAAGATCAACTTCTGACAGAAGGCGAACTACTCAATGTTGCCCGACAACTTCCTCCATCTGATCAACCTTCCTTCCCCCATCCTTATATCAGTGAAATCAGCCTTGCCAACCGGCATTTTATCCACTCCCTTGCAAGCATATTGCAGCAAGGGGCTATTTTGTTGGTTGATTATGGATTTGGTCAAAGCGAGTACTACCACCCGCAACGTCATCAGGGCACGCTAATGTGCCATTATCGGCATCATGCTCATGATGACCCGCTTTTTCTGCCGGGGTTACAGGATATTACCAGCCATGTCGATTTCAGCGCCATTTCCCGGATCGCACTGGATTCCGGATTGCAGTTAGCTGGCTATACCACGCAGGCACATTTCCTGATTAACTGTGGAATTACTGATTTACTGGCGCGCACACCAGCAGACCAACCAGGGATTTACCTGCCGCTAGTCAGCCAGGTACAGTGCCTGATCAGCCCGGCTGAAATGGGAGAAATGTTCAAAGTCATGATTCTAAATAAGGCTATCAACATTGATACGACCTCTTGCGGCTTCATGCGGGGAGACTTGCGGCATCTGCTTTAATTGAAGCGCTGATTATTGCTGGTAGCTTGCCCTTGCCGACCCAGTTCATGCCGGGCAGACTGGGCAACCTGTTTCAAGGTCCTGCAGGCTGCCTGCATTCCGGGTACAAGATGCAACAATTCATTCAGGTTGAGTGAGCGCTTTAGCAATAAGGTCAGCAAAGGAATTGGCTTGACGCTTCCATCCGGCTGCAGCGCATCCATCAGTGCAGCAGGCGGAGAGAACTGTACCGGATCTGAAATAGCCCGTATCACCAAAAATGAAATCCCTTTTTCCGCTGCAACCGCAGCGATAGCACCGCTTTCCATATCAACTGCACATCCGCCGCTTTGCGATGCAAACATACGTTTGGCAGCTTCCGTGGTCAGCACTTCATCGCCGGTTGCCAATGGATCACAGGTCACATTAATGTGATCCGGCAGGCAATGCTGGACGCTAGTACGCCACATACCATCTGTTGGATAATTCTTGTCCGCCAGCACCAATTCCGGTAAAACCAGATGGCCAGGTTGCAGGCCATCATCCAGTGCACCTGCCACACCAAAACTGATCAGTCCGGTAACTCCCGCCTGATTACATAAATCGGCTGCTGCGCGGCGAGCAGCTGCCCCACCCATACCACATATTCTGATCGTCAGATTTTCATCCAGTGCTACTGCTCGATCAAAAGTCAGACGGCGCTGTGTGATACATCTGGCTTCTGCTCGCAAGGCAACAATGATGCCAACACGACTATTCATACGGCAGATTTGCTACTTAGTGTGCGATATCGATTCAGTGCCCACAATGGAAAATATTTGGAGTAACCGTGATATTTCAGGTAGAAAACCCTTGGGAAACCGGGTGCAGTGAACCATGGCTCTTCCCATAACCCGGTAGCAATCTGGGTACGCAGCAAATAATCAATTCCTTTTCTCACTGCTGTATTTTCCACCTCTCCAGCAGCCATCAGTCCAAGCACAGCCCACGCAGTCTGGAAGGAAGTGCTGGCTTCCAGTTGTCCAGCCAATTGTGGATCAAGATATGAATCATTGGTTTCTCCCCATCCACCATCGGCGCGCTGCACCGATTCCAGCCATTGAATAGCACGCTGCACTGCCTGATGGCCTTTATCCACACGCGCCAGCCTAAATGCTTCCAGTACGGACCAGGTACCATAAATGTAGTTACTGCCCCAGCGTCCAAACCATGCCCCGGATGATTCCTGTTCATTGAACAAAAAATCCAGACCGCGCTTCACGGCTTCCTGATGTCTCACCTCGCCATTCAAGGCAAGCAGGCCTACACAACGTGCTGATACATCGCTTGTGGGCGGGTCCAGCAATGCGCCATGATCTGCGAATGGAATTTCATTCAGGTAGTAATACGCATTGTCTATATCAAATGCAGCAAAGCCTCCATTACTCGATTGCATACCCGCTAGCCAGTCTGCTGCCCGGGTAATGCTGACACGGTAATCTTCCGCTCCAGTCTGAATTAATGCCCACGCTACAGCAGCTGTATCATCCAGATCCGGATAATGCGGATTAGCGTACTGGAACGCCCAGCCTCCTCCTAACAGATTAGGCCGGCTATCGCGCCAGTCACCGGGTTCATCGAGTATCTGTAGAGGCACAATCCAGTCAAGTGCACGACGAATCGGCTCGCTATCAGCCTGTTTATCCTCCTGCAGCGCCAAGGTGGCCAGCACAGTATCCCACACGGGAGATACACAAGGCTGACACCAGGTAATCTCTTCTCCTTCATCCACCAGCAGCTCACGTAAAGATTGGCGACATTGCTGAAGTAGCGGGTGATCACGGTCGTGACCCAGCAATGTTAATGCCTCATAGGCATTAACCATCGCCGGAAAAATTGCCCCCAGACCATCGTTACCATTAAGACGTTCGATTACCCATTGTTCAGCCTTTTTCACAGCCCGGCGACGGATGAATGACGGAATAAATGGTTCCAGCTTTGAAGCCAACCGCTCCACATACAGCAACAAGCGATTAAGAGAAGTACGTACCGGGAAGTAGTTTTTTTCCTTCTCCGGATCAACAACAAACAGTTCTTGTACATGCACATTGCGAGGATTGATTGCCTTGGCCTTCAGCGTACATAGAATAGAAAGCGGCACCATCACTGTACGCGACCAGTACGCCACTTTGCTCAGGTGAAAAGGAAACCAGCGCGGCAACAGCATGATCTCAGCTGGAACAAATGGTACTCCACGCCATGGAATCTGCCGATACATAGCAAGCAACAAACGGGTAAATACATTCGAGCGCGCCGCACCCCCCCGTTCCAGTATGGCGTTACGGGCATGAACCATATGCGCTGCTTCCGGCGAGTCTCCAGCCAGCTTCAAAGCGTAATAGGTCTTGACACTGCAACTCATATCAAAATCACCACCATAGTATAGTGGCCAGCCACCATGCCCATCGGTTACCTGCCGGGTACGCAAGAAATTTGCAATTTTGCGCTCCAGTACAGTGTCCACTTCATCCATGAAATGCATCATCAGGATATATTCAGCCGGAATTGTGCAATCTGCTTCCAGTGGAAAGCACCAGTGGCCATCTTCTCGCTGCTGTGCCAGTAAAGCTGTGTATGCGCGGGTGATAGCTTCATCCAGTGTAACCGCAGAAATCTCGTTTGCCTCATTCCCAGCCACATCATCCGCCGGAAAGTTTTCTGAAACCAGCGAGCTATCCGACAGAGAAGATTTTTGTATCAAGGTTCTGAAAAACGCCTGTGAAATAGACATAAAATGCAAAGCCCTCGTTTGGTAAATCTGCATGAAATGATTGTACAGCGATCTTCCAGGAGATAGTCCAATCACTTATATTATAGAATTGTATTTCTTGAGAAAATAATATGACAGAATTATGACACCCCTAATCAAGGCGGGGGATTTGTTTTTGTGGATTCAATCATCAGATCAGGGTCGTCAATTAACAGATCATCATAATGACTGGCGGGGGGATTCCCATCGTATATCTGATATTCACGTTGCTGCATATAACCTTCACGAACAAACAAATAAGGATCCAGAGCCGATTCGTCGCGTATTTTCATAGGCCCTGAGAGACTGGCTCTCTTGTCAACGATACGCAAAATGGCCAAAGGTATAGCCACCGGACCGCCCAGCGCATAAGCTAGATAAAACAGCCCGTCCGTAAACACACTAACCGGCAGATCGACCATATCCCGGGAATTACTTGGGCCATAAGCGGGAATGAAGAGATAGGGTCCACTACCCATTCCCCACACTGCCAATG
Source organism: Nitrosomonas sp. GH22 (assembly GCF_009833115.1). Classification (NCBI taxonomy): domain Bacteria; kingdom Pseudomonadati; phylum Pseudomonadota; class Betaproteobacteria; order Nitrosomonadales; family Nitrosomonadaceae; genus Nitrosomonas; species Nitrosomonas sp. GH22. The sequence goes on from NZ_QRCA01000013.1 coordinate 40,466, forward strand.
TCTGCCCAAAATCTTCATTATGCTCATCAAATCCCATGTGTCCGGCCATATCGGAAAGTCCTCCAACACCGATAGTGGAATTGATGACAAAACGCATCGTATCTGAAACCCCCTGGCGTATTTTCCCTTGTAAAAAACTGTTCAAAACTACACTTGGGTAGGAAAGATTCCGGTAAAAATTACTGACAGGGTGCTGTATTGCTTCCGGTACATATTCGATATATACATTGGCAGCTGGCTCAATCAATCTGCGATCAAGCTCATCGGTAAAGCGGTAGGATTTACGGTTCAGTGACTCATACGGATCATACACACCCGCTTGGTTTTCTTCTCTTGGCACCGAGCCGCAACTTACGCAGAAAAACACAACGCACAGAAAAATATATCGCAAGTAACTCGGCTTAATTTCAGCTATAAAGCTCTTTCTGTCCCTAATTATAGTGCTGTTATTTTTCTCGTAAGAATTCAAGGTGCTTTCCTGAAAAGAGGATAACTGGTTTTATCTATATAATTATTCGGGATGCGATAGTAACCAGGAGCTCGTCAGGTTTGAGTAACCGAGTGAACCAGGTGAAAAAACCAGGGACAGTTATTTATAATTCCGTGGCGCACAGCCTGCAGACTTCTAGACGCGTCTTTCGCCAAGCACTATCTCAACCAGTTTTAAGGCCTGCAATTCCATTTCCAGGACCAGTTCATCCACTTTGGCTCGAAAATGACGATAAAAAATAATGCTCGGAATCGCAACTAAAATGCCAAACGCGGAATTATACAGAGCGACTGAAATTCCATGGGCCAGTTGTACTGGATTACTACCAGATGGTGTGCCTGATCCAAAAATCTCGATCATACCGATCAATGTACCGAACAGCCCCATTAACGGACTTAGGGAAGCAATTGTTCCTAGTGTAGTAAGGTAGCGCTCCAGCTCATGGGCCGCTACTCGCCCGGCCTCTTCGATCGAATCCTTCATGATTTCTCGCGGACTATCGATGTTTTTTAATCCTGCTACCAGCACCTGTCCGAGTGGAGAATGTGACTGTAAATGAGTGAGCGTATCAGCATGTACACCAGAGCGACGATATTCCTGCAACACTCTCGGCAATAGATCTCTCGGGGAAACTTTTGACAGACGCAGACTCCACAAACGTTCACCGATAATACCCACCGCTATGACAGAAGCCAGTATTATCGGCCATATCGGCCATCCTGCTGCCTGAATAATTGAAAACACGAATTAATCCCCTTAGTTATAGTGAAATCACCGCATTATATTTTGCAACACCAGTATGCTTTGCTCAACCAGCAATTTTTACTGAAAGGTTATACACAATTCCTGTGGATAACTGTGTGAATAAATCATGGACAAGTTGGATAAGTACCATTGCAGACATGGAATTTTTTGAACTGCCTAATTTTTAGGCCGAATAAAATTTTTAAAAACAAATGTTTATTTTAAACCATTGTTATCGTACAAACTTTTCTATTCATAATGTAATAACCAAATGTCATTGTGGATGATTATAAACCGGCATGACTGATAACAACCTTTTTCCTGAGCCAAAGAAAATAGTGTGGCGGGTCAGTGAATTAAACCGGCATGTGCGTGTAATACTCGAACAGACTTTTCCATTGTTATGGGTAAGTGGAGAAATTTCCAATCTGAAACGTTATCCATCGGGACACTGGTATTTTTCGCTCAAGGATGACAATGCTCAGGTACGATGTGTTATGTTCCGCCATAAAAATATGTACCTGGATTGGATGCCGCAGGATGGTGCTCAAGTGGAAGCCCAGGCACTGATTACGCTCTATGAAGCACGTGGAGAGTTTCAACTGACAATTGAGCGGCTTCGCCGCGCTGGACTAGGTGTTTTGTTTGAAACGTTTGAGCGGCTCAAAACCAGACTTCAACAAGAAGGGCTGTTCAATCCCGAATACAAGCAACTGATTCCTCCTTACCCTCAACAAATCGGAATCATTACTTCAACCAATACTGCTGCGCTGAGAGATGTACTCACGACACTGCAACGGCGTTTACCCTCGCTACCTGTCGTTATTTACCCCGCACCGGTACAAGGTAAAGAAGCTGCCTCAGCAATTGTGACTGCGCTACAAATCGCCACACAGCGAAGTGAATGCGATGTACTGATCCTGTGTCGTGGAGGAGGTTCAATAGAAGATTTATGGGCGTTCAATGAAGAAATCGTTGCGCGAGCGATTGCTGCCTGCCCAATTCCAATTGTAACCGGTATCGGCCATGAAACCGACTTCACCATTGCTGATTTTGTAGCAGATATGCGCGCACCGACACCTACCGGTGCCGCTCAGTTAGCAGCCCCGGACAGACAAGATATTCTGCATCGCCTGCAGTACTGGCAGCATCGATTGCAGCAGGCGATAGAACGAAATATTGAACGTCGCATGCAAACGACCGATTTGCTTGCTCACCGTCTGGTTCACCCTGGAGAGAGAATCCGCTACCAGTTAATCCATTTGTCGCAATTACACAACCGTTTACTACATGCATGGAGCAGACAACTGGAAGTTTGCAAATGGCGAATCGAAGCATTCAGGCGACGTATACAATTCACCAAACCCGATATCAATACGGGGAAAAGATATCAGCAAGAACTGGCTGCGCGGCTGCAACGAGCGATGGTGTACCGACTGGAAAGCTTGCAGGTTCAACTTATCCGACAGCAACAGCATCTCGCTCATCTCGACCCGAAAGCAGTGCTGGAACGTGGTTACAGTATCACCTATACTGCCGGGGGTGAAATTCTGCAAGACAGTCAGCAGATTCACACTGGCGATAACGTACAGATAGTCTTTGCCAAGGGATCGGCCAAGGCAAATATCACTGAAACAAACAAATGACTCAGATCAGTTTTCTTATCCTCATTCTTATCACGCTTCACTTTAACCAGGAGTTTAACCAATAATGTCCAGAATCTTTCTTGCGTTGGGGGCATTGAATGCATTTCTGTGTGTGGCACTGGGGGCCATGGGAGCACATGGCCTCAAATCTATACTGACACCCGACATGCTTGCCAATTTTCAGATCGGCGTACAATATCACTTCTACCATGCAATCGGGCTGATACTGGTTGGACTGGCGCTAGATCGATTCCCGCAAGCGCGCGCATTAAAATTTTCCGGCATTCTAATGATGGCGGGGATTTTGTTGTTCTCCGGCACATTGTATGTTATCAGCCTCACCGGGTGGAAAGGATTGGGCATGACCGCTCCACTGGGTGGAATGTCTTACATGAGTGCCTGGCTTCTGTTTGCCTATGCTGTCTGGAGAAACAAACGGGGGTGATATCACATTCCGGACTTCTACTACCAACCACTACAAGATTGCAAAATAGCAGAAAATAAAATGACAGAACATTTCTTCGCGCCCTGTCCACGCGGGCTGGAAGCGGTTCTAGCGGTAGAACTTGAATGTCTTGAAGCGACCTCTATTGAGATTTTACCCGGAGGAGTAGCTTTTCGTGGAAGTTGGCTAACCTGTTACCGTGCCAATCTTGAAAGTCGCATCGCCAGCCGCATTTTGTGGCAAGTGGCCAGAAATCAGTATCGCAGTGAAGCCGACATTTACGACATCACACATCGCTTGTCCTGGCCCGACTGGTTTGAGCCGCGATTGACAATAAAGGTCAATCTGGCCGCAATTAAATGCCCGCTGCGCAGTCTTGATTTCCTTACACTCCGAATCAAGGATGCAATCTGCGACAAATTCCGCACTATCCGTGGCAAGCGTCCAGACATCGACACCACCACACCCGATATACGTATTCATGGATTCCTTGATGCACGGCAATTTACCCTTTACCTGGATACTTCAGGCGAAGCACTATTCAAACGCGGTCTGCGCCAAACCCAGGGGGATGCTCCTTTGCGTGAAAACCTGGCTGCCGGCATCCTGGCATTGGCTGGCTGGCATCCTGGCATTCCACTGCTTGACCCAATGTGTGGTAGCGGGACTCTGTTACTGGAAGCAGCACAAATTGCCTGCCAGATTGCACCCGGCGCCAGGCGACAATTTGCATTCGAGAATCTCAAACTGTTTGATGCCAACTCCTGGAAAAAACTTAAACAAACGGCTGCAAACCGCCAACGTAAACGTATATTCCAATCCATTTATGGCAGTGATCTGTACGGCAATGCGCTGGTTAATGCACGTAACAATCTGGCAACAGCAGGATTAGCCGAGTGCGTCGCGCTGAAGCAGGCGAACGTTTTGGAAATTTCTCCTCCAGCTGAAACCGGCATGTTGATCAGTAATCCACCGTACGGCGTACGCGTTGGAGATCACCAGACATTGGCCGAATTTTATCCCCAATTGGGAAATGTACTGAAACAACGATTCAGCGGCTGGCAGGCTTTTCTGCTAACTGCTGATCCCCTGCTGGCAAAATCTATTCGACTTACACCCTCACGCCGAACTCCACTTTTTAATGGCGCACTGGAATGTCGTTTGCTCGAATACAGACTGGTTGCCGGCAGCATGCGCAGAGAGAAACCACCAAATGAATCAAGCAAAAACAGTCATAAACTTTAAGATAAAGTTATGAGAATAATCTTTCTACTGATTTTCTTGGCCTGTGCCGGATTAATTGGTTATGCGCTTTATCTGCAACTGATGGATGGATTGCTACCCTGCCCATTATGCATCTTCCAGCGCATTGCTTACTGGCTGATCGGGATCACTGCTTTATTTACATTCATACATAATCCACAATCACTGGGACAACATATCTACTATGGATTAATCATTTTATTTTCACTGGCAGGTGCTATTGTTGCCGGCCGACAAGCCTGGTTAATACGTTTTCCTGAAGCATTCGAATGCGGTATCAGCCCAGAAGAAGCTTTTTTGAATGGATTGCCTCTCGCACAATGGTGGCCGAATATGTTTGAAGCCAATGGTGACTGCAATGATGGTACCTGGCAGTTTCTATCATTGACGCTGCCGGATTGGTCATTACTTATATTTGCGGCATTCGGGATTATTGCAGGGTTACTCTGGCACAAGAAATATAATTCCATTAATCAATAATACGGTCACCTAATTCATATCAATCCGGAATCCAGAAGGCTAACAGCCTCAAGATTGGCAGAAAAATATATGGAGCAAATTACGTACTTGAACCATCACTTACAAATAATTGGTGACGCGTTAAAAATCGGGTAATACATCCGGTTTATGCGGGCCGAGTAAACGCCAACTCTCTCAGTCAACTTTTTCCAACCAGGAATAACATCTGCTGCGATTAATAATCAGTAATAACAGTATAGTACTGTGTATAAGCTCTTCAACTAATAAAAGGATAGCATGGTCATGATACGTAAACTTATTAGCTCAGGTTCGACATTTGAAAAGGAAATTGGTTATTCGCGTGCGGTTGTCGTAGATAATTGGGTACTGGTATCCGGTACAACAGGTTTCGATTACAGCAAAATGATTATTTCCGATGATTTACTGGAACAGGCAGAGCAGTGTTTCAAAAATATTGAAAGCGCACTCAATCAAGCAGAATCGAGCATGAAAGACGTGGTACGGGTTACTTATGTATTTCCTAATACAGAAGATTTTGAGAAATGCTGGCCAGTGATGCGTAAATATTTGGGAGATGTCAGGCCATCCGCCATGATGCTAACCGCAGCTTTATCAGATCCACGCATGAAAATAGAGATTCAGGTGACAGCTTATCGCAGTACTGAAACTTAACCTTTCCATTCAGGCATTCAGGGAAAAGCCACCGCCATATTCCGCGCCAAAGACAAGTACTGAAACTTAACCTTTCCATTCAGGCATTCAGGCATTCAGGATGAAGAGTGTTACTAAAAAGTGACTCAACATTCCGGCAAGTTGCTTATACAGCAAGCCAGCCATGAACAGCGGATAACGAATTTTATCTATATAATTATCTGGGACTGAACACTAAATAAGCAATTGTCACTGTTGTGTCAGCAGATAATTCCTTAATACCACTGCCTGGTTACACTCTGTGTCGTGTGCCCCGTAAAGTAGTGTCAATTTTCCTTCAACAGCTTTATCCAGCAACGTTTTTACGCCGGGATTAACAGACAATTCGTCACGATAGCGCTGCTCAAATTCTGCCCATTTTGCGTGGTCATGATTGAACCACTTGCGTAAATTTGTGGTAGGTGCAATCTCTTTCAACCACAAGTCACACGCCACCTGCTCTTTGGTTAGTCCGCGCGGCCAGAGTCGATCCACCAGAATACGGTAACCATCCGCAGGGTCAGCCGATTCATAAGCTCTTTTAATTTGGATGTCCATCTCGGTAAAATCCCCGTATGCTTTAATCATGCTATTAACTATACAATATCCACTATGAGCCATACACCCGTTCTGGAATTAAGTGATATCAGTAAATCCTACTTGGATCGGCAGGTATTGTCCGGTTTATCCTACAGCCTTGCCGCTGGAGAATATGTCGCCATCATGGGTGACTCTGGGGTGGGAAAATCGACTTTATTGAACCTGATTGCCGGACTGGATAGCCCCGATGGCGGTGAAATCAAAATTGATGGCAAGAACTTGCCGGTGGATGATGAAGCGGCAACAATCCTGCGGCGTAAGTATCTGGGATTCATCTTCCAGGCATTTCATGTGTTGCCTCATCTGACACTGCAGCAAAATGTCTCGCTGCCGCTGCTACTCAATCATCTGCCGCTTGATCATGCACTGACTATGCTGGCAGCAGTAGGCTTGCAGGGAAGGGAGCAGGATTTTCCTCATCAGCTATCGGGAGGGGAACTGCAACGGGTAGCAATTGCCCGCGCACTGGTACACCGCCCGCGCCTGATTCTGGCGGATGAACCCACCGGTAATCTCGATCAGGATACTTCCCGGGAAATCCTGCAATTGATTCGTTCCGAGATCAAGGCGAACCAGGCTTCTGCCATTATTGTTACGCATTCGCGCCTGGCGGCTGAAACAGCAGACAGAATCCTGATACTGGACAGGCATGGCCTGGCTCCGATTTCTCTGGAAAACCGAGAATGAGCCAGCCACTACTCACTCGCTGGCTGTTACAGGGTGAATGGCGCTCACACCGTCTGCAATCCATCGTGGCTGTGCTGGCGATTATGTTCGGGGTGGCGCTGGGATTCACCATTCATCTGATCAATACAGCGGCTGTCAGTGAATTCTCCGCCGCCACCCGCAATCTTTCCGGAACCTCCGATCTGACGGTGCGCGCCCTCCGATCCACGTTCGATGAAACACTTTATCCCATGCTCAGTCAGCATGAGGGCGTAGCGCGGGCCAGCCCGGTGCTGGAGATCGCTGTCGGCATCCCTGCCAAGGCAAAAACTGTGCATAACCCGGCTCTCAAGATTCTGGGGCTGGATATGTTTCGTGCGATCGGTATCACACCTGATCTGCTGGGCGTACCAGCAGAGGATAAACCTATGGATATGTTGGCCGATGATGCTGTTTTTCTGTCCCCCGCAGCAATGGAATGGCTTGCAGTCACACAGGGAGATTCGATCACAGTAAGCATGGGAACAAGGCAGATTACGTTGCGCGTGGCCGGTGGACTGGCACGAGCACATGCTGGGCAGCGCATTGCCGTCATGGATATCGGTGCAGCACAGTGGCGCTTTGACCAAATCGGCCAGCTTTCACGTATTGAGCTGAAACTGCAGCAGGGTGTTAATCACACTGCATTTCGGGAAACGCTGGGTAAGGAGCTGGGAGCTTCCTATTTATTGACTGAAAGTCAGGACGACGATGCACGCGCGCACAATATGTCACGCGCTTACCGCGTCAACCTGGACATTCTGGCGCTGGTGGCCCTGTTTACTGGTGCGTTTCTAATTTTCTCCGGCCAGGCTCTCTCCACTATCCGGCGGCGATCACAGCTTGCTCTATTGCGTGTGCTGGGCATGACCCGTCGTCAACTTTTGCGCCAGCTTCTGCTGGAGAGCGGATTACTTGGTGTAATGGGATCGCTGCTGGGACTGGCACTGGGATATTTGCTGGCGGCGATGGCGCTCCATCATCTTGATGCAGATCTGGGTGCCGGTTTCTTTCCAGGACTGGAACCACAGTTGCATTCCGATCCCCTAGCGGCATTACTCTATTTTTTACTGGGAACCGGCGTTACTGTACTGGGCAGCCTGTTGCCTGCATGGGAAGCAGCTCACACACATCCGGCGCCCGCACTCAAGTCTGGCAGTGAATACACTGTACTGGCAGCACTACGTGCACCCCGGCTGGCTGCTGTCTGCCTGCTGACGGGTATTATTTTTGCCGGATTGCCACCAGTGTATGATCTGCCTGTATTTGGCTACCTGGCCATCGTCCTGTTGCTGATTGGCAGTATGGCTGCATTGCCATATTTATGCGGATTACTTTTCTCCACCCTGTTACGCGCACTCCATCCGAGTAAATCAAACATTTTGTATATGCTGGCAGTCACCCGGCTTTCAAATGCTTCCGGTCTAGCAGCCATTGCACTGGGTGGTGTACTGGTCAGCTTCAGTTTAATGGTGGCTATGGCAATTATGGTAACCAGTTTCCGCGTATCGGTAGATAACTGGCTTGCACAAGTATTGCCCGCTGATCTTTATCTGCACCCCATCATTCACCAGGATATGCGCGGCCTGACAACTGATGAACAGCAGACTATTACTTCTCTGCCAGATATTGCACGCATTGATTTTATCCGTTCGATACCGGTTACTCTGGATCCGACCAGGCCTAACATCACGCTGCTGGCACGCCCGATTGATCGCAACGACCCCGGATTGATAGTCCCATTGACAGAAAACGCGCTATCACCCGGGGAGATTCCCCCTGATACGGTACCGATCTGGGTATCGGAAGCAATGGTTGATCTGTATGGATTTAAAACCGGCAAGCAGGTCACACTGCCTTTTGCCGACCCTTCGCAATTATTCATCGTTGCCGGGGTGTGGCGGGATTACGGACGTATTTTCGGCGCGATCCAGATGGAATTATCCGATTACCGCAAGCTGACCGGAGATGATCATGTCAGCGATGCAGCGCTATGGATAAAACCTGGAGCAACTATTCACGCAGCGGTGTCAGCACTAAAGGCGCTGCCGTTTGGAGATACGCTGGAAATCATGGAAACCGGCCGGGTGCGTGCAGTTGCCTTGAAGCAGTTTGACCGCAGTTTTGCAGTAACCTACCTGCTGGAGCTGGTTGCAATTGGTGTAGGGTTAATGGGCGTAGCAGCCAGTTTCTCAGCACAAACACTGACCCGGATCAGAGAATTTGGCATGTTGCGCCATATCGGGCTCAGCAGACGACAGATTCAGCGCATGTTGACGCTGGAAGGCGGATTATTGGCTGGATTTGGTATTATCACCGGATTTTTGCTAGGCACAGGTATCAGCCTGATTCTTATCTTTATTGTCAACCCGCAATCTTTTCACTGGACCATGCAACTGTACGTGCCTTGGGCATGGCTGGTACTGATGGCATTGGCAGTACTGGTGGCTGCCACGTTGACAGCGCTGGTGGCTAGCCGCCGTGCAGCGTCTGGCAATGTCATCCGGGCAGTTAGGGAGGATTGGTAATGCGTTACTTATGGATATTATTAGGCGGGCTGATTTTTCAGAGCTCTCTGCTTTCGGCTCCACCTGTATTGGCTCCCGTCGTGCCCGGTAAAATATTTAAGTTCCCGGATGATCATGGCGCTCACCCCAATTTTCGGATTGAATGGTGGTATGTGACCGGCTGGCTGGAAACATCGACAGGTGATCCATTAGGCTTCCAGATCACGTTCTTCCGTTTAACGACCCAAACTGACAAAGATAACCCCAGCCATTTTGCTCCCCACCAACTGATCATCGCGCATGCAGCGCTATCCGATCCTGCAATCGGCAAACTACAGCACGACCAAAAAATTGCCCGTTCAGGATTCGATCTGGCATACGCTCGAACCGGCAATACCGATGTAAAGCTAGATGACTGGACCTTTCTGCGCACAATGGATGGCCACTACCAAGCCGATATCAGGGCAGATGATTTCACCATGAAATTATCATTTACACCTTCACAACCCTTAATGTTGCAGGGTGAAAACGGTTTCTCGCGCAAAGGGCCGAAAGCAGCACAAGCCAGCTATTACTACAGCGAGCCGCATTTACAGGCAACCGGAACAATCAATCGCCAGGGAAAGGATATGTCTGTCACCGGAACAGCCTGGCTTGATCGCGAATGGTCGAGTGAGTATCTCGATCCGGATGCAGCAGGCTGGGATTGGGTCAGCACGAACCTCGATAATGGTTCTGCATTGATGGCTTTTCAGATACGCGGGAAAGATGGTAGTAAAATCTGGGCACATGCTGTATTGCGTGATGCCTCTGGTCGCGTGCAATCTTTCACGCCTGAGCAAGTCAGTTTTCACCCGGTTCGCACCTGGCGCTCTGCCCGTACGCAGGCTGTCTACCCGGTTGCTACCCGTATCAGAACAGGCAAGATCGAATGGCAGATTACCCCTTTAATGGATGATCAGGAATTGGATTCGCGCGATTCTACACGCGCTGTCTACTGGGAAGGTGCTATCACGCTTACACGTGATGGCAAATCGGCCGGGCGAGGTTACATGGAGCTGACTGGTTATGTACAGCCATTAACGATGTAACAACAACACATGATTGGGTATTCTCAAGCATTACAAACCGGTAAAATTGACTTATTTACCGATCAAGATAATTAACAATATGAATCTGGATAATGAATCCTTTGACAAGGAGTTGGATGTGCGTGGGCTCGTTTGTCCACTACCCATTCTCCGCACAAAAAAATTTCTGTCTGAAATGGCACATGGGCAAGTGCTCAAAATCATGGCCACCGACCCGGGCGCAATGATTGATTTTCAGGTGTTTGCCGATCAGACAGGAAACGAATTACTGTCTTCATCCGAAATTACTGGTGAATATCTGTTCTACCTGAAAAAAAGATAGCATTGAAAACCAGCATATATATTCGCTCAGAGTAACAACCTCTATCATGCCTGCCTGCTCCATCCGCCACAAAAAACTTTAGAGCCGCGATACTGCTACTGCGGCCAAGCAAAGCAAGGCAAGGCTTCAATTTCTCCTCCCTTCCCTCTCTTCCCGTAACCGGCTATACTTACAGTGACGTATGTAAACATATTGAAAATAAACAAAAAATTTATATGATCTATGTCATGCGTTTTGTTATTGAACTTTATCCTATAAATATGCTCTTATAAGTACCTGAAAACAGGTAGTTTTTATACTAAAACAGAGGAGGTGCTTGCCATGAAAGCTTTGAAATCCGGGTGTTGTATGAGGTTGATTAAATTGACCGAAGTTTTTTTGACAACCCGGAATTGTCCTAAATCAGATTTCATTCTGAAACCAGACTGGTAACTGACTTTTATCAGGAGCTTCCACGGAAACTCCAATTTTCGCGAAAAGGAGTAGTAATTATGGCTACAAATATATTAAAAGACAAAGCTACACAGCAGGTTGCTGATAAACCAACTTATGATAAATCCGAGTGGTTTGATGCTAAATACTATAAATTCGGGCTGCTACCTATCTTAGCTGTAGCTGTGATGTGGGTTTATTTCCAGCGCACATACGCCTATTCTCACGGCATGGATTCAATGGAACCGGAATTTGACCGGATCTGGATGGGCTTGTGGCGTGTTCAAATGGCTGTTCTGCCTCTCATAGCACTTTTTACTTGGGGATGGTTATATAAAACCCGCAATACTGCGGAACAGCTCGCCAATCTGACTCCAAAGCAGGAAATAAAGCGGTATTTCTATTTCCTCATGTGGCTTGGGGTCTATATATTTGCAGTTTACTGGGGATCAAGCTTCTTTACCGAGCAGGACGCTTCATGGCACCAGGTGATTATCAGGGATACAAGTTTTACTCCTAGCCATATTCCTCTGTTTTATGGTTCATTCCCGGTATACATCATCATGGGAGTATCAATGATTATTTACGCCAACACCCGGTTGCCGCTGTACAACAAAGGGTGGTCATTCCCTCTGATCATGACCGTAGCAGGACCGTTGATGAGTCTGCCTAACGTTGGCCTGAACGAGTGGGGACACGCCTTCTGGTTCATGGAAGAACTTTTCAGCGCACCGCTGCACTGGGGCTTCGTGATTCTGGCTTGGGCTGCCCTGTTCCAGGGTGGGCTTGCAGTACAGATCATAGCTCGCTTTTCCAACTTGCTTGACGTGGAGTGGAATAAGCAAGACAGAGCCATATTGGACGATGTCATAACTGCTCCTTAATCAGGTAAACTCAAGCCCCCTGGACTTATCGGGGGGTCAGGTTTGAATGTACTATCCTTCCCTGATTACTGAAAACATGATGCCGCCTTCAATTTCTTGATTCAGGTTGAAAGAAGGCTTTATCACGCCAAAGTCGGAAAAATCTGGAAATAACAACTGGCATTAATCTCCGCACGGCACACGCCTGGTAATCAGAAATTTCTACAGAACTGGCGGCAGACAGCATTGTAATAATCGTTGTCTGCCGCCGCTGTTACAAGACAGACAACTTTTTTCTGCAAAGTCTGACTCATTCACACCCAATATCCGTCAGGTACAGACCATATTATTGTTTGCTGGTAAGTGAACCCAGAAAAGCTTTTACATCTTTGATAAAACTTGGGTCAACATCACGACCCAGCTGATATCTGGCCATTTTTTTAATAGCTTCATCCAGTGTGGCAACAGAACCATCATGGAAATAAGGAGCGGTTTTAGCAACATTTCTCAGGCCAGGTACCTTGAATACTCCTTTGTCCGCTTCCAGACCAGTAACTTCGTACCTGCCAAGATCACTGGTTTCATATGGTTCAAACAAGCCAATTTTTTTATACGAGTTGCCACCTATGGCAATACCGTGATGACAATTGGAACACCTCATATAAACAAATTTTTTCAACCCTCGTTTCTCGGCAGCATTTAAAGCATTCTCGTCACCCCTGAGAAAATCGTCAAAACGCGAAGGCGTGATAAGCGTGCGTTCAAAAGCGCCAATTGCCTTGCCGATATTTTTATACTGAATCGGATCTTTTTCATCCTTGAAAGCCTCGGCAAACATGGTTTGATATTCATCGATTTTTTTTAGTTTGCTGATTACAGCTTCCTCATTAGCCATCCCCATTTCAATTGGATTCAAAATCTGGCTAAGAGCTTGCTCTTCAACATTCCTGGCACGTCCATCCCAGAACTGAGCAATTTGCAACGCAGCATTGAACGTGGTCGGAGCATTTCTACCACCACGTCTACCATCATGCCCCGGTGAGGTTGGCTGGTTATCAACACCAAAATTATCCAGTTGGTGGCAGGAGTTGCAGGAAATAGTGTCATCAATTGAAAGTCGCGGGTCAAGATACAGCTTCTTGCCCAACGCAATCAAAGCAACATTTTTTGTTTCATCAATAATCGAAACGGGTAACGGCTCAAAACTCTGTGTATAGTTTTGCGCGTAGCCATAAGAACTTGCCATTAATAACAGCAATAAAAATATTATTTGCATAAGACCTCCGGAAATTCACATAAACACCTTGACCAACTTCGCGCAATAACTTTTCTCATGAGACTGATCGCAAGAAATTCCAAGGGTTGTTTACAGAGTAGTTGACTAAAACAGGAAGTCAATATTTTATAAGAATCTGTTTATGATCTCGTAAAGCTGATGTTCATGTTGGGACATGAGGGCAAGTTATCTGAGCGCTCTATCGCGAAAACAACTTGCTGTTATTCAACTGATTCTGGAAAGAGTTCGCAAAGTCACCAAGCCACGCATTATTGACCTATTCGCCGTATTTTGCACAGTGGTGTACATACTTAAAACGGACTGTCAATGGCGGGCGCTTCCCGGTGACCACCCGAAATGGGAGACAATTTACACGTATTTCTCCAAATGAAAAAAACCTGCCGTCGATGGCATGATGGGGTGCGCATTAAAAAATCAGATATCGGAGGCTCGTATTCAGGCTGGCTGCAAACGCATACCCAAGCGGGTGATTGTTGATGCTCAGAGTGTAAAAAATGTAAAAAATACGGATACTACCGAGGAAAAGGGCTACGATGCAGACAAGAAAATGTCCGAAATCAAACGACATATTGTTGTTGACACCTTGGGATTGCCTCACGCCATTGCTGCGACAACCGCAGAGGTTACCGGCTGCAAGGGAACTATTGCTGCATTAACGCCAAGCATTCCGACTGTTCTACGTATTGAGCATGCTTACGGATTCTGGCTACACAGCTCAACCATTTACCGAAGCAGTCAGGTTATGTTTGGGTGAGGTGATCACGGTGCAGATCACAAGGAAAAGTGAAATGCACACTTTTGTGGTCATTTCCAGGCGCTGGATTGTGGAATAAACTTTTTCATGGCTGGAAAAATACCGGCGATTATGAAAGAATGGCGAGCGAAAACTCAATACCAGCCTGCAATTTGTCCACCTGGCACTTTTAATACTATTACCCAGAAGAGCATACCCAGAAGAGCATAAACAGGTTCTAAGAAGAGGGGTAATCAGACCTGTTGACACACCGTTTTACCAGTATGTCAAACGCAGATCAGAATCGGTTTTAGGTTATGGCACGTTCTCGCAGGATCAGCTCAGCCAGCTTCAAATCCCGCGGGTAAGTCACTTTGAAGTTATAGGCATTTCCTACTACTAGCTTAGGAGAGAGTCCCAATGCCTCTACTGCACTGGCATCATCCGTGATACCCGCTGGGGCCTTTTCCAGCGCTTCAAGCAGCAGCTTCATGCGAAACATTTGTGGAGTCTGCGCCTGCCACAGCCGCTCTCTCGGTTCCGTACGAATTACCCGACCAGCATCATCCGCACGTTTTAAAGTATCCGCCAGTGGCACCGCCAGCAAACCACCGACTTCGTCATCCGCAAGCTGGTCAAGCAACCGCTCAACCAGGGTTGTACTTAATCCCGGGCGCGCTGCATCGTGTACTAGTATCCAGTCCTGATCCTGTACATGATTTGCAGCACGCAATGCCTTTAGTCCATTGGTAACGCTTTCCGCACGAGTTGCCCCACCGCAGTTAAATATCTGGATCTTGCCGGCAAATTCACGCCAGTTATGCCGAATCCATTCAGTATCTTCAGGTGCCAGCACAATGCAGACTGTGGAAATACGGGCAATGCTACACAAGGTACGCAGTGCGTGGTAAATCATAGGTTTACCTGCTAGTGGCCGGTACTGTTTGGGGATGTCTTCTCCCATACGCGAACCGGAACCGGCAGCTGTAATCAGCGCAATAAATTTAACCATGCAAGAATCCTGTAAAATGGGCCTGTTTATTATCAAATACGGTTATTTTATCAACGGGAGGGTTATTATGAAAACTGTCAGATCTTTGTTACAGGAAAAAGGACACGATGTTGTCGTTATTGGACCGAGTGATTCCGTATCCGACGCAATGCAAAAGATGACAACCAACAACATCGGTGCGCTGCTGGTTGTTAAAGACAAAAAACTAATCGGTATTCTAACTGAGCGGGATTTTTCCAGAAAATACTGCTTACTGAATAGATCGGTAAAAGATATGCGAGTAGAGGAAATTATGACCCGTCAGGTGGCTTATGTTGGACTGGATTACACGAATGAAGATTGTATGGCACTGATGACTGAAATATGCGTTCGCCATCTTCCCGTCTTGGATGATGGAAATATTGTCGGAATTCTTTCGATAGGTGACTTGGTAAAAGATATCATCTCACAACATGAATTTGTTATTCAACAGCTTATACAATACATTTATGACGCGCGGGAAATTTAACACTTTTAGGTTTAATCCTCATCTCAGAGAAATAAAAAATTGAATCCTGAGATATCAGGAGATGGAGTTTTCATGATCGATTTGTGACAGATGCCGGGCAACTGACCAGCGCGCCCCAATCCACCCTAGTGCACCGGAGAATAGCAGTAAAATCAGACTATCCCGCCAGGAAAGATAATTGAGCGTAAATGTGGTGGCATATAGCCGGGCCAGTTCGGACAGAGCTTCATTCAGTTTGAGGATTGCAAAATAAAGCAGCAACCAGGCCAGTACAGCGCCCGCCACCCCCTGTAGCGCACCAAAATAGAGAAATGGTCGACGGATATAGCTATCTGTGGCACCAATCAGTTTGGATAGCTCAATCTCGTCACGCCGCGTCAATATCTGCAGACGGATGGTATTGAATATAACGATCACAAGCGCCGCGCCGAACAGTGATGCCAGCATAATGACGACCAGTCTTCCTACATCAAGCATGGCATCCAGTTTTCTGGCCCAGTCAGTATCTACCAATACATGCGCTACCCTGGGCCAGGTCTGTACCATGGCTTGTATTTCTTCTATTTCATTGGCAGACATATGGCCAAGGTTGATTACAAACGCATCAGGCAATGGATTTTGTTCGAGATTATGCATCACCTCCACCATCCCACTTTCCTGTTTCAGTTCCTGTAACGCAATTTCCTTTGAAATAAACTGAAAACCTTCAATTGTGGGCATCTTTTCCAGCCGAGCATTGATCAGCTCAACGTCGGCCTGGCTAGCTGCCGTATCCAACATAATGGTCATTTGTTGCATGTCTGTTGCCTGCCCTGATACCTCGCGCAAGTTTTCCAGCAGTATAAAAATACCCGTGGGCAAGCTCAGAACAATACTGAAAACGATGATACTCAGCAGACTGGCAACGGGAGCAGCCGCAAGTTGTCTGAGTGCACGCAACAGCGCATACCCATGTTGAGACAGCCAGCTGCTCATGTGACCAGCTTTCCGTGGCGCAGCTCAAGTACACGATGTTGTGTCATATCAAGCAACATTCTGTCGTGTGTCGAGATAAGAACGGTAACGCCCACCTGATTGAATGATTCGAAAACAGCCATGATGTCTCGTGCGTAACCGCTATCAAGATTGGCAGTAGGTTCATCCGCGATCAGAATGGTCGGGCGATGAACAACAGCGCGCGCAATACACAGCCGTTGTTTTTCTCCTCCCGACAAAGTAACTGGATCTGCCTTCTCCTTATTCAGCAGACCAACTTTATCTAGCGCCGCACGCACACGCGAAGCACTAGCTCTCGTATCAAAGGCCGTCACCTGCAACGGCAACATGACGTTAGCAAAAACATTACGATCATACAGGATTTTTTGTTCCTGAAAGATCATTCCTATATTCCGGCGCAAGTAAGGAATGGCACTTCGTCTGAGTGAATCAATATTTTGCTGCCCTACCACAATACTCCCGGAAGTTGGACGTTCTATCGCGGCCATCAACTTCAGAAGTGTACTTTTACCAGCACCAGAGTGCCCGGAAAAGAAAATCAGCTCTCCCTGGCTAATCGACAGGGTAATACTTTTGAGTGCCTCATACCCTCCTGGATAAAACTTGCTGACATTGTTGAAGTTGATCATTGCAGCCATACCAGACACTCAAACAAAACAGAGGATTAATCGAACAGTGCTTCTGCAAATTCCCGGGCATTGAAAGGCCTTAAATCATCCAGCCCTTCCCCCATCCCTATAAAACGTAGGGCGAGCGGATTATCGACAAATTGTGCAGCAATGGCAGCAATTACTCCGCCCTTGGCAGTTCCATCCAGCTTAGTCATGACCAATCCAGTAACACCCAGAGCATCATTGAAGGCCTTTAACTGACTGACAGCGTTTTGACCAGTATTCGCATCCAGCACCAGCAGTACCTCGTGCGGTGCATCAGGTATGGCTTTGGCAACGACGCGCTTGATTTTCTTGATTTCTTCCATCAAATGGAGCTGGGTAGTTAGGCGCCCAGCGGTATCGGCCAGAACGATATCTATTTTTCTTGCAATAGCTGCATTGACTGCATCGAAAATCACAGCGGCCGGATCACCTTTTTTGCCCGGATCACTTTCCTGGGAAATAACTGTGATCTGGTTGCGCTCGCCCCATATTTTAAGTTGCTCCTGTGCTGCCGCGCGAAAAGTATCGCCAGCCGCCAGCAACACCGAATGTCCCTGTGACTGGAAATAATGAGCAAGCTTACCGATGGTGGTAGTTTTACCAACACCGTTTACGCCAGCAATCATGATCACGAAGGGTTTATGCCCAGTTGTAACCAGTGGTCGCTCCAACGGCTGCAGTAGTTCAGTCAGTGCATCCTGTAAGGCTGTTTTAAGTTGTTTTGAATCGTCCAGTGCATCACGCTTAACGCGGGTACGCAGTGATTCCAGCAACCGGTTTGTCGCCTGGATTCCAGTATCTGCTGTCAATAAAGCGGTCTCAAGTTCCTCATACAGATCTTCATCGATTTTCCTGCCCCCAAACAACCCGGACAACTGCTTGCCAAACTGCTGTCGTGTGCGTGTCAGGCCCTGCCTGATCTTATCGGCGAAACTGACTGACTCGACTTCAATCCGAGCAGGATTTTTTTCGTCAGAGTTCTTTTTGGATTTAAAAATGCTAAACATTCTGGTAGGCTGTTTCTGTTTCGGGGAAACAAACATCATACCATCAACCAATTGCCGAGGTAATGTCAGTCATCCGCCCCAGGCCAGTTCAACTTTCAGCACAATATGAAAATCAGTTTTTGCCCCAGTCGTCTCATTATTTTTCTTTGCGTTACATTATTGGTATCGCCACTACCAGCTTCAGCCAATCCACACGAATATCTGCTTGATAATGGCCTTAAACTGGTTATCAAGGAAGATCATCGTTCGCCAGTGGTCATTCAGCAGGTCTGGTACAAGGCCGGCAGTATGGATGAAGTCAACGGGACAACCGGCGTGGCACATGCACTGGAACACATGATGTTCAAGGGAACTGACAGTGTGCCTACCGGAGAATTTTCCAGAAGAATTGCAGCCGTTGGCGGTAAGGAAAATGCTTTTACCAGTAGTGACTACACTGCTTATTATCAGCAGCTGCACCAGCGCCACTTGCCAATGGCAATGGAACTTGAATCCGACCGCATGCACAATCTGCGGCTGACACAAGAAGAATTTGCCAAGGAAATACAGGTTGTAATGGAAGAAAGAAGGCTGCGCACGGATGATCAGGCACACGCGTTACTGTACGAAAAACTAATGGCGACAGCCTTTCAGGCACATCCCTATCGTCGCCCGATTATTGGCTGGATGAATGATCTGGAGCATATGCAGGTAAGTGATGCCCAGGATTGGTATAAGCGCTGGTATGCGCCCAATAATGCGGTACTGGTAGTGGTAGGTGACGTTGATCCGGAAAGCGTACTCGCACTGGCAAAAAAATATTACGGAAGATTCAGCGCCGGTAAAATTCCATCTCTGTCCGAACGCAAGCCACAAATTGAACCGCCTCAAATAGGAATCAAGCGACTGGTAGTAAAGGCACCTGCAAAACTCCCGCATCTGATCATGGGATACAAAGTTCCTGTACTCAAAGATCCCAAAAATGACTGGGAGCCCTACGCACTGACCATTCTGGCTGAAGTACTGGATGGCAACGCCGCAGCAAGACTTAACAAAGCCCTGGTACGTGAAACACGCGTTGCCATCTCGGCTGATGCCGGCTATAGCGCTATTGAGCGTGGCCCTGGTACTTTTTATATTGATGGGACTCCCAGTGAAGGCAGAACAGCAGATGAACTGGAACAGTCGATTCGTACTGAAATTGACAAAATTATACAGTCCGGAATCACCCAGGAAGAACTTGCTCGCGTCAAGGCACAAGTAGTGGCAAGTCGTATTTATCAACTTGACTCCACTTTTGCGCAGGCGATGCAGATTGGCAGACTGGAAAGCATCGGACTGTCCCACCGGGATGCAGATATTATTCTGGAACGACTACAGGCAGTTACGGCAGAGCAGGTCAGGAATGTCGCTGAGAAATATCTGATAGATGATTCGCTGACTGTGGCCGTACTGGATCCGCAACCTTTATCAGAAACCTCTTCCTCCCGGAACAGCAACATTGAACTAAAACACTAACCTTGCCTATCTTCTCGAAAGACAAAGGAAAGGTAGCTGTGCTAGCAGTTGCTCATTACTATTTCCAGGGCGGCACCATCTGTAAACTGTTGATTCTTTTTTGATTCCCTAACCTCAATTGTACAAATGTATCGCCCGATTCGTGCTCTCATTGACTGTACTGCTTTACAACACAACCTTTCTGTTGTCCGCAGCCACGCTCGCCAGGCCCGCATCATGGCTGTTGTCAAAGCCGATGCCTACGGCCATGGCTTGCTCCGTACCACACAAGCATTAAATACAGCGGATGGATTTGCTGTACTTGAGCTGGAAGCAGCGATCCAGCTAAGAGAAGCCGGATTTAATCAACCTGTTTTACTTCTGGAAGGATTTTTCTCGGCAGAGGAGCTTGAGGCAATCGATCATTATCAGCTCAGTACGGTTATTCACAGCCATGAGCAGCTATCGCTACTGCTGGCGCACAGAAAGACAGGAAAACCGGATATCTACCTCAAGATCAATACTGGCATGAATCGCCTCGGTTTCAGGCCTGAAGAAGAAAGTTCCGTATTCAACAGAATCAGGCAATGGCGTTCAGATGCCAGCATTACACTGATGACACATTTTTCCTGTGCGGATGACGCTCTGGAAGCAGATCAAGTTAATCAGCAACTGGATCAGTTTGCAGCACTTCGCGATGTAAAAGAAAATAATCCACCCCAAACGCTAGCTAATTCTGCAGCAATTTTACGTTACCCCGGAACACACGCGGACTGGGTACGTCCTGGTATAGTCCTCTACGGAGCATCGCCCCTGCCAGACAAAACAGGTATTGAACTGGGGTTACGGCCTGTCATGACACTGACCAGCCAGATCATCGCCGTACAACAGCTTGATCCATCAGACAGAGTAGGCTACGGCGGGCAGTTTATCGCAAACCAGCCAATGCGTATCGGAGTTGTTGCAGCCGGTTACGCAGATGGGTATCCACGTCATGCCCCTACCGGAACCCCGGTACTGGTTAATGGCCAGCGCACGCGGCTAGTCGGACGTATTTCAATGGATATGCTAACTGTTGATCTGAACGGGATTAGCGAAGCCGGGGTGGGAAGCCCGGTAACCCTCTGGGGAGAAGGACTACCGGTAGAAGAAGTTGCAAAATCGGCACAAACTATCAGTTATGAGCTACTGACAGCACTCTCTCCCAGAGTACCGAGCATCAGTATAAGCTAATGATTAGATTACAGATTCTTTGTTAACACCTGATTATTCAACTTTGGCATTTTTACGCAACGACTCAACCACCGCTGCAAACTTGCGCTGTAATACCCGCTGCTGCATATTTTGCTTTACTTCGTCAAAAGAGGGTGGAACAGCAGTACGCACATCATCCAGACGAATTACATGCCAACCAAAGGGAGTTTGTACTGGCTGACTGGTTGTTTCGCCTTTTTTCAGTTTGGTCAATGCATCGGAAAAGGGCTTAACATAAACTGCCGCCGAGCTCCAACCCAGCTCCCCACCATTACTCTTGCTGCCGGTATCAATGGAGCGCTCACCAGCCAGTTTCTCAAACACGCCGCCTTTTTTCAGAGAGGCAACCAAATCCTTGGCTTCTTGTTCTGTTTCCACAAGAATATGGCGTGCTTTGTATTCCTTATCACCCATCTGTGATTTTACTGATTCATATTCCTTGCGTAGTTCATCATCGCTAACCGGGTTATTTCGCATAAAATCAGCCTGATACGCCCTGATCAATATTCCCTGGCGCGCAAGATCAATCTGTGTGACAACATCCGGATTACGGTCAAGCCCCTTTTTTATTGCTTCTTGTGTCAGTACTTCTTCCGTGATGAGATTTTCGCGCAAAGCATTTCTCATTTCAGCTGAATCGGGTTGACCTTGCGCTGTTGCTGCCTTGATCACCAGGTCAAGGCGTGATTGTGGTATCGCTATACCGTTAACTTTGGCGACTGTACCACCGCCCTGGGCACTTAAGGGCGCAGTACATACAAATCCCAGCACAGCAAGTGGCACACAGAGAAACTTGGTTAAGCGCATAAAATTTCCTTTAAATAGTAAAGTAGTTGACAAATTTTATCTGAATAATCTAAAAAGCATACATTTTAACAAAACACGGATAAGTTCTTTTTGAAAACAGAAAAGCTTTTACAGATTCCTTTTGAAAATATTCAGGCCTGAATAAACTGGAAAAATCTCTGGCCACCACCAATTTATTCAGGCAGAACCTTCCTGAACGGCTTTACGGCCACTTTTGCATAAATACCGGCTGCCAGGTATGGATCAGCATCTGCCCATTCCTGAGCCGCATTCAGTGACGCAAACTCTGCCACTATCAAGCTTCCGGTAAAACCCGCCGGCCCGGGGTCCACGCTATCAATCGCCGGACACGGGCCTGCCAATAACAGTCTCCCCTGCTCCTGTAATTCCTGGATTCGCGCCAAATGTGCAGGCCGGTTAACTACCCGTTGCGCCAGGCTATCCGGAACATCTTCACCGTATATTAAATAGAGCATGTTATTTTCTCTTAGTCAGTACAAATCTCATACAGTTCTGGTTCTTTGTGGCAGGCCTGAATATCATTTGGATACACAAGCTTTATTACCACAGATTAGTACCAATAATTTCCTAAGCCAATACGGGCGGCAGAAGGGCAACCAGAGCATTACGTTCATTTGTTGCTGTTCCCAGCAAGGCAAAACCATGTAAATTACCAGCTTCATCCTGATACAAAGCTTTCATGCCATTCTCAACAGTTTGAATTTTCCACTCACCTTCTGCCCCAGGATCGGGAGGCGAGATAACCGCCGGGCAGGCAGGTGTTTTGACCATTACCGGCATCGCCGGGTAGCGCAGTAATGTCTGGTTACCGGCAATTGTTGCAGCCAGAGCTCGACCAGCATGCGAAATTGGCAGAATAAAAGGTAATACTTTCCCGGCCACTTCTGCACAATCACCCAAGGCATAGATATTCTGAATACTGGACTGTAAATAACGATCAACCGTAATTCCACGATTGATCTGAATTCCTGCTGCCTCAGCTAAACCAGTACGTGGCTTCAAACCAATGGCAGACAGCACCATATCGGCCTGAACAACTCCACCTCCTTTGTAATATAAATGATAATATCCATTCTCCTTGCTTATCTTCTCAACAGTTGTACCGAGCAGAAATTTAACACCTGCCGTTGACAATTTCTCACGGAAAAAGTGTCCGGCTTCGGAAGGAAGCAACCGACCTAATGGTTGCGGACTCAAGTCAAAGACGCTTACCTGATAGCCTTTTACTACAAGATCGTTGGCAAACTCGCAACCAATCAAGCCGGCGCCCAGTATAGCGACATGACGCTTATTTTCCAGGTTCTCACGAAATCTCCGGTAATCATCCAGATCATTAATGGATAGCATATCATCCGCACCGCTTCCAGGTATCGGCAGGCGCATCGGATCAGCTCCCAGCGCCAATACGAGCCGACCATAAGTCAGCTGCGTACCATTTTCGAAATAAACATTATTCGCAGCCACATCAAGTGTATCGACGCGCGTATAAGGCTGCACTGTGATACCCAGTTGTCCGGACATCTGTTCTGAGCTCGCACTCAGAATGGAATCAGGTGTTTTACCTGTTGCCAAAGCATTGGATAACATAGGCTTTGAATAAAAACCGCCATGATCGGCAGATAAGAGAGTGATTGGCACGGCAGAATCCAGTCTCCGCAGCTCGCGTACAACCGTATAACCCGCCAACCCGCTTCCTATAACTACGACAGGCAATTGACTCATATTGATATACCCTGTTTGATCACAATCAATTTATCTCCTTTCTTTTCGCCCAAACCAGCGAACAACCGAATTCACACAAGCATTCCCACCCTTCAGGATTTCGCAACCACGCGACAACCCGCACGTACCTTGGCTTTTTATTGTACCTTAACCCCAAAAATTCCAGCGACATATAGGATTACATTACATAGAAATACCTTATCCCGACACTTGATGTTGTGAAATATGTCACCATATATCGGTTTGCTTTGAACGATTGTTTTTTATTACATTCAAAATCAGACACGTGTACTAATAAACCTGAAGGAAGAGGATAATGAAACGGATTTTTCTTTTTATTGTAACGAACTTGGCCATACTGGTAATGCTGAGTATAACCCTGCGTTTGCTCGGTGTTGACCGCATACTGGATGCTGAAGGCAGTGGATTAAATTTTAATGCTCTACTGGTTTTATCGGCTGTAATAGGATTTGGCGGTTCGCTCATTTCGCTTGCCATGTCCAAATGGAGTGCCAAGCACATGACTGGTGCCACGGTCATTGAAATTCCTTCAAATTCCACCGAAGGTTGGCTGGTAGAAACTGTCCGCCGGCAGGCCAAAGCAGCTGGCGTGGGTATGCCTGAAGTGGCCATTTACGATTCACCCGATATTAATGCATTCGCAACAGGAATGAATAGAAACAATGCGTTGGTAGCAGTCAGCTCAGGATTGCTGCAAAAAATGAGTCGTGATGAGGCTGAAGCGGTACTGGCTCATGAAGTCAGTCATATTGCCAATGGCGACATGGTAACGCTGGCATTGATTCAGGGCGTGGTGAATACATTTGTGATTTTCCTCTCCCGTATCATCGGCCATGTAATTGATCGCGCTGTCTTCAGAACGGAAGAAGGACATGGCCCCGCCTATTTCGTTACCAGCCTTGTCGCACAACTGGTACTGGGCATACTCGCCACGATAATTGTGATGTGGTTCAGTCGTCAGCGTGAATTCCGCGCAGATGCCGGGAGTGCACAGCTTTCCGGAAGAAATAAAATGGTTGCCGCACTGCGGCGATTGCAACAGGAATATGAGCCATCTCATTTGCCAGATAAGATCGCTGCTTTTGGAATCTCTGGACAAAAGAGCCAGATTGGGCGTCTGTTTATGTCACACCCCCCTCTGGAAGAGCGCATCCAGGCATTACAATCTGCCTGATGATAGAGCAGCCGGGGCTGGTGAATCCTTACACCAGCCCCGGCAAAAATGTAAATAACCATCTTATTGAATCAATCATCAATGATTATTTCCTCGTCATCAAAATCCACTGACTCTTCCGCAGATGAAGTACCGTTGTTTTGAATCAGGCTATCACGCCTCTGTAAATAAGCATCGCGTACAAACTCGTACTTATCCAGCGAAGCTTCCTCCAGCGTCTTATCCAGATCCAGCAACTGCTCACGCCTATCGATAAATTCCATAGTAGCAACAGGCATACGCACAGTCAGCAGATCAAAGCCGGTATAAATAGCTCGCGCAGGATGAATGAACGTGCTATCCACACCAAGCCCAACTGCATCCCTTACAGTACTGGGCCCTAGTATCGGCAATACAAGATAGGGTCCGCTACCAACACCATAAAAACCCAATGTTTGGCCAAAATCTTCATTGCGCTTATTGATGTCAATATCGCTCACCTGAGTGATATCACTGGCCAGATCAATAGCTCCCAACATCCCAAAGGTTGTGTTAATCACTACACGTGTTGTACTCGCCATTGCGTCCATAAATTTCAGCTGCAGCAGGGAGTTCGCAACAATGACAACATCATCAAGATTGGAAAAGAAGTTTCCAACAATCATTCTGAGTGGAGATGGTAGAAATCGCTGATACCCCCTGGCAACAGGCTCCACCACAATTTCATCAAGCTTTTCATTAAATGAAAATATTGCGCGGTTCATGGATTCCAAAGGATCGTGCCGGTTATCCGTGGTAGCACAACCTGACAGTGCGCTGCCTAATGACAGAATCACGAAAAATTTTCGGAAATAAAGAGAGCAAACAACCATAATTCGTTAATTATTCTTTATTATGAATTTGACATTTTGTCACGAATACAAGAATCGCAACAAGCCGATTGGAAAAATATAAACGGCACCCAACCTCACGAATTGAATCTTTTATTTATATGTCGTGAATTGCACTCTTTGGTATCTCTTACGCTTTTTGACTGAAAACCCGATCAGCTGCTTCCAGTGTTTTGTCAATTTCCACATCCCCGTGCGCAGCAGAAACGAAGCCTGCTTCGAAAGCTGAGGGTGCAAAATAAATACCCTCTTTCAGCATGGTATGAAAAAAACGGTTAAACGCATCACGGTCACTCTCCATTATTTCTGTAAAACTTACTGGCGGTGTTTTCCTGAAATAAATTCCAAACATTCCACCCACTGCCTGTGCACTAAACACCACGCCATTTTTTATGGCGACAGAAGTCAGGCCGTCTGTTAACTTACGTGTCATCATTGACAACTTGTCAAAAAAACCAGGCGTCTGTACTTGACGCAAAGTTTCCAACCCGGCAGCAACTGCAACTGGATTGCCGGAAAGTGTACCTGCTTGATACACGGGTCCCAATGGCGCAAGGCATTCCATCACATCACGTCGTCCACCAAACGCTGCCATGGGTAACCCCCCACCGATTACTTTCCCTAGAATGGTTAGATCTGGCCTGATGCCATATAGCCCTTGGGCACATTCCAGTCCAACGCGGAAACCTGTCATCACCTCATCCAGAATCAGCAAACTGCTATGCTTTGTACATAGTGTGCGTAATGTTTCCAGAAACTGGGGGGTTGCCTTAATCAAATTCATATTGCCCGCCACTGGTTCGACGATCACAGCGGCAATTTCAGAACCCAGTTTGCTGAAGGTTGCTTCCACTCCGGCAACATCGTTATAGTTCAATACCAGAGTATTTCCTGCTGTTTCAGCGGGAACCCCTGCTGAACTGGGATGGCCGAAAGTCAATGCGCCTGAACCTGCTTTAACCAGCAAGGCATCATCGTGCCCGTGATAGCAACCTTCAAACTTGATAATCCGGTTTCTGCCGGTATAACCACGCGCGAGCCGAATGGCACTCATTCCAGCCTCTGTGCCGGAACTTACCAACCGTACCAGTTCCAGGGAAGGCAACAACCGACATAACAATTCGGCTATTTCCAGCTCTGCTGCCGTTGGAGCACCAAAAGAGGTACCACGGCTTGCCGCATCCTGAACGGCCCTGACAACATCGGGGTGCGCATGCCCGAGAATAAGCGGCCCCCATGATCCAACGTAATCAATATAGGATTTTCCTTCCACATCCCAGAAACAAGCACCCTGCCCGCGCTGAAAAAAAATAGGCGTACCTCCTACGGATTTAAAAGCACGTACTGGTGAATTAACGCCTCCCGGAATGTATTGCCTGGAGCGCTCGAACAATTGTTGATTAGTGATCGTCATTGGAATATTTGCTTAAAAGTTATCGAAATTGATGGTTCAACAGAATAGCTTTGAAAAATGCCGGGCAGCAGATTGGATATCTTGTGCGCTGAACAGCGCCTGACTGACAGCAACGGCATCACATCCACGGGCAATCAGCGCCTCGGCATTGTCCAGATTGATGCCGCCGATTGCCACAATGGGAATATTCAACGTTTTTTTTGCAGCATCAAGCAGATGAATCGGCGCCTGATATGCATCAACTTTAGTCATTGACGGATAAAAAGCACCAAATGCAACATAATCTGCTCCCGCCTTTTCAGCTTCAATTGCATGACTGAGCTGATTGTAGCAGGAGACGCCAATGATTTTATTCCGACCGAGATAGTGTCTAGCTGCCGCCACAGAAGTATCTTCTCCACCCACGTGCAAACCTTCGGCATCGATCTCCATGACTAAATCCATATGATCATTAATAATCAGGGGAACTTGAAACTGCTTGCAGAGAAGATGAATTTCCAGGGCCTGCATCAATCGCAGCCGACTGTTGGCCTTTTTATTCCTGTACTGAAGCCAGCTTACGCCGCCAGCCAATACGTGATAAGCCATCTCACACAGCCGATCGATATTTTCAATATCAGGCGTGATTGCATAAAGGCCGCTCACCTTAATCCGATCCATAGGAGGATCAATCATCGGAGCCGCCGGCTTCCTCTTCCAAATTATCACTTTCCATCCAAAAAAATCTGTCTGGTATATATTGTCCCATTCCGGGGCGGAAGCCTGCCTTGAGCGTATGCCAAGTAAATTCCTGTGCCTCGTAGACGCTGTCCGTAATTGACATACCATGAGCAAGTGAAGCCGCTATTGCGGATGACAAGGTGCACCCTGAGCCATGAAACGATCCAGGCAAGCGCTGCCATGCATCGGACCGGACGATACCATTGACATCGTAAAGTACGTTAACCACTTGCGGTGTATTTTCATGAGCCCCCTTGATAAGCACGTAACTGCAACCCCATTGCAACAATTGATCTGCACTTTGCTTCAAACCCAGAATTTCCGGATCATCTTCGTGATCAAGCGCAATACGCCTGGCCTCAAAACTGTTAGGGGTAATAATTGTCGCCTGGGAAAATAACATCTCACGCATGGCAGAAATTACTTCTTCATTGGCAAACATGTCGCCACGACTGGAAGCCAGTACTGGATCAAGCACCAGTGGAATATCCGGATAATCCGATATAACTTCAGCAATAGCTGCGACAATTTCAACACTGCCCAGCATCCCAATCTTGAATGCTTGTACCGGCATATCTTGCAACACGGTTCTTGCCTGATCAATGACCCATTCAGCATCCATCACAAATATGTCCTCGACACCGGTTGTATCCTGGACAGTTACGGCTGTGAGTACAGTGAGTGGATGACAGCCCATTCCGGCAAGAGTCAGTATATCCGCCTGAATACCGGCGCCCCCGCTTGGGTCACTGGCAGCGAAGGATAGTACAATTGGAGGTGGTAGTGACATGCATTAATACCGTAAAATGTTATTTTAACTTAAGCAAATCTACTTATCTATTATGACTACAGAAAGTAACCAGGATTATCACCGTTATATGTGCATGATTTGTGGCTTTATATACGATGAAGCAGAAGGATGGCCACAAGATGGTATTCCTGCCGGAACCCACTGGGAAGATATTCCCATGAACTGGACTTGTCCGGAATGTGGTGCACGAAAAGAAGATTTTGAAATGGTGAAAATATAATGCGCATTCTTCATACCATGTTGAGAGTAGGTAATCTGGAGCGTTCGATCCAGTTTTACACCGATGTCCTCGGAATGCAAATTCTGCGCCGTAAGGATTACCCAGAAGGACAATTCACATTGGCATTCGTCGGTTATCAAAGTGAAGCGGAAGGTACCGTTCTGGAGCTGACGCATAATTGGGAAATCGACCATTATGATCTCGGAACAGGTTTTGGACACATTGCAATCGAAGTAGACAATGCCTACGAAGCCTGTGAAAAGGTCAGAAACCTGGGAGGCCGCGTCACGCGGGAGGCTGGACCGATGAAACATGGAACTACCGTGATTGCTTTCATAGAAGATCCGGATGGTTACAAGATTGAATTCATTCAAAAGAAAACAGTGTAACTGATGTTGCCATGGGGAGCTTGGCTGTAGCATAGTGCTCAGCCATTCAAAACGATACTTACAGTCTATGCTGAACATAATCCTCAGTTTGCTGTCTGCCAAAGAGGGTACAGATAAATTTCAGAACCACCAAAGCAGCAGTAATCGCCTAATATCAGAATAATCAGTTACATAAATAAGTGAATAAAATGAACACGATAACCCATGAAGAAGCAAATACAGTTCAACCCCCGTTATTTTTTACCGATAGCGCTGCCAGCAAGGTAAAAGAACTGATTGAAGAAGAAGCAAACCAGGCACTCAAACTGAGAGTTTTCGTCAGCGGAGGGGGATGCTCCGGATTTCAATACAGTTTTACATTTGATGAAATTATCAATGAAGATGACTTTGTAATAGAAAAGCAAGGAGTTAGGCTCCTGGTGGATTCAATGAGCGTTCAATATCTGCTGGGAGCGGAAATCGATTATCAGGAAAATGCCCAGGGCGCACAATTTGTCATCAAGAATCCAGCTGCAGCCAGTACTTGTGGATGTGGCTCCTCATTCTCGGTCTGAAAGAATTTTCAGGCAGGATAAATCGCGCCCAGTACCCGCCTACCGGTTGCGCCGGTCACGGCGGGAAGATTTCCAGGAGTGCGTTCAATTGATTGTCGCGCTAGCCATGCAAATGCACACGCCTCCACCCAATCAGCATCGATACCTAACACATCGGTTTTCCTGATCTCGCGATCTGGTAATTCCTGCTGTAGCCGAGCAACAAGGGTCTCATTATGCGCCCCTCCCCCACACAAATAGAGTTCACGGGCTGTTGGATAGCAAGATCGTATCGAGTCGGCAATTGTCTGTACAGTCAGTTGCAGTAACGTGGATTGAACATCCTGTGCAGCTTCCTTGCCTGTCAAATAAGACAGCAACCAATTAAGATCGAATGTCTCCCTGCCTGTACTTTTAGGGGGCGGCATTGAGAAATACGGAAAACTCAACAGATCATTCAGCAGGTGGTCAATCACTTTGCCTGACTTTGCCCATAATCCGTTTTGATCATAGCGCTCGCCCGTATGCTGCAGGCACCAAGCATCCATCAACATATTTCCGGGGCCGCAGTCAAAACCACTTACACTATTTTCAACAGGCAGGCTGGTAATATTGGCAATTCCGCCAATATTAATGATTAGGCGATGAACATCCGAGTGAGAAAACATCTGCTGATGAAATGCAGGAACCAGTGGCGCCCCCTGCCCGTTGGCAGCAATATCACGATTCCTGAAATCCGTTACAACAGTAATATCTGTCAACTCCGCCAGCAGAGCGCCGTTCACCAGCTGGATACTATACATATACTCCAATTGTGGACAATGTCTGATGGTTTGTCCATGACACCCGATCGCCACAATCCCTCCGGAATCAACCTTGGCTTTTTCAAGCAAGCACACCACCGTTTCTGCATATAACCTTGATAATCGATTACCTGATAAAGCCGCACGATGTAATTCATTTTCGCCGCTCTGATTCAGGCCTAATAATTCCGCCTGAAGAAACGGATCGTAAGGAACATAACAGGTATCAATGAGTGAAAATGACGATCCGGAGAAATTTACCAGTACTGCATCGACACCATCCAGACTGGTACCTGACATAATGCCGATGTAATACATTTCACCTGACTTTATAGACGACTATCCAGGCTGAATCAGTTCAATGCAGCAAAGCTGGTATTGCGCAGCAAATCAAGCCGGGAAGCTAGTTCCCTGGTTTGTCTGTGAAAAGCCGAATAATATTTTTTACTGACGGGCTGTGCTGCTGGCATTACGATTTTAGAAGGGTCGCGCTGAACCCCGTTTACCCGCAACTCATAATGAAGGTGGGGGCCGGTCGCCATCCCGGTCGATCCAACAAAACCAATAATGTCGCCTTGTTTGACGCGCATTCCTTTCTGCAATTTTCTATTAAAACCCGATAAATGGCCATATGCAGAGCTGTATTGAGCATCATGCTTGAGTATAATCAGATTACCATAGCCACTCTGCTTGCCTTTAAACTCAACAGTACCATTTGCTGTCGCCATCACGGGTGTTCCGGTCGGAGCAGCATAGTCAATCCCTCTGTGGGCTCGCCAGCGTTTCAAGATGGGATGGTAGCGCGCATGAGTAAACCCGGAACTGATCCGGGAAAACTTTAAAGGTGCCATCAGAAATGGTTTGCTCAGACTTTCTCCCTCTGGCGTATAATAACCGCCCTCCTCACCCGGTGGCCGAAAATAGACAGCGCGCCTGGATTTCTCCTTGTTGAAAAACTCTACCGCAAGCACACGCCCGACTTGTGTTTTCCCGCTTTCATCCTGTGCGGATTCATAAACAACCGTAAAACGATCGCCCTTTCGGACATCACGGTGAAAATCAATACTACTGGAAAATATATCAATCATCTGGGAGGCGATTGTGCTCGGTAAGTCAGCCTTGTCAACGGCTGCAAACAATGATGAACTGATCACTCCCGAACCCACCAGGACACGCGTATCACCTTCAGCTGACTGCTCGTTCAGCTCAAATGTCCCATCGATTTTTTCGACCTGAAACTGCTCACCATTTCCGTAAAAGTAGCGCAGTGCTAACAATTCTCCGTTCGGCCGGGTTTCCGCATGAATGATTTCTCCCGGTTTAAGCTGGCTCATCGCCCGACTCCCCCGGACAGTATCTAGAAAGCGATTCTTGTCTTTTTGACTGATTTCAAGACGAGCAAGAATCGCCGAAATGGTATCTCCCCGACGTATACTTTCCTGATGCCAGAAAGTCATTTCAGGATCAGAAGATGCAAACTCTTCCGGCAATGGCAAGGCACGAACTATTTTTTTATTGGGTATTTCCTGAAAGGAGGAATCGGGGACAATTCCAAAAGCGGTAACCATCCCGAATAACGGAAAACTGGACAAGATGGTGATCCAACGTACCTTTTTTTGTGCGAAAACAGTGAGTTTTTGCGCTAGAATACTTTTTCTTTTACGAGGTGACTGGTAGTAAATCAAATGCCATCACTCCTATTCGTCTGTTGGAAATTTTTCAAGTCTAACACGGAAAAGCATAAATATAATGACGACTGATTTTTTACTGGCTGGCCGTGTCTAAGTCAATCATTCATCAACTTCAAGTAATCAAACGGGGCTGTCAGGAGCTGCTGATTGAGGAAGAACTCACACAAAAACTCATCAAAAATCAACCCCTAAGGATCAAAGCCGGCTTTGATCCTACCGCACCGGATCTGCACTTGGGGCATACCGTTCTGCTGAACAAGCTGCGCCAGCTTCAGGAGCTTGGCCACCATATTCTGTTCCTGATTGGCGACTTTACTGGAATGATCGGCGACCCCAGCGGTAGAAACGCCACGCGCCCACCGCTGACATGTGAGCAGATTGCACAAAATGCAGAAACCTACACATCTCAGGTATTCAAGATACTTAAACCTGAGCAAACAGAGGTGGTTTTCAATTCAACCTGGATGGATAAATTCAGTGCAGCTGACCTGGTCAGACTGGCCTCCACTTATACCGTCGCACGCATGCTTGAACGGGATGATTTCAGCAAGCGCTATCACGAGAATCGGCCGATCGCCATCCATGAATTTCTTTATCCGCTTGTGCAGGGTTACGATTCAGTAGCGCTGAAAACCGATCTCGAACTAGGCGGCACTGATCAAAAATTCAATTTGCTGGTAGGGCGTGAATTACAGAAGCACTACGGCCAATCTCCGCAGTGCATACTGACCATGCCACTTTTGGAAGGGCTGGATGGTATCCAGAAAATGTCGAAATCGCTCAACAACTATGTCGGTATTAATGAATCGCCTACCGAAATGTTCGGCAAGCTGATGTCAATCAGCGACACCCTGATGTGGCGTTACATCGAATTACTGTCTTTTGAATCACTGGACACCATACACCAGTGGCAGCTTGAAGTGGAAGCAGGCCGAAATCCGCGTGACATCAAGGTGCAGTTTGCACAGGAAATTGTGGCGCGCTTTCATAGCCGAACAGCTGCCATTCAAGCTACAGAAGATTTTGATGCTCGTTTCAGAAAAGGTGCCATTCCTGATGATATTCCAGAAAAAAAACTGTATGTTCAAGGCACAGAACTGGCTGCACCTCAACTGCTCAAGCTGACTGGATTAACCGCCAGTACCAGTGAAGCTCTGCGTATGATTGAACAGGGTGGCGTAAAGTTCGATGGCAACAAGGTCAGTGACAAAACCCAAACTGTTCCCGTCAATACGACAGTTATTGCCCAGGTCGGGAAGAGGAAATTCGCAAAAATAATACTTTTGCCCGATCAAGATGGCATATAAAATCTGCTTCTCTGTAAAATCAATTCCAGCTATATAGCTTATATGACAACATTGTTTATCCACCCCAAAAAATATTAATATGTAGACTCGGTCGTAACGGTGCTACTAATTTCTCTACTGCCATCTCAAATAATTCATTAATAAGTACAAAATGCCAACTATCGCAGATTTAGCTGTGCATATATGTGGTTCGGATCAATAAAAGAAAACCGGGGTAGTGTGGAGGATAATCTAGAAATAACTGAAATGGATATACAGAGAAATACCTACAATGCTGTCCACCCTCCATCAATGACCAGATTTGCACCCGTCATATAACTGGATGCATCCGAAAGCAAAAAAATAATTGCTCCTCGATACTCATCTTTTTCTGACATACGTCCCAGAATGGTTCGCGACGAATAGCTACCGATAAACTCGGGGTCATGTTTGTTCCAAACACCACTGGGCGTAAGCAGATTGATACGAATCGACGTATACATGTAATAGGCGGCAAGAAATTTTGTGAGTCCCAGCAATCCTGCCTTACACACCGAATAGACTGCCGGTTTATACGTCTGTATCTCCTGCCCTGCCTTTTTGTAGATACGCTGATCCGGCCCAACGAGACCGTAATTGGATCCAAGAAAAACGATGGATCCCTTGCCGGATTTCTCCATGATGCGGCATGTAGCCTGAGCCAGCTGAAACGCACCGGTCAAATTAACATCCAGTGACGTCTGCCAAAGTGCCAAAGGAAATTCAGTAAACTTTGAAAAACGGGAAGTATCAGAATCTTTCTCAAATTTTGGGTCGATTGCAGCGCTGTGGATCACTGCATCGAGCCGGCCAAACCAGTTTTCACATGACTGCGCGATGGACTGGCATGAATCCGTACAAGTGACATCCAGAGTCCGCACCAGGATTCGTGTATCCGGGTATGAAGCAGTTATTTCATTTTCCAATGATTTCAGCTTGTCACCATCCAGATCACCCAGTACCAGGTCCGCACCAGCTGAAGCTGCTGCAAGCGCGAATTCCGTGCCAAGAAGCCCGGTTGCACCGCTGATAAGTACCGCGCGGCCGGTCAAATCGAAAGGGGTACCTTTGTAAGGTTGATTCATAATCTGACCTGCCGTCCGGTCTGAAGAGATTTTCTGGCTGCAAGCGCTATATTCAGCACATCCATACCCTCCTGTAAAGTGACTCGCGGAATCGATCCGCTGGGAATACCTTCGATAAATTCTTGCATCATTGACAGAAAAAGCTCATTCCGGTCCCAGGAAGGCACCAGAGCCACTGCTTCCACAACCTGCCCATTCTGCTTCAGCGTAGTGAGACGCGAAGGATAATCCCAGTCAACGATCCCTTTTTCAGCCACGATATTCATATGCCGGACCGGTGGTTTACGCCAGTAATCCATGCGAAGCTGAACACAGATCCCCTGTTCCGTTTCAAACGAGATGAGTGCGGTATCTTCTGCCGTCACTTCCAAAGAGGTTCGATGTCCGCCAATAGCAAAGACATGTTTTGGCTTACCGAAAAGCCAGTATAAATAATCCAGTTCATGGATCAGTGTAAGTATGACGCCTCCACCCTGATCAGCCCGTGCGGCATAACTCTGCCGATAATCCTCCCAAGGATGCCAGTCAGGCAGATATTCCCCTAGATCGACCTGTACGGAATAGATTTTTCCCAATCTGCCTTCCCGCATCCACGCCTCAATCTTCCGTAATCCGGGATGCATCCTGAGCTGGCAGCCGACCAGTACGCGAGATCCGCGTGGATCAACATAACGTGTCAATCCGGACAGATACCGTTTTTCGTGCGCGACAGGCTTTTCCACATAGACATGACACCCTACCTTGAGCGCTTCGATAAGCGTTTTCAGGTGTAATGAAGTCGGATTGGCCACCACGACCAGATCAAAGTTTTGTTTGAGTGCCTGATCGAGGCTCTGAAACAATTGTACATCTTCCGGAATGATCTGTGCGGGAGGTGGCAGATTGCGAGTACGCACTGCGCCCAATTCCCGAACCCCGAGTGCATGCAGATTATTGAGATGCCTGACTCCGATGGAGCCCAGTCCGACTACCAGAGCCTTCAACGGATGATCCCCCGTTTCTCCATTAGAAATTCAGCGAGCTGGAACGAGAATTCATCATCGATATCGATCGAATCCCCGCTTTCGATCTTCAATGGCAGTATGTGGGCACCTGTGAGTGATTGCTTCTCCAGAATCGTCCGGGTACGTATCAGATCCAGATAACCGACCTGCCAGTAAACCTCGGGTAAGCGCTGCCTTGGTTCGTTAAAAGGCTCCGGGACACCAGGAATACTCAGCAGAGCCTGCATAAAACCATCATTACCGATGGTCCACATCTTGTAAGGATTCTGCGCCGGTTCGGTCACTCCACGGACGGAATCAGCATCTGGATGTTTTTTCAGCAGTCCGACCGCTTCCTCTATTTTTTCAACCCTGCGCGCAGGAGAAGTGGGCCGAAACTGGAAAATGGCATCAGGAAGAGGCACATGGTGCTGCTCCAGCCAGCTCAAAAAATGCAGGAATACCGGCAGATCCCGCGTATCATCCTGTGCCAGATCAACCGGTCTCAAAAAAGGAACCTCCGCTCCGGCATTTCTTGCAATTTCTGCAATCTTCTCCGAATCGGTGCTGACAAAAGTTCTCTGAATAGAAGGTGATCTGAGCGAAACTTCAATTGAATGGGCAATCAGCGGCTTGCCACATAAAAACCGGATATTTTTATGCGGAACAGCTTTTGACCCGCCTCGCGCGGGGATGAGGGAATAAATTAACATTGGCTGAAATTTATCAAATCAGGTATCAAATAAACAAATAAATGGGTGAAGTCAAATTCTGATGATTCACAAGTTGGTATTTTACAAACCGGCTACCAGCCTTCCAACTGATAAATGTAAAAATGACTGGTAATTCTACTGTTGAAGTACGCCTGCTGCACATGAACCATAAAATGGTTACAATTCAAGATCTACATTCAAAAGAAAATCACCACATAAGCCTCAAGTAGTATTGACATACTCCATCGGTATAATTCTTTATATCCCCTGTCATACAGACCCGGCAATCATAATCTTCACCGAACAGGATTTGCAGCATGCGTATTGAAAAAAGGATCAAGGACTATCTGGTTTTTTCCGGGGATAGTATTCTCGATGCCCTGAAACACATCAATGATAACCAGTCCCGGATCGTTTTCGTTGTGCAGGATAACGGCGTATTAATCGGGGCAGTCAGCGACGGTGACGTGCGACGCTGGATGACCCAGGCGACCGAATTTGATCTGAATCTGCCGATCGATCATGTGATGAATCGTAATTTCATCGCCCGGCCCGTTGCCGAATCCCAGAATCAGATTGCAGACTATTTTGATCACAAACGCGACATCATCCCGCTGATCGACGAACAAGGGCGTTTTGTCGCCCTGGCACGAAAATCAGCTACAGGGCTCCAGATCGGGGATTTCCTGATTGCCGACCAAAACCCCACATTTATCATCGCCGAAGTCGGTAACAATCATAATGGGGATATCGGCCTTGCGAAAGAACTGGTAAACCTAGCGGTGGAAGCCGGGGCCGATTGTGTCAAATTCCAGATGCGTGATCTTTCCTCATTGTATTCGAATCAGGGCAGGAATGCAGAGGTGGGTTATGACCTGGGATCACAATACACGCTGGATCTGCTCAATAAATTCCAGTTGAGCCATGATGCACTTTGTCAGATATTCGATTATTGCAGGCAGCAGGATATTCTGCCCTTGTGCACGCCTTGGGATATGGTGAGTGTCCGTGTATTGGAAGAATACGGACTGGAAGCCTTCAAAGTGGCTTCAGCCGATTTTACCAACTATGAAATGCTGGAAGCGCTGGCTAAAACAGGTAAACCGCTGATCTGCTCCACGGGCATGAGTTCAGAAGCAGAGATCAAGGGCTCGGTGAGTCTGCTGCGCCGGTTGGGTGCCCCCTTTGCCTTGCTGCACTGCAATTCGACCTATCCTGCCCCCTTCAAGGATGTAAACCTCAACTACCTGCCGCATTTAAAGCAGCTGGCAGGTACGGTGGTCGGCTATTCGGGCCATGAACGCGGGTTTGCGGTGCCTCTGGCTGCCGTTGCCCTTGGAGCGCGCATCGTGGAAAAACATTTTACTGTCAACCGTGGTATGGAAGGCAATGACCATAAAGTCAGTTTATTACCAGCAGAATTTACGGAAATGGTGCAACAGATTCGCAATATTGAAGAGGCCATGGGACAAGGTGGTGAACGGGCACTGACCCAGGGGGAAATGATCAATCGTGAAAATCTGGCTAAAAGCCTGGTAATCAATTGCGATCTTTCGCAAGGACAACTCATCAAACGCAGCATGATCGTGGTGAAAAGCCCCGGGCAGGGTCTGCAACCCAATCGCATTGATGAGCTGGCAGGCAAAGTGGCACAGCACGATTTTAAGGCCGGGGATTTCTTCTTTGAAACAGATATCACGCCACAATCAGCTAAAAAACAACACTATACCTTTTCACGTCCCTACGGAATCCCAGCACGTTATCACGATTACCAGGCACTGACCGAAGGAATGAAAATCGATTTCATTGAGTTTCATCTGAGTTACCACGATCTGGATGTGAAGCTCTCTGACTATTTCTCTGATCCATTGCCAATCGGTTATGCCGTGCACAGTCCGGAATTGTTCGCTGGTGATCATATTCTCGATCTGGCAAACGACGATGAAGATTACCGGGCACATTCCATTACCGAACTGAAACGTACAACAGCGGTAGCGAGCGAGTTGCGTCAGTATTTTCCGTCGACACCCAGACCGGTACTGGTACTCAATGCCGGAGGCTGGTCACCGCAGAATTTCCTGCCAGTTGAAGCACGCACGAAACTTTACGACAGGGTGGCCAAAGCGCTGGGCGAAATCGACCTGAATTCCATTCGACTGGCCATTCAGACCATGCCCCCTTTTCCCTGGCACTTTGGGGGGCAGAGTCACCATAATCTCTTTGTCGATCCGGATGAGATCGCGGTATTTTGCGAGAAAACTGGCCATCATATCTGCCTCGACGTTTCACACTCCATGATGGCCTGCAACTATTATCAGTGGGATTTCAGCGCATTCCTCAAGAAAGTTCTGCCTCATACTATCCATCTGCACATAGTCGATGCCAAGGGAATAGATGGTGAAGGAGTGCAGATCGGCCATGGTGATGTGGATTTCGCCTTGCTGCACGATCAGTTGAACCAACATGCTCCCGGAATACAGTTCATACCTGAAATCTGGCAGGGCCATAAAAATAAAGGAGAAGGGTTCTGGTCAGCATTGGCGTTTCTGGAAAAAACCGGTTTCTAGGTAGATTCAGAACCGATTCAAAGCTGGTAATAATCATTCCTCTCGGCTTCCGAATATTTGATATATGATCAATTCCCCCAGGTAAATTACCTGCTGATTCCATAAGCCCCTACTGCCAACCTATTCCGATCTGACCGAACCATGGCTTCCCTTTCTGCTTCAACTCTTATCATTCCTGTCGAAAACCAGGTGCGTGAACTGGATGCAAAACTCCTGCTGGCATGCGTAGCAGCTGAGCGCGGGTTTCCGGTGATCATCGGCTCGCGGGCCTTTATTCATTTTGAAATCGCGTCACTACCGCGCGGCATCTATCTAGCAAAAAGCATGCGCAGTCTGAGTAATTCCATGTTCAGGATAATTCGCATGCTCGGACATGAAATCGTTGCCTGGGAAGAAGAAGCACTGGTCCACCCGCCGGCCGACACTTATTACACGCTACGGTTATCTCCCACTACGATCAGAAATGTTTCGCATGTTTTTGCCTGGGGCCAGGAAAATATCGATCTGCTTCAACAATATCCACAATTTCCGGAGAATCTGCCTATTCACCTGACTGGAAATCCGCGCGGAGATATCCTGCGGCCCGAGATACGCGCCTATTTCGCAGCAGAGGTAGAGCGTCTACGTAATTTGTATGGTGATTTCATTCTCATCAACACCAATTTCACTGATGTCAATCCTTTCATTCCCGGTATCGGCCTGTTCGTTCCGACAAAGGGTGGAGATAAAAAATCCCGGCGCGGACAGGCCGGGATCGGCATGAGTGAAGAATTCGCCGAAGGCCTGTGGCATCACAAGAAAGCCATACTGGAAGATTTCAAGCAACTCATCCCGGCACTGGAACGGACATTCCCGGATGTAACGATCGTGGTACGGCCCCACCCGAGTGAAAATTTTCGGGTTTATCACGATATTGCTGCTCAATGCCAGCGTGTCAAGGTCACGAACGAAGGCAATGTCATCCCCTGGCTTCTGGCTTCGAAAACAATGGTGCACAATGGCTGTACCACTGGTCTGGAAGCCTATGCTCTGGGAGTTCCAGCCATTTCCTATCTTGCGACTTTCAATGAATATTACGACTACGATTTCCAGGGCCTGCCTACCCGGCTGAGTTACCAGTCATTCAATTTCAACGAACTCCAGGGTACCCTGTCTCGAATCTTGAACGGTGATCTGGGCACTGCTGGAGGTAAAGAACGCAAGGCGCTCATTGATTACTATTTGGCAGCACAAAGCGACCGTCTCGCATGCGAACGTATCATCGATGTACTAGAAGAAAGCGGTTACGGCCAGTCTCAACCACCGGCCAGCTCTGCTCCAACGTATCTGACAGGATGGGCACTCGCAAACCTCAAAGCCACACTGACTCAATTGAATATGCGTCGTCCCGGACCAAACCGGCTGTCTTACCACGATCACCGTTTTCCTGAAATCCAGGTTGAAAAAATCGAACAGAAAATTGCACAGTTTGGCAGTTTACTGAATCGTTTCGACACCATCAAGGTAAAACAGCATTCACGCCATTTGTTCAAAATAAACAATTGAGATCAGTAGTAGCGATAGAATCTGCCCCTGCTGCTATAACGTGCGTCCAGACATTCTCAAAAAGTTTCTCTTACGATGATCGTCTGTTCGGGATGCACGCTGCTTATGTGTTCAACATAGACGCTATACTCCGGCACGCCCATCATCAGATGCAAACTTTTGCGCAAACGGCTTCCAGAGATGTAATTCATTTGATGATTGATCATAATAATCTCTCTTGGTCATTTGTTAGCCTGGTGGCTCATCGTCCAGGCTTGATGGAGAGGCTTGAACCTCCCGGATTACCTCCTGAAAATCTCCTACATCTTCAAAACTTCTATACACAGAAGCAAAGCGGATGTAGGCTACCTTATCCAGCTTGTACAGCTCTTGCATGACCCATTCACCAATTGTGCGCGATGAAATTTCTTGTGCCCCGCCTCCCAATAGTTTCTGCAGAATATGTTCTATTGCGGCATCTACCTGCCCAACCGGAACCGGGCGCTTGTGTAACGCCCGGGCAAAACTGGTGTAGAGCTTTTCCCGGTTGAACTCAACGCGATTACCGCCCTGCTTGATAATCTGTGGAAAACGCACCTCAACTGTTTCATACGTTGTGAAGCGCTTTCCGCAGGCCGTACATTGTCGCCTGCGTCTGATCCTGGAACCTTCTTCGCTGACACGTGAATCGACTACGCTGGTATCTTCAGCACCGCAGAACGGGCATCGCATTGCTCTGTACCTCCAAAATTACAGGTAACTGGAACCGGATAGCCGACACAGAAACCTGGTGCACAAGACAAAATAATCAATTTCCATACACCGGAAATTTTGCACACAAAGCTTGTGCTTCTCTGGCAACCTGATCCAGCACCGCCTCATTAGTCGGAGCTTCCAACACATCTGCCACCAGATTTGCAAGCTGCTCGGATTCAAGTTCCTTAAATCCGCGTGTGGTAATCGCCGGCGTACCAATTCGGACACCGCTGGTTACAAACGGTTTTTGCGGATCATTCGGAATTGCATTTTTATTGACGGTGATGTGCGCGGTTTCCAATGCAGTCTCCGCCTCCCTTCCGGTCAGATTTTTGGCGCGTAAATCCACCAGAAACATATGGCAATCAGTATGGCCGGATACAATCCGCAAGCCGCGCTGTTGTAATACTCTTGCCATGACACGCGCGTTCTCGATTACCTGCTTTTGATAATCCTTGAATGCCGGGCTGGCTGCCTCCTTGAAAGCCACAGCCTTGGCCGCGATCACATGCATCAGTGGGCCACCCTGTGTCTGCGGGAAAACTGCTGAGTTGAGTGCTTTTTCATGCTCAGGCTTAGCCATGATCACGCCACCACGCGGGCCACGTAGTGTTTTGTGCGTGGTACTGGTAACAAAATCGGCGATTCCCACTGGATTGGGATAATAACCGGCAGCAATCAGCCCTGCATAATGAGCCATGTCCACAAACAGATAGGCACCTACGTTGTCGGCAATTTTGCGGAAAGCTTGCCAGTCAATTACTCGTGCATAGGAAGATGCGCCAGCAACGATCATGCGAGGTTTATGCTCATGCGCAAGCTGCTCCAGCTCTGTGTAATCAATCTCTTCAGTTTCAGGATCCAGACCGTAAGCAATTGAATTGAATATCTTGCCACTCATATTGACTGGTGCGCCGTGCGTCAAATGGCCACCATGCGCCAGTGACATCCCCAGAAGCGTATCGCCCGGCTTCAGCGCGGACAAATAAACCGCAGCATTTGCCTGGGAACCGGAATGCGGCTGCACGTTAACGTATTCGGCATTAAACAGCGCCCGCAGGCGATCAATGGCAAGCTGTTCGACGATATCTACATGCTTGCATCCTCCGTAATACCGCTTGCCCGGATATCCTTCGGCATACTTGTTGGTCAGCACAGTGCCCTGTGCCTGCAAAACAGCCGGGCTGGCATAATTTTCCGAGGCAATCAGCTCGATATGATCTTCCTGCCGCTGTACCTCCCCCTGGATCGCTCGCCATAAATCCGGATCAACCTGCTCAATCGTCATACTCTTTGAAAACATAGTATTTACTCTCTGATTTTTATTGGAAAATGATTATTCTATCATCGCGTCGCGGCGCAA
This sequence comes from Nitrosomonas sp. GH22, assembly GCF_009833115.1. NCBI lineage: Bacteria > Pseudomonadati > Pseudomonadota > Betaproteobacteria > Nitrosomonadales > Nitrosomonadaceae > Nitrosomonas > Nitrosomonas sp. GH22. The sequence continues at coordinate 83,194 of NZ_QRCA01000013.1, forward strand.
ACTTCGTAATTCTATTACTATGCCACGCGTACAAAAACGACAGAATTCTCTGGCATAAAATTGACTTCATTTACTGAATTGGCGATGATTAGCGGCGCATCACATTTCATTCCACTCTGAACAGGAGCTTTTCATGGCTATAAACATATTCAAACAACAAGTTGATTCCATTATTCAAAGCAAGCATCTGTTGCAACATCCGTTCTACATCGCCTGGACCGAAGGCAAGCTGACCCGCGAGCAGCTGCGCCACTACGCTGAGCAATATTTTTATAATGTATTGGCTGAACCCACCTACCTCAGCGCAGTTCACTTCAACACCCCACATTTTCACAACGAAGAAAACTGTGGTGATATCAGCGTGCGTCAAGAGGTCCTCAAAAACCTGATCGATGAAGAACACGGAGAAAAAAATCACCCTGCCCTGTGGAAAGCATTTGCCTTTGCATTAGGCGCGAATGATGTCAGCCTGGCAAAAGCCGATGCATTGCCGGAAACAGAAAATCTGGTTTCAACCTTTCGTGACATCTGCATAAACGAATCTTTTTATGCAGGATTGGCCGCATTACATGCATTTGAATCCCAGGTACCTGATATTGCCGCTGTCAAGATCGACGGCCTGGCCAAATTCTATGGCATGAAAAATCCGGAGGATTATGAGTTCTTCTCGGTACACCAGACAGCTGATATTTTCCATTCACAAGCAGAATGGGCAATCATTGAAAGATTTGCTGATACTCCGGAAAAACAGGCCGAAGTACTGGCCGCCACACGCCGCGCTTGTGATGCTCTGTGGAAATTCCTGGATGGTATTCACGAAAATTACTGTGCCAATCTCATCTGCGAGGAAAAAGCAGTAGTTACGTTGCATTAATCCCATATTGGCCTGATTACAACAGTTTACGCCGGGCAATCATCCTCAGTTTAAGGGGGATTGCCCGATTTCTTGAGTCCCTTATTTTTCCCGCTTTGCTCTCAGTTTTTCCTCGTTCCTTTTTTGCTCAATGGCTTAATTCCATCCAGTCTGGCAAAACAAACCTGGTCAATCGTTTCCAGAAAATCCCGTAAATAACGCAGCGAAGCATCTTGCTCCCGCACTGAAAGATACAAATCACTCCACAGTCCACTCGTACCGATACGCCGGGCAATCACATACTCGTAATCCAGATAATTTTTGATTCCCCATCCCGGCAGTGCAGCAATCCCCCGCCGGCTTGCCACCAGCTGCAAAATGGCCACGGTTAATTCGGTTGTTCGGCGCTGCCAGCTGACACCCGCAGGCATCAGCACTTGCCGGATCAAATCTATCCGCTCTTCCGGAACCGGATAAGTAATCAGTACGTCCTGCGCAAAATCAGCAGCTTCAAGTACTCGTTTGCTCCCGAGTACATGCCCCGGGGCCAGCACAGCCAGGATTTCAAAACGGAATAATGGAAAATGAATGATCCCCTGCTGTGGCTTGTTCTCTGAACCGATCACCACGTCAGCAACCTGCTGCCGAAGCAACGACACCGGATCACTATGAAAACCAGAAACCAGATCAAGCTCCACTTCCGGCCAGTGTTGACGGAAATCATCCATGATCGGCATCAGCCAGTCGAAACAGGTATGACACTCCAGCACAATCCGCAAACTCCCTGCCGCCTGCTGCGATATTTTTGCCAGATCCCGCTCTGCTGACTGAACCTCGCCAAGTATCTTCCCCGCCAGTTGCACCAGACGCTTACCTGCATCGGTCAACTGTACTGCATGGCCACTGCGCTGAATAATCGGCAACTGGTAGTGCTCTTGCAGCGCCTTGATCTGGTGCGATACCGCAGATTGAGTCAAATGCACACGCTGCGCTGCCAGTGAAATACTGCCAGTCTCATCCAAGGCATTCAATGTGCGAAGATGTCGTAATTCAAGCATATATGAAAATTATTCATAGTTATCTGTAAAACAATTCATTTGATTCATTATAGAGTATTCCACACAATGATGGTTTTCCGATCATGCAGAGAAAATATAATGAAAATACTGACACATAATCTCGGCTTCCCGAGAATCGGTGCACAACGTGAATTAAAAAAAGCACTTGAAGCTCACTGGAAAGGACAAAGTGAGGCTGCGCAATTATTGGCTACTGCGCGCGAAATTCGCGCCAGCAACTGGCTATCACAGCAAAAATCTGGCATTGATTTGATCCCGGTGGGAGATTTCTCACTGTATGATCACATACTCGACATGACCGCATTACTGGGAGCAATTCCCCATCGCTTCGAGCACACCGGCGATCAGGTTCCGCTTGATCTGTACTTTGCCATGGCACGTGGCACTGTTAATCAACCAGCTATGGAAATGACCAAGTGGTTCAATACCAATTATCACTACATCGTTCCTGAATTCGATCACAACACCCGATTTCATCTGGCATCCGACTGGCTGTTCCAGGAAATTAAAGAAGCCAAAGTGCTGGGGATAAATACAAAAGTTGTTTTGATCGGCCCGCTGACCTACCTGTATCTTGGTAAAGAAATTACGCCGGATTTTCAGCGATTGGATCTGCTTCCCAGCCTGCTGCCGGTTTATCGCGAAATTCTGCAGCAAATTGTTGCACTGGGTGTGGAATGGGTGCAGATTGACGAACCTATCCTCGCTCTTGATCTCGAGCAGCCCTGGCTAGATGGTTTTACAGAGGCCTATCGTGCACTAAATGATACGGGCAGTCGCTTGCTGCTCACCTCTTACTTTGGGGCGGTTGATCACCACCTCGCATTACTTGAGAACTTGCCGGTAGATGGCCTGCATATTGACCTCAGCAGTGCTCCGGAACAACTCGAATCATTCCTCACCAGAAATTTCTCCAGCAAAATCCTGTCACTGGGTTGTATCGACGGACGCAATATCTGGCGCACTGATCTATCACAAAAACTGGAAAACTTAGCACAAACTGTATCTCGATTTAAGGGCAATCTGTGGATTGCCCCGAGTTGTTCCTTGCTACATTGCCCGGTGGATTTATCATTAGAAACTAAACTGGATCCAGAAATTAGAAACTGGCTAGCCTTTTCTACTCAGAAACTGGAAGAAATCGCCACACTCGGGCTCGGACTGAATCAGGGTAAGGAATCAATCCAAGAGATACTGACTGCTTCCAATCAAGCCAACCAATCAAGAAAGACATCTTGTCGCATCCATAACCCGGTGGTTCATCACAGAATCAACCATCTGACTGAACGAGACAGCCAGCGCACGCATCCTTTTGCAATTCGTAAACAACAGCAACAGCAGCGCTTCAATCTGCCTCTGTTGCCCACCACCACCATTGGTTCTTTCCCGCAAACTTCCGCCATTCGCCAGGTACGCGCCGCATTCAAAAAAAATGAACTAAGTCATCTTGAATACCTGTCTGCCATGCGTCAAGAAATTTGCGAGACTATCCGCAAACAGGAAGAAATCGGACTGGATGTGCTGGTTCATGGCGAACCCGAACGTAATGATATGGTGGAATATTTCGGCGAACAGCTGTGGGGATATGCTTTCACTGAAAACGGCTGGGTGCAAAGCTACGGCTCCCGTTGCGTCAAACCACCCATTTTATATGGTGATGTCTATCGCCCTGAGGCCATGACAGTCGATTGGATCAGCTATGCCCAAAGCCAGACCAGCAGACCAGTTAAAGGCATGTTGACCGGGCCAGTCACTATGCTGTTCTGGTCATTCGTGCGAGATGATCAGCCACGGGCAGATACCGCTTTACAACTGGCACTGGCAATTCGTGATGAAGTCACTGATCTGGAAAAAGCCGGTATCGGCATGATTCAGATTGATGAGCCGGCCTTTCGCGAAGGACTCCCGCTCAGAAGACAGGACTGGCAGCATTACCTTGACTGGGCAGTCAAGGCGTTTCGCGTTGCCAGCTCGGGGGTAAAGGATGAAACTCAGATCCACACCCACATGTGTTATTCCGAATTTCATGACATCCTGCCCGCCATCGCCGAACTAGATGCAGATGTCATCACAATTGAGACTTCACGTTCGCGTATGGAATTGCTGGATGCATTCGTAAAATTTTCCTACCCGAATGAAATCGGCCCTGGAGTATATGACATTCACTCTCCCCGTATCCCTGATACATCGGAAATGCTGGAGCTGCTGAAAAAGGCATCACACCATATTGATCCAAAGCTACTCTGGGTCAACCCGGATTGCGGCCTGAAAACGCGCAACTGGCCGGAAACCCGGACAGCTCTGCAAAAAATGGTGGATTGTGCAAAATCCCTGCGCAGCGCCCTGCAAACCTGATCTATTGTCTATCCCTCCGCGCAGTTGCCGGGCATAATCCAGGCTGTCACCCCCCTCTTCTGACAGCTTTGTCCGTGTAACTGCCACCTCACCCACGGTAGAACTGATTGGATGAAGTTGCGAGCAATGTCCAATACAGGGATCAGTTTGCATGGCAATCTTTCTGTGATGCTCTAATTTATGCGTTTGATGTGTGCACCCACTTGCGCCAGTTTTTGTTCGATTTGTTCATAGCCACGATCCAGATGATAGATCCGGTCAACGATGGTTTCGCCTTGCGCAATCAATCCGGCGATGATGAGGCAGGCAGAGGCGCGCAGATCGGTTGCCATCACACTGGCACCATCAAGTTGGGGAATACCATGCACGATCGCAGTATTACCCTCAACCTGAATATCTGCGTTCAGGCGTGTGAGCTCCTGTACATGCATGAAGCGATTTTCAAAAATTGTTTCTGTCATGATGGAGGTGCCGCCGGCAATGCTGTTTAACGCCATGAATTGTGCTTGCATGTCGGTAGGAAAGGCCGGATAGGGCGCAGTGCGCAGACTGACCGGTTGCGGCCGCTGCTGCATGCACAATCGGATCCAATCCCCGCCTATATCAATGTCTGCTCCAGCTTCTGCCAGCTTGCCCAGTACAACGTCAAGTGTATCTGCGCGTGTTCCGATCAGGGTGACGTCACCACCACAGGCAGCGACTGCGGTCAAGAATGTCCCGGTTTCAATGCGATCAGGCATGACGACGTGTGAACCACCATGCAAACGATCTACCCCTTCGATAATGATAATGTCACTGCCTGCTCCTTCTATTTTTGCTCCCATACCGATGAGACAATTTGCCAGATCAATCACTTCAGGTTCACGGGCGGCATTTTCCAGAATGGTCGTGCCGGAAGCAAGTGTGGCGGCCATCATCAGGTTTTCAGTTCCGGTAACGGTGACAACGTCCATGGCGATACGTGCACCTGAAAGGCGGCCCACCTGAGCAAGGATATAACCTTGCTCAATATTGATTTCCGCCCCCATGGCTTGCAGTCCCTTGATATGCTGATCGACCGGCCGCATGCCGATTGCGCAACCACCCGGCAAGGAAATATGTGCCTGTCCGGTTCGCGCCAGTAATGGACCCAATACGAGGACGGCGGCACGCATGGTTTTCACCATGTCGTAGGAAGCGGTTGGATTGGTAATATTGGCCGCAGACAGTTCTGTAGTGCCTGGTTCATTTGTTAGAATGCGCACACCAATCTGTTCAAGCAATGCCAGCATAGTAGTGACATCCCTGAGATGCGGGATATTCTGTATGACAAATGGTTCAGCAGTCAGTAGCGATGCGCATAATACGGGCAAAGCTGCGTTTTTGGCACCGGAAATACTGATTTCACCATGGAGCTTCGACCCCCCGTGAATGACAAGTTTCTGCATGAATCTACTCTTAACAAGAATTAAAATATTGTTGCACCCACATGGGCGTAATCCTTTGCATTTTATCGTACTAACTGAGGAGTCAGAATGAGCAAATTTGTTGTCCAGACCAATGATGCCCCACAAGCAATCGGCACCTATTCCCAGGCTGTCTGCATAACAGGTGGGGAAACTGTCTATCTTTCCGGTCAGATCGGGCTTGATCCAGCCAGCATGGAAATGGTACACGGCATTGATGCACAGATTGAACAAGTTATTACTAATCTCAAGGCGGTCATTGTTGCCAGTGGCGGCAGCCTGAGTGATGTTGTCAAACTGAATGTTTATCTGACTGATCTGGGCAATTTTTCCAGAGTTAATGAAGTCATGGGCAAGCATTTCAACCAACCTTATCCCGCACGCGCCGCTATCGGCGTGGCAGCATTGCCGCGCGGGGCACTGGTGGAAATGGATGCCGTGGCGGTACTGGATAAGTAACCCTACGTACTACTCACATCATTTTCTCCATTGGCTGCCCAATCTTTCAGCTCACTGGATAAGGCATTACGCAAAAAACTTGAAAAACTTGGCCTATTCAGTGATTTCGATCTGATTCTGCACTTGCCGCTGCGCTATGAGGATGAGACACAGTTGTCATCCATCAGTGAAGCGGCTCCCGGAAATACAATACAAATAGAAGGGGTGATTACCGAACAGGAGGTGCTGATTAGTCCGCGACGGCAGCTCGTTTGCAGGGTAAGTGACGATAGCGGTGTGCTTTATCTGCGTTTCCTAAATTTTTATGCTAGCCAGATAACCGCCTGGTCACCAGGTACCCGGCTGCGTGTACTGGGTGAAGTGCGCACCGGTTTTCATGGAATGGAGATGGTGCACCCGAAATGCCGGGTGGTGCGTGACAACATGGCACTGGCAACTGCCTTGACACCGGTTTATCCGGTAACAGCCGGATTGCCACAACGCACACTTATACGGCTGATCACACAAGCTTTTGAGCGGTTGCGAAGAAAGCAGTTTCTGCGTGAAATTTTGCCGGAAACGATCCTGTCTGCCTGTCCACTCCCTGCGTTTGAGGAAAGCTTATCTTTGCTGCATTGCCCGCCATCTGATATTTCCATGGAATCATTACAGCAACGTTCCCATCCAGCCTGGCAGCGGATCAAGTTTGACGAATTACTGGCGCAGCAAATTTCTCTACGTTGTCATTATCACCAGCGGCGCAATCAGCAGGCGCCTACTCTGTCGCAACAGGTTAATTTGCAGCAGGCATTGCTGGGAGTACTGCCATTCAGCCTGACTGAGGCGCAACATAAAGTAGTGGCTGAAATCAGCACAGATCTTGCGCAGCCTTACCCTATGCAGCGGTTGTTACAAGGTGATGTAGGCAGCGGCAAAACTGTGGTGGCGGCACTGGCTGCATTGCAGGCGATTGGAAATGGCTATCAGGTTGCTGTCATGGCACCGACAGAGATTCTGGCTGAGCAGCATTTCAGGAAGTTGTCCGGCTGGCTGGTGCCGCTCGGAATAGAAGTAGGCTGGTTATCCGGCAGTCAGAAAAAAAGCCTGCGCAGCCAAGAGCTGGCAAAAACGGCAAGTGGTGCAACCATGCTGATTATTGGAACCCATGCACTGTTTCAGGAGGCAGTTCAATTCAAACAGCTTGGGTTGGTCATTATTGACGAACAGCATCGATTCGGGGTGGGGCAACGGCTTGCCTTGCGCATGAAAAGGGAAGATGAAGGCTCACTACCGCACCAGTTGATGATGAGCGCCACCCCAATTCCCCGTACACTTTCAATGAGCTACTTCGCCGATTTGGATGTTTCTGTTATCAATCAATTACCTCCCGGCAGATTGCCAGTTGCGACCAGGTTGATTGACAACAATCGGCGCGAGGAAATTATTGCACGCATCCGTGAAGCCTGTCTGGCTGGCCGCCAGGCTTACTGGGTTTGCCCATTGATCGAGGAATCCGAGGTATTACAGTTAAAAACAGCAGTGGAAACCTATGAAACATTGAGCCAGATTTTCCCTGAACTAAGCATAGCCCTCATTCATGGCCGGCTGGGTAGCGACGAAAAATCTGCGATTATGGCGAAATTCAGCCAGGGAGCAGTACAGTTACTGGTTGCCACCACCGTGATTGAAGTGGGTGTGGATGTGCCCAACGCCTCACTAATGGTGATTGAACATGCTGAACGCATGGGATTGTCTCAATTGCATCAGTTGCGCGGGCGGATCGGTCGTGGATCAGCTACTGGTATTTGTATCCTGATGTATCAGCGGCCATTATCCGTAGTGGCGCGTAAACGATTGCAGATTATTTTCGAGCATAACGATGGATTTGAAATTGCGCGGCAGGATCTGCTGTTGCGCGGGCCAGGTGAATTTCTCGGTACCCGTCAGAGTGGCGTACCCCTGCTACGATTTGCTGATCTGGAAGAAGATATCGATTTGCTGGAAATGGCGCGCAATGTTGCGGAAGAGATACTACGTGATTATCCAAATGAGGCACAGCATCACGTGCAGCGTTGGCTGGGAAATAGAGAAGATTATCTACGCGCGTAGTACTGGTTATATTCTGCCAGGCCGCGATGACGTACCAGGACGCGTGCAGCATCACGGAAGTGTAACGCGAGCTTTTCTGCAAAATAAACTGAACGGTGCTGCCCCCCGGTACAGCCAATAGCGACTGTGAGGTAGGCCCGATTATCCTGCATGTAGACAGGCAGCCAGGTATCTAGGAAACTGCCAATATCCCCGAGCATTTTTGCAGCATTGGGCTGGGCTTCCATAAACCGGATGACTTCCAGATCATGGCCAGTCAACTCTTTAAGATGCGGATCGTAAAAGGGGTTGGGCAGGCAGCGTATATCAAACACCAGATCGGCATCTAGCGGAATACCATGTTTATAGCCAAATGACTGGAACATTAGCGTTAGCTGGGATGGATCGCGGCTATCCGAGATGAAATCCCTGATAAAAGCCCGCAGCGCATTAGGTCTTAACGAGCTGGTATCAATATGGTGGCCAAGATCGGATACGGTCGCCAACACCTCACGCTCGTGCTGGATGGCTTCCTCTAATGTGATATTTTTGTCACTCAAAGGATGTCTGCGGCGTGTTTCAGAGAAGCGCTGTATCAGCGTATCTGTACGTGTATCCAGAAAAATAAATTCCGTCCGAATGCTTTTATCGATCATTTTGAACTGCCAGGGTAGAACAGTAATACTATCGCCGCTGCGCATATCAATTGCCACGGCAACATGTGAATGATGCTGCGTTTGCAGGTGATTGATGAGGATAACGAGTAGCGATGCAGGAAGGTTATCAACGCAGTAATAGCCTGAATCTTCCAAGGCCTTAAGTGCAATTGACTTTCCCGAACCGGACAATCCACTGATAATGATGACTTGCATGGCCTTGAGTATAACAGGCAGATTAATTTGAAAGTGTCTGCAAAAGCAGTATTTGTTTATACAAAATGATGGGGAAATTGAATAGTGAATAAGGCTTTTACTAAAGAGAGTGACCATGAGGAAGAGCTGGATGACACCCCGCAACTACCACAGGGTGTAAAGAATTATATTACCCCGGGAGGCTATCAGCGATTGAAGGATGAATTTGATCAGTTATGGAAAGTGGAGCGCCCGGAGCTGGTCAAGATTGTATCCTGGGCAGCATCAAACGGTGATCGCTCAGAAAATGGTGATTATATTTATGGCAAGCGGCGCTTGCGTGAAATTGATCGCCGTTTGCGGTTTTTATCCAGGCGCATGGACCATGCCGAAATCATCGACCCGGCACAACGCGGCGAGTGCGATCAGGTATTTTTTGGTGCGACAGTAACGGTATACGACGCACAAGGCAAAGAGCAGACATACAGTATTGTCGGTATGGATGAAGCGGAGCCCAGCTGTGGCCGTATCAGCTGGATTTCACCGCTGGCCAGAGCACTACTGAAAGCACGAGAGGGGGATGTGGTGTCTTTGCAAACACCAGGTGGCCTGGAAGAACTGGAAGTAATTAAAATCCGTTATACGATATTGTGATACAGACTCTCTGATCAGCTATCCCCCATTATTCATACACCGGCTTCCTTACGATCCGTCTGTACTACGCCCGGCATAATACCTGGAGCTTCAACACCGTACCACTGACACCCCATACCGCTTCATTGTTCGTTTCTATTTCCTGCCGAGATTCGTCAGGCAAACGCAAGTTGAAGCAGTCTATATTTACCTCATGTGGAAATCGACTGTCATGCGCTGTTCAGCGTTATTTATCCTTGCTTTGTGGGCCGTACTCCCAGGTAACAGCCAAGCCTACGATATTACCGTCAGTCTGAAAGAAGCCGAGCAGTTGGCGCTGACTCGTAACCGCGATCTCCGCTTTGCCCGACGAAATATTGAAGCTGCGGCAGCGGAAACACTCAATGCAGCTGCTTTCCCCAACCCCACACTTGCGGTTAATGCCAGTCATTTAAACCTTAAATCTGACCCAACTACTGCATTCAGCTCCAGAACGCCAACCGAAAGCGAAATTCGTATCGATCAGACTTTTGAACGAGGTGGTAAGAGAGCGCTCCGTATGGCACAAGCAGACAGTAAACTCACCGCTACTCGGTTCGATTTTGACGATACGCTGCGGCAAACTCGGTTCAATGCACGCAGCGCTTGGTTTGAACTTAAACTGGCTGAGCATCACGTTGAACTGAGCGGCATTATTGCCGGCCAGTCTGAGCATATATTGGAATTGGCTCGACGCCGCTATCAAGCAGGCGATCTATCCGGTGCTGATCTGGGGCGCTTCGAAACCGATGCTGCCCGAGCCCGAGCGGGTGTGCGCACAGCAGAAAGCACGCTTACACGCGCCCGCACTGCATTGGGTATTTTGTTAGCTGACGAAAACCATGCGTTACAGCTTGTCACTCGGGGCGACTGGCCGGCAGAAAGAGCCAGATTGCCTGACGCAGCCACTATCACCACCGCTATTTCCCAGCGTCCGGATACACTTGCCGCTGCCGCACGAATGGAAGCCGCTCGACATAACGTTGGGTTGGCACAGGCAAAGCGCACTCGCGACGTTACTGTCAGCCTCCAATATGAACGTCAACCAGCCGATGTGACACAACCACGTAATTCTCTTGGTCTTGAAGTTTCCGTTCCATTGTTTCTTGGCAACTACTTTGAGGGCGATATCCGCCACGCTCATGCCGAGCTTGCTCTGGCCGAAGATCAGCTGGAAGCAATTCGCGCCCGCATCCAGGCTGAAATTAACCAGCTTGTCGATGAATTACAACATGCCAGCGACCGCTGGCATGCCTTGCAGGAACAAGCACTACCGGCTGCCCGCCGTACTGCCAGCGCAGCAGAGCTTGCTTTCAGCAAGGGAGCGATCAGCGCGCTGGAGTTTCTGGATGCGCAGCGCATTCTGCGGACTGCCGAGCTGGATACACTGCAAGCCCGCAGTGATCTGGCACAAGCAAGCGCCGCTCTGGATGCAGCACTGGAAATTACCATCTCCAAGGAACAGGAACCCGCTTCATGATGAAACTCCGATTATGCAAGATCAAAGTGGTTGCCGCTACCCTGGCAATAGTGATTACAGGTGTTGCTGGTTATTTGTATTTCAGCCAAGCTGTTATCCAGCCTCCGACAGAAAATACTGGATCAAACCGCACCCGGAATCAACTGCTATTCCCGCCGGGAGCCCCTCAGCTTGCCTACATTAAAACCAGCCCTGCCGTCTCAGCAATGCTGCCGGCCAGTGAGCCACTGGCTGCAAAGCTGGCACTGGCAGAAAACCTTACTGCTCGTATCAGCCCAGCTGTGGCAGGCCGTATCTTGCAGCTGCATGTCGAGATTGGCGATCAGGTTAAGGCTGGTACGCCACTGGTAACATTAGATTCGCCTGATTTTGGGGCAGCCATCGCCGATCTTCATAAGGCAGAAGCAGATGCCACCTACAAACAACTTGCTTATAAACGAGCGCGCGAGCTTTGGGCCGGTGAAGCCATCGCCCGGCGTGATGTGGAAAGCGCCCGTGCGGACTGGCAAATTGCAGCCGCAGAAGCTAAGCGTGCACAGTTGCGGGTAAGAAATCTGGTACCGGATGGCAAGATGCAGGATGAAAAACTGGTGTTATATGCACCAATTGACGGTACGGTAGCTTATCGCCAGGCCAACCCCGGCCTGGAAGTTCGCCCGGATATGGCCGCACCCTTATTTGTCATTTCCAATCTATCGCATTTATGGGTGCTGGTGGATGTTCCTGAACGATTAATCAGCCGGGTACAAAGCGGCAATCCACTACTGCTCAACTTCGATGCATTTCCGGAAAAATCCTTCCTTGCCACCATTACCCGTATCGCCCCCGTACTTGATCCGAATGTTCGCCGGGTACAGGTGCGCGCTGAAATAGACAATCCGGACGGCACGCTACGGCCAGAAATGTTTGCCCGTGCCCAGTTGATCGATCCACGAGCGGATAGCGTAGTTCAATTACCGGCAGAATCAGTCATTACCGGTGGGGTTCATCCCACCGTATTCGTTGAGACTAATGCGGGTGAATTTATTCAGCGCCGTATCCGCATTGCCTTCCAGGATGCTGAATCTGTCTGGCTCGAACCGGAAAATGGAGGGGTAGCAGTCGGAGAAGAGGTCGTGATCGACGGCACCATGCTGCTGACTTCAGAACTTGCTGCTGGAAACTAAAATGCTCAGTCGTCTTATCTCATTTTCGATCAAACAGCGGCTTTTTATTCTCGTGATGACGGGAGCACTGCTGGTGGCCGGCATACATGCTTTTATCGAACTGCCTATCGAAGCATTTCCCGATGTGCAGGATGTACAGGTACAAATCATCACGCAAGTCATCGGCCAGGCACCGGAAGAAGTCGAGCGCAGTGTCACTATCCCGATTGAACGGGAAATGAGCGGCGTGCCGCAACTGACCCAGCTGCGCTCGGTTTCCATTACCGGGCTGTCAGTCGTCACCATGACATTCGCCGACGGTGCCGAAGATCGTCTGGCACGTGCGCAAGTACTGGAAAAACTACAAACGGTAAGTTTGCCGGAAGGAATCACCCCTGAGCTAGCTCCACTGACCACTGCTGTTGGTGAAATTTACCGCTACGTGGTCGATGCTCCGCCGAACCTGCCACTGTATGAAGTCCGGGCCATTCAGGATTGGGTGATCCGTCCGGAATTGCGGCGGGTACCCGGTGTGGCAGATGTAATCGGCTTTGGTGGCACCATCAAGGAAATTCAGGTCAACGTTGATCCCAACGCATTGCGCAAGTACCGATTGACACTGGATCAGGTGAGCCGTGCATTGAGTGAAAATAATGCCAATACCGGCGGTGGCATTATCCGGCGAGGCGGTGAAGGATTAATACTAAGGGCTATTGGCCTGTTTCACACGATTGAGGACGTAACCACCACTGTGATCACGGCGCATGACGGCAAGACCATTACTATTGGTGATGTTGCAGCTGTTCATGTCGGTGAACATACACCATCTGGCATCGTCTCCCTTGCCCAACGTGATAAAGACGGCAAAGTTTCGAATCGCGACTCAATTGTCGAAGGCATCGTGGTGATGATCAAGGGCAGCGATCCGAGCAAGATTATTCAGACACTCAGGGCTCGGATCGATGAACTCAACAGCCAAGCCAAGCTTCCGCCAGGTGTGCAGATACACCCAATCTACGAGCGCACCCAACTAGTTGAACACACGGTGGCAACTGTGGAGGAGAATCTGCTCCTCGGTGCGCTGCTGGTAGTTACGGTCTTGGTCGTATTTCTACGTGACTGGCGAACCTCACTGATCGTTGCCTGCATCATTCCACTGACACTGCTGTTTGCCTTCATTATGATGAATGCACGCGGGGTATCCGCCAACCTGATTTCGCTGGGTGCAGTTGATTTCGGTATTATTATCGATAGTGCCGTCGTGCTGGTAGAAGCGCTAATGGTGCGGATGATGCTGCAAAAAGGCCTGGGATCCGGGCCTGATGCTGCCAAATGGCGTATCAGCGTCTTACGGCAAACTGCTATCAGCTTGAGCAAACCCATCCTGTTTTCAAAGGCGATTATTATCTTGGCCTTTGTACCGATATTTACGTTTCAGCGCGTGGAAGGAAAAATTTTTTCCCCGGTTGCCTTCACTCTTTCCTTCGCATTGATCGGTGCCATTATCCTGACACTGACACTGGTCCCTGCCCTGCTCTCCTATCTATTGCAGCGCGGTCCCGTTCAGGAGCCTCACCTGGCCTGGATGGAGCGCTTGCAGAATGGCTACCGGCGATTACTTGACTGGACAGACGCCCGTCCCCGCATTATAACCGGAATCACAACGATCTCACTGGCAGCAGCACTTGCACTGCTACCGGCAATCGGAACGGAATTTCTGCCCAAGCTCGACGAAGGAAACATCTGGCTGACTATCGCTCTTCCCCCTTCCATTCATTTGGAACAATCAAAGGAAGTAGAACGTGCAGTACGGGTGAAGCTGGCAGCCTATCCAGAAGTCAAAACAATTGTCTCCCAGGTTGGCCGGCCGGATGATGGTACCGATCCAAAGGGAGCCAATAATCTGGAAATTCTGGCTGATCTCAACCCTCGCAACAGTTGGCGATTCAGCTCGAAGGAAAAACTGGTGGCCGACATGTCACAAGCTTTGAAGGCCATTCCGGGTCTACCTACCAATTTCTCACAGGTAATCCAGGATAACGTCGAGGAATCCTTGTCCGGCGTCAAGGGTGAAATTGCCGTTAAGGTGTTTGGCCCAGATCTGGATATTCTGGAAGATAAGGCAGAGCAGATTGCCACCCTGCTTAACCATATTCGAGGCGCCGTGGATGTGGCTGCCATCAAGGTCGGCGGTCAGACCGAGGTGACCGTTACCCCGGATCGGCAGAAATTGGCGCGGTATGGCATCAACATCGCGGACATCAACAATCTTTTCCAGATGGCGTTCGGTGGTACGGCAGTGACCGGTTTTTATGAAGGTGAGCGACTCTTCAACGTCAACGTCCGGCTGGCTCCAGACTATCGCCGCACCGTCACCGACATTGCCAACCTGCAGATAGCAATTCCGGGCAGTACCGGTGCTTTTCTGACACTGGGCGAATTAGCTCGCATTGAAGTACGCCAGGGTGCTTCACGCATTGCACGCGAGGCAGGAGGTCGTGCCGTTTCGGTCAAGTCAAACTTAATGGGACGTGATCTGGGCAGCTTTATTAATGAGGCCCAGAAAAAAGTAACTGAGCACGTTCACCTGCCCCCTGGCTACCGAATTACTTGGGGAGGACAGTTCGAGAACCAGCAACGAGCAATAAAACGATTGATGATTATTGTGCCTGTCAGTCTGCTTGGTATCTTTGTATTACTGTTCTGGGCGTTTAAATCCGTGCGTGCAGCGCTTATCATTTTGCTAATTGCCCCACTCACCCTGATTGGTGGCCTTACCGGACTGGCACTCTCCGGCTTGCATTTATCCATTTCAGCTGCGGTCGGGTTTATTGCGGTCTCCGGTATTGCAGTGCAAAACGGGGTAATCATGATTGAGGAAATCGTGGGCTTGGTTCACAAAGATCGATCGTTTGCTGAGGCGGTGCGGGAAGGTGCTGTGCTGCGCCTGCGGCCAATATTAATGACAGCTCTGATGGCAGGCCTTGGTTTGCTACCAGCGGCGCTGTCCCATAGTATCGGTTCAGAGATCCAACGCCCATTTGCAGTGGTCATTGTCGGCGGTATTATTTCTGCTACCTTCTTCACACTGGTACTGCTGCCACTAATGTTCAACCGGCTGGCACGGCCAAAACACATGAAATCCTGAATAAATCCGGTTTATGTATCATGAGATGGGTTGGAGGACATAATGCGTATTCTGGTTGTCGAGGATGATTCCCTGGTGGCAAGCGGTATCAAACAGGGTTTGACCAATGCGGGCTACACTGTCGATGTGGCGAACACAGCCGGGAGTGCGGAGATCCATCTGCGGGATGAGAATTTTGATCTGGTGGTAGTGGATATCGGCCTGCCAGATATGGATGGATTAATGCTGGTACAACGACTACGCAACCGGCAGATGCGCCTGCCTGTATTAGTACTAACTGCGCGCGGTAGCATGGAGGATACGATTGCCGGTCTGGATGTGGGGGCAGATGATTATATGGTCAAGCCATTCCGTTTACCAGAGCTGGCGGCGCGTATCCGTGCACTGATTCGCCGCGCTCACTCGGTTGCCAGTACCGAGTTACGGCATGATCAGCTGATTCTCAATACCGGTAGCCACACCGCCACGCTGCACGGCCAGCCACTATTCTTGACCATGCGTGAATGGACTATCCTGGAAATTCTGTTGATGGCTTCACCCAAAGTAGTTAGCAAAGACAAGCTGCTGCAAAGCCTGGCCGGTTGGGACAAGAACATCACGCCCAATGCCATTGAAGTTCATGTATCGCGGCTACGCGCCAAGATTGCGCTTGGCGGCATTGGGATTCGCACAGTTCGCGGCATCGGTTACCGTATTGATCAGAGCCTCTCATGAAATCCGGTCATTCTCATCCACCGGGGTTGCGGCAACGATTGCTGCTCTGGATATTGCTCCCTTTGATTGTAGTATTTACTGGCAGTATCCTGTTTGATTATCGCTTGGCTCAGGAAACAGCCAATACTGCCTACGATCACTCCCTAAACGATGCAGCACTGGATATTACCGCCTATGTCCAGACTACCGGCCTAAATCCCGAATTGCGTCTGACTCCCGAAGCAGAAGCCATGCTGCGTTCCGATGCAATGGATAAAATTTTTTTCGCTATCCATGGCTCCGATCAACAACTGCTGGCCGGTGACGCCGACCTGCCGATCTACCCCGGATCGTTGCACGAACGACCGACATTTGTCGATGATATCTACCAGGATGAAGAAATTCGTGCCACCACGCATCGAATTGTCATCAATGGTGATGAAATCACCATTACGGTAGCTGAAACCATGCGGGAACGGAACCACGCCAGCCACCGTATACTCGCCGCAATTGCTTTCCCCAACCTGATGATTATTGTCGCAACATTACTGGTAATCTACTTTGGTGTCCGGCGTGGTCTGGCACCACTTGTACACATTGAAAACCAGATTGCCAGCCGCTCACCACGCGATTTACGTGCACTCGATATTGAGCATGCTCCGCGCGAAATCCGCCCAATGCTTACCCGGCTCAATGAGCTGTTTGAATCACTGCGCCTGGCTGCCGCAGCCCAGCAACGTTTTTTGGCTGATGCAGCACATCAGTTGCGCACGCCGTTAGCTGGTTTGCAAACCCAGATCGAACTAGTGGCTGCCGAAGGAAAATATCTCCGCAACGAAGAGCGACTGGCGCGTATTGAGGAATCAGTCGAACGTATCGCGCATCTGGTTACCCAGCTGTTGATTTACGCGCAAACCGAGTCGGCAGCTTCTGCCAATCAGGTCTTTCAACCAGTGGCGCTGCATGAACTGGCTGAAAGCTCAGCATCAATCTTTATTGATCGTGCCCTTCTCAAGGATATTGATCTCGGTTTTGAAATTGAGCCGGCAGTTACCGAGGGTATCGCCTGGATGTTGCGAGAGGCCCTGGGAAATTTAATTGATAACGCGCTGCGCTACTGTCCCTCCGGTAGCACGATCACCGTCCGCAGCGGCATTCGTTTCGGTCGGTCCTACCTGGCGGTGGAGGATAACGGCCCCGGTATTTCAGTTACAGAGCGCGACAAAGTATTTGAACGCTTTTATCGTATTCCCGGATCGGCCAGTGGTGGTTGTGGACTGGGCTTATCTATCGTCCAGGAAATTGCACAACTGCATACCGCAACCATCAATTTCTCCGAACCGGCCGGTGGCGGCCTGACAGTTATACTCACCTTTCCTGCAAGCAATATGAAAAATGAGTGATGTAAAAAAGAAAGCCTGCCATTTTACAGAAAACAATGTAAAAGGCAGGCCAAAGTAGAGGAGGAAGCAACTTGTACCAGTAGAACACACAGCTTATTCAGGGAAAAATCTGAAAGAAAAAATTCATATTTTTCCTTCAAATCTATATTCATATCGCATAAATATAAACCTGAGTACTAGGTGTTACGGATAATGAAGTTGATTATGCCCTTAAAAATAAAGATTGAGAATGTGACATATTGCCGCAGGCTGAATTGATAGGAGCTTCGCTATGACAGGAGACACTGCAGAAGGAAATGCACCAGAATACTTGCCAGGGAAAACTGCCATATCCCGGATGGACGTATGGTATTTTGCAATAAACATGAGGGAGTACTTTTTGTGTAATCCTCTCCGGGTGTGCTCTTGCACCCGAGTGACAGCCGTCTCCGCATGACATATTGATGCCTCGCCGTGGTAAGATACTTGACCTGTAACAATGAAATATACGCGCCCATGACCACATCCGAGGAAGTTGTGCAATATTTGCAGGATCATCCACAGTTTTTTGAGGAGAATCCTGATTTGATGGAATCTCTCTATTTCCCGCACCCATACGAAGGTCGCGCCATTTCGATTAATGAGCGGCAGGTGGCAATGTTGCGTGAGAAAAACAGGCTTTTGCAGAGCAGACTGCAAGAACTGGTAGATGTCGGTGAGAAAAACGATGTTATCGGCGAGAAAATGCATCGCCTGACAGTTGCGTTGCTGGGTTTCGATTCATTACCCGAAATGCTGCACGGACTACAGTACCATTTGTGCGAAGATTTCTCTATTCCGCACGTTGTGTTACGCTTATGGCAAATCGATGAACTGGGCACTCAGGCAGACCTTCCTTCTCCTGAATTCAATCAAACCAGCAGCAACATCCATATTCTCGCACAAGGTATGCCACACCCTTATTGCGGGCCAGAGATAGATGATGAAATCCGGCAATGGTTTGAGATGGATGCAGAATATCTGCAATCCTTTGCTCTTATCCCATTAAAGAAGCAATCCGGTTTCGGCTTGTTGGTGATGGCCAGCCCGGAAGTAGAACGTTTTTTTCCCGACATGGGCACGCTTTATCTGGAACGCCTGGGAGATATGGTCAGCAGTTCCATTACGCGACTGATACAGCAGGCTCCTGGAGCCACCACGCGTGAATCCACTTCATGACGAGCAGGATCTTCCTGCCTTACCATCGCTGCTTGGCGAATATCTGACTTATCTGTCCAGCACGCGTAGCCTTTCTGTTCAAACACAGCATCATTACCGGCGCGACCTGATAGCATTGGTACGCTGTACTATCACTCAACATGAAAACGGAAACAACAAGATTTCTGATATTTCGCTGACCCGGTTGCACTCGCATGATATCCGCCATTTCATCGCACGCTTACATAGTAGCGGCCTTTCCGGCAGAAGCCTGGCACGTATGCTGTCCGCTTGGCGCGGATTTTATCGTTATCTGATCCGTCACCATCACCATAACGGGAACCCCTGCCTGGATGTGCGTGTGCCAAAATCTCCACATAAACTGCCGCATGCGCTTTCGCCAGATGAAGCCGCACAACTGCTGACATTCAACCCTTCTTCTAATGATATGCTGGCAACACGCGATCTCGCCATATTCGAGCTGTTCTATTCATCTGGATTACGTCTGACTGAGCTAACACAACTCCAACCAACTGATATTGATTTCACTGGGGGCACAGTGCGCGTTACGGGTAAAGGCAATAAAACCCGTATCGTGCCAGTTGGCGAGCTGGCGCTACGCGCACTACAGGCCTGGCTACCGCTGCGCAATGCGTGGCTGATACCGGGTGAGACGGCATTATTTTTATCACAGCGCGGGCGTCGCATCCACCCGCGCACAATTGCTTACCGTCTGCATCAGCGTGCCCAATTGCAAAACCTTGATAGCCGGGTACATCCGCACACACTGCGCCATTCATTTGCTTCTCATTTGTTGCAATCCAGCGGCGATCTGCGTGCAGTTCAGGAAATGCTCGGGCATAGCAGTATCCGCAGTACGCAGGTCTACACTCACCTGGATTTTCAGCATTTAGCAAAAATCTACGACCAGGCACATCCGCGCGCCAGAAAAAAACCAAAAACAGATTAGATCTTGCAGGATACTTGAGGATATGGGAGAACCGGATACAGAAGAATCAGGAGTTATTCCCGAGAGCTGACCAGTTTCTTCGGGTGACACGTGCTTCTGAAAACAGTTTTTCTAGCGCTTCACTGTCATGATCGGTCAGTATTTGCCGCAGTTTAGATAGCTCCAATTGATAGGCTTCAATTTGTGCAAGTAATGCTATACGGTTATCGAGGCAGATATCCCGCCACATTTCCGGGGAACTGGCAGCAATGCGAGTCATACCGTTCAGGCTGCTGCCTGCGAGACGTAAAAGCTCTAGTGGATTTCCCTCACTCAAGGTAAGACTCTGGGTCTGGATATGCTGCATCAACGAAAATGCCAGCATGTGCGGAAGATGGCTGATAGCAGCAAGTATCTGGTCATGCTGTTCTGGTTGCATAGATGAAACCCGGGCCCCACAGTACCGCCAGAGGGCGGTAACGTAATCAATAGCCTGTTGATCGTTCTCCTGTAATGGCGTCAGAATCACGGGTTTATTCTGAAAAAGATCAGGGGAAGCAGCTACCGCACCACTGAGTTCGGTTCCGGCAATCGGGTGGGCAGGAATAAAATAGCTGATATGTTTACCCAAGTACGCGCGAGCAGCATCAACCACACTCTGCTTGGTACTGCCAACATCGGAGACGATAGTGCGAGCTTCTAAATAAGGCGCTATCTGCTGCAAAATACGAGCAGCCTGTTTTACAGGAACTGCGAGTAATACAAAATCTGCACCAGATAGTGCGGCAGCAAAATCGCCGATTTGTTCGTCAATGATGCCCAGCTCAAGGGCGCACTGCATGTTTTCAGGGCTGCGCCCGATTCCGGTGATATGTTTAACCAGGCCGGCCCGACGCAACGCTTGCGCAAATGAACCACCAATTAATCCCACACCGATAATAACCAGTTTTGAAATGCTGGATGAAGCCATGATCGGTGTGTATGGGTTGGTGGGTGATTAGTCGGATTCTTTCAACGCTTGTTCCAGCGCATACAGGAATCTCTTATTTTCTTCCTCAATCCCGATAGTCACCCGCAAATGATTGGGCATGCCGTAATTACCCAATGGACGCACAATGACCCCTTGCTGCAACAGACTTTTGTAAATTTTCAGGGTATCGGCCTGATGACCGTCAATCTGGATACTGACAAAATTACCAAAAGAAGGGATAAAGCCGACACCCAGCCGATCCAAACCAGCGATCATCCGCTGCATACCGGTCCGGTTTGTCATGTAGGAAAGTTTGACAAATTCAACATCGTCGAGGGCTGCCTGAGCAGCCGCCAAACCAATGCTGTTGACATTGAAAGGCTGTCGGATACGGTTCATCAGATTGGCAATATCAGCATGCGCCAGTGCAAAACCAACACGTACGCTGGCCAGACCATAAGCCTTGGAGAAAGTATGCGTGATAACCAGATTCTGGAAATTTTTCAACCATGCGACACTGTTGGTCTTGTTCGCTTCTGGCAGATATTCATCATAAGCTTGATCCAGAATAACAAGTACATCCGGCGAAACACGTTCTATAAAACGCAATAGATCTCTGGCATCGCACAAGGTGCCGGTCGGATTATTAGGATTCGCAATAAATATGATGCGTGTTTCTGGTGTAATAGCATCCAGCATGGCTTCCAGGTCGTGCCCATAATTTCTGGCAGGAACAGTAATGCCTCTGGCACCTGCTGCCTGAACCAAGAGCGGATATATGGCAAAAGCATACTGGGAATAAATTGCACTTGTACCGGGCCGCAGAAAGATGCGGGAAGCAAGCTCAAGTACATCATTGGAGCCGTTGCCCAGCACGATTTGCTCGGCAGATACACCCAGACGATCAGATAAAGCCACTTTTAGTTCAAAACCACTCCCATCTGGATACCGTGCAGACTCACTAAGCGCCTGAATCATCGCTTCTCTTGCCAACGGACTGGTTCCCAATGGATTCTCGTTGGAAGCCAGTTTAATGACTTCATTTTTATCCAGACCAAGGTCTCTGACCAGTTCCGATATCGGTTTACCCGGCTGATAGGGTTGGATTGCCCGGATATATTCCGGTGCCAGTTCAAAAAGGTTCATAACATTCAGGAATTAATTAATTTACGCTGCAGGATAAGAGCCGAAAACCTTCAGAAAGGTTGCATTGTCGCGCAGCATCTGAAGTGCCCTGGCTACGTTTTCATCTTCCTGATGCCCTTCAATATCCGTAAAGAAAACATATTCCCACAGACTGGCGCGTGAAGGGCGCGATTCCAGACGCGTCATACTGACACAATGTTGTGCAAAGGGCGCCAGAAGCTCATGGACTGAACCAGGTCGATTATGCGTGGCCATGGCCAGTGAGGTTTTATCTTTTCCGGAGGGCGCCACTTCCTGCATACCTACCACCAGAAATCGTGTCGTATTATTCGGACTATCCTCGATATTGGTGGCACAGATCTTCAGTCCGAATACTTCAGCAGCTTTCTTCCCGGCAATCGCAGCGGCGCTGCTATCTGCTGCAACCTGACGGGCAGCATCTGCATTGCTGGCAGCATTGATACGATCAGCGGCAGTCAGATTTTCATTGAGCCATGCCTGACATTGTGCAAATGATTGCGGATGTGAATAAACTCTTCGAATAGAAGCCAGATCGGCGTGCTGTGCCATCAGGCACTGATGGATGGGCAGCTGAAGTTCGCCACATATCTTCAAGGGCGTCAGTAACAACAAGTCCATTGTTCTGCCGACTGCCCCCTCAGTCGAATTTTCGACTGGTACAACACCGTAATTAGCTGCACCGGATTCAACCTTGCGAAAAATATCGTCAATTGAACTGCAGGGTATTGAGGTAACCGCGCTGCCAAAACGTTTGGTCACTGCTTCTTCCGAGAATGTACCCTGTGGCCCAAGATAAGCAACAACTAAAGGCTCTTCCAGTGCACGACAGATTGATATGACTTCGGTAAACAAATGCACGATATGCTCATCTCGTAATGGCCCCGAATTTGCTTGCTGCAAACGAGAAAAGATTTGTGACTCACGCTCAGGGCGATAAGCCGTGCCGGATTTCTGTCGACCAATCTGTTGCGCAAGCCGTGCACGGGTATTAATCAATCGGAGCAATTCATCGTCGATTGCATCGATTTCATTGCGCAGTTGTGTAAGCTGTTCCGTCATCAATAGGGATTTAATAAGATTGCGGCTGGATTTTCTGCTTTACACTCGTTCAGGCTCGGAAGGTACTGAAACAGGCAGATAACGAACCATTAACACACCCGTAATCTGGGCAATTGCATTAATGATTTCCGGCGGAACAGCCCTGTCAGTATCGACCAGTGTATAAGCCATTTCCCCACGGGATTTATTGATCATATTATGAATATTTAGGCCGATATCCGCCATGCGGGTTGATATTTGCCCCAGCAGATTAGGGACATTGGCATTAGCCACAGCAACCCGGAACGGAGTTCCACGCTCCATGACAACATCCGGAAAATTGACGGTATAACTGATATTACCGTGAGCTATATAATCCATGATCTGGTCAGCAATCATCATGGCGCAATTTTCCTCCGCTTCATGCGTAGAGGCGCCCAGGTGAGGTAAGGTGATAACTGCTGGTTGCTGCTTCAATTTCTGATCAGGAAAATCACAAACATAATTTTTGATAATTCCACTCTTGATACCAGCCAGTACAGCATCTTCATCAACGATGGCATTACGCGAAAAATTAAGCAGAATTGTATTTTTCTGCATATGAGATATCAGTGGGCCGTTGATCAGATGCCGAGTAGATTCATTAAGCGGCACATGTAATGAAATAAAATTGCTGCGGCGCACCAAATCTTCAATCTGATTAGCTCTTTGTACTTCTGCAGACAAGCTCCATGCTGAATCGATCGTGATTTTCGGGTCATAGCCCAACACCTTCATCCCGAGTTTGATTGCAGCATCCGCCACAGGTCGCCCGATCTTGCCAAGGCCAATAACACCCAATGTCCGCCCTGGCAGCTCCAGTCCGGAAAACTGTTTTTTACCTGCTTCAACCTGCAAATGAAAGGATTGATCATCTCCTTCCAGCGCTTCAACAAAACGCAAAGCCGGTATCAGATTACGCGATGCCATTAACATCCCTGCCAGCACGAGTTCCTTGACTGCATTAGCATTAGCCCCAGGTGTATTAAAAACCGGAATACCGCGTGCACTCATCTGGTTGACGGGAATATTGTTTGTTCCAGCACCGGCACGACCGATTGCAATCACACTTACGGGTATGTCCATATCGTGCATGTTATGGGAACGCACCAGTATCACATCAGGATCGGAAATATCACTACTGATCTGAAAAATATTGGCAGGTAAACGCTTGAGTCCGACCGAAGCAATCGAGTTTAGCGTAAGAACTTTGCAGATTTTATGAATATCTTCAGACATGGTTTTTCTCAAATTCCCGCATGAATGTCGCCAGTGTCTGCACCCCTTCCAATGGCATGGCATTATAGATTGAAGCACGCATGCCACCGACTGATCGGTGCCCTTTCAACTGAAGCAATCCATGTGCCTGCGCCTGTTTCAGGAATACCTCATCAAGACTGGAATCACTTAGTGTGAATGGAATATTCATCCTCGATCGATCTAATCGGTTGACCGGACAATGGTAGAAACTACTGGCATCAATCAGATCATAGATCAGTTTAGCCTTGGCGATATTACGCTGTTCGATCGCAACCAATCCACCCTGTTTTTTTAACCATTCCATGACCAGCCCCATGATGTAAATGGCATAAGTGGGCGGTGTATTGTACATTGAGGCCTGATCCGCATGCGTTTTGTAGCGGTACATGGTGGGAGTCCGGGGAAGCGGCGGAATAGCCAGCAAATCTTCTCGGATAATCACGATCACCAGCCCGGCCGGGCCCACATTTTTCTGTGCTCCGGCGTAAATCAACCCGAATTTACTGACATCAAATGGCCGCGACAGGAAATTGGACGACATATCAGCGACCAAGGGAATATTGCCATTGCCACCAGGGGCCACAGATAAATCAGGCGTCCACTGGAATTCAACTCCACCGATCGTTTCGTTGGGCGTATAGTGCACATAGGCTGTATCAGATGAAATATGCCATTGTTCCAGCGGGGGAACGGAGTTGAAGCCATCTTGTTCCGATGATGCAGTGATATGAACAGAGCAGTATTGACCCGCCTCAGAGGCGGCTTTTTTTGACCATTGGCCGGTATGAACATAATCTGCTTGAGTATTTCCTTCAAGCAGATTCATCGGCACCACGGCAAACTGACTGGACGCCCCTCCCTGAAGAAAGAGTACTTTGTAGTTAGCGGGAATATTCGCCAACTCACGCAAATCGGATTCGGCTTTATCTACTATGGACATGAATTCTTTCCCGCGATGACTCATCTCCATGACCGACATGCCACTACCATGCCAGTCCAGCATTTCCTCGCGAGCCTGTTCCAATACTTCCTCCGGCAAAACAGCCGGTCCTGCACTGAAATTGTATATTTTCCTCATTGTGTCACCGGGTTGAATTAGTTCTCATCCGTTTCAACGATTCTTTCCAGTCCAGCAAGTTTCTCGCCGGCATCCAGATTAATCAGTATAACCCCCTGAGTTGCCCGGCCCATTTCACGAATTTCACTGACACGAGTACGAATCATGACACCTCCAGTGGTAATTAACATGATTTCATCATTGGGTTCAACGAGTTGCGCAGCGACAACTTTACCATTACGTTTATTGGTATTGATCGCGATCATACCCTGAGTACCTCGGTTATGCCGGGTATATTCAGTAATGGAGGTGCGTTTTCCATAACCATTCTCAGTTGCGGTCAATACTGTCATATTTTCACTATCTGCAACCAGCAGAGAGATAACTTTTTGTTCTGCCCCAAGCTTCATGCCCCTGACCCCGCGCGCATTACGTCCGGTCGGGCGCACATCATTTTCATCGAAACGCATTGCCTTGCCTGCATCAGAAAAAAGCATGACGTCATGCTTGCCTTCGGTAAGCGCAACACCAATCAGATAATCCCCTTCATCCAGAGCGACCGCAATGATCCCATTGGTCCGTGGCCGGGAAAACTCTGATAACGGTGTTTTCTTGACTGTACCACCAGCAGTTGCCATAAATACGTAGCGGGTATCATCAAATGACTTGACCGGCAGAACAGCATTGATCTTTTCATGCTGTTCCAATGGGACAAGGTTATTAATGGGCCTGCCGCGGGAAGTACGGCTGCCTTGCGGCACGTTGTATACCTTTATCCAGTAAACCCGCCCGAGGCTGGAGAAACACAGGATAAAATCATGGGTATTGGCAATAAACAGATTATCAATGAAATCATCCTCGCGAGTAGTAATCGCTTGCTTACCACGTCCTCCACGTTTCTGTGCCTGGTAATCGTCAAGCAACTGAGATTTAATGTAGCCTGCGTGTGACAGAGTCACTACCATATCAGTGGGTGTAATCAGATCTTCCGTACTTAAATCTTGTGCATCGATCACTACCTCACTGCGCCTGGGATCGCCGAACTGCCCTTTGATAGCCGTCAATTCTTCAATAATAATAGCAGTGATACGTTCTGAATTTGCCAACATATTGAGGAGGTCCCGAATTTTATCCAGTATCTCTTTATACTCGGAGACAATTTTTTCCTGCTCCAGTCCGGTAAGACGTTGCAACCTGAGATCAAGAATCGCCTGGGCTTGCGCATCGGATAAGCGATATTCCTGGTTTGACATCCCGAACCCGGTTGCCAGTGTTTCAGGACGAAATGCGGCTGCATCAATCATTGCACGGCGGAGCATTTCTTCAACCAGGGATGACCGCCATGTTCTGGCCATCAATCCTCTTTTAGCTTCAGCCGGAGTCGGGGCTGCCTTGATCAAGGCAATAATCTCATCGACGTTAGATAACGCGACTGCCAATCCTTCCAGTAAATGGCCACGTTCCCGCGCTTTCCTGAGTTCAAATACGGTGCGCCGTGTTATAACTTCGCGACGATGACGTAGGAAATAATCCAGCATCTGCTTCAGATTGAGCAAACGCGGCTGTCCATCGACCAGCGCCACCATATTTATGCCAAATGTATCCTGCATCTGCGTCTCTTTGTACAGATTGTTCAGGATAACCTCAGGTACCTCTCCACGCTTGAGTTCAATGACCACGCGCATACCGGATTTATCCGATTCATCGCGCAAATCTGAAATACCCTCTATCCTTTTATCTCTTACCAGCTCTCCGATACGTACCAATAGATTGGCCTTGTTCACCTGATAAGGTAATTCATCGATAATGATACTGTGGCGATTTCCTTTATCGAGCTCTTCAAAATGCGTTCGGGCACGCATAATGACGCGCCCTCTTCCAGTCTGGTATCCATCCTTGATACCAGATATACCGTAAATGATGCCGGCAGTTGGAAAATCGGGGGCCGGAATACAAGCCATCAACCCAGTGATATCGATATCTGGATCACTTAGCAACAGCAAGCAAGCATCAATCACTTCGCTGATATTATGAGGCGGGATGTTGGTTGCCATACCCACCGCAATACCGGATGAACCATTAATCAGCAAGTTGGGTATTTTTGCCGGTAGAATCAATGGCTCCTGTTCGGAGCCATCATAGTTGGGGCCAAAATCAACAGTACTTTTATCCAGGTCGGCCAGCAACTCATGGGCAATGCGCGACATTCTGATTTCGGTGTAGCGCATAGCTGCTGCATTATCGCCATCAATCGAGCCAAAATTACCCTGCCCGTCTATCAGCATGTAACGCAGAGAAAAAGGTTGTGCCATACGCACGATCGTGTCATAGACAGCTGTATCACCATGCGGGTGATACTTACCAATCACATCACCAACGATACGTGCGGATTTTTTATATGGCCGGTTCCAATCATTGGATAGTTCATGCATGGCGTAAAGCACACGCCGGTGTACCGGTTTCAACCCATCACGCACATCAGGCAAGGCTCGTCCTACGATAACGCTCATCGCATAATCGAGGTAAGAGCGCTTCATCTCATCCTCAAGACTGACGGGCAATGTTTCCTTTGCGAATTGTTCCATGTATAAACTACTTTAGTGGTGAAATATTCAGGTTATACCCATACGGGCAAAGCAATTGCTGCGCAAGAATTACTGATGGCTCTGCTCAATATAAGCAGTTTTTTGTTCCAGCATATCAATCAGGGCGGCGATACCATTTTTTTGCAACACGGCGTTGTATTCAGCCCGTTTCAAGGCCAGATCGCTAACTCCATCAACTACAATATTGATAATGCGCCAGCCTTCACTGGTCTTGTCCATCACATAATCAAAATTAACAGGATTACCATCGGTACGAATGAGTTGGCTGCGAACCAGTATCCGTCCTCGCGGAAGCTGTGTCCGTTCAACAATTTTGAACTGCTCGCCATCATACTGGCTAAACCGGTCTGCGTAGGTCGCAATGCTGTTTTCCTGAAATGCCTGGCTAATAGCCTGCTGCTGATCAGAGTTGAGTTTTGCCCAGTGCGCGCCCAGCACAGAACGGATAATTGCTGCAAGATCATGTGTCTGTTGAATGATGGGGGTAAGAAGCTTCAGGCGACCGCTATAGCCAATTTTCTGGCCCTGTTGCATAGCCTGGATCAAACCATTCTGCAGAGTAATCACCACCTCGGTACCATCGCTTTTAGATGACTCTGCCTGCAATCCAGCAGCAGTCATCACCAGCATGGCAACCACCAATAGCTTAAATACTCTGTTAGTTGTGTTCAGAAGCTTCATAGCGTCGATTTTTCCAGTGAGCCCGTATTCCTCGCCAGTATCTGAACGCAGATGTCCAGGTCATCAGCAGGTATAGCGTGCCAGTTACAGGCAATGCGACACCCCAGAGTAGCGAGCTTCGATAAAATCTGAGTACGGGTGTATAAACAATCAGCATGGCCAGCCAGGTAAGCACACTGCTGGCCACAAAAATCTTATCCGCATAAATAATCGCAGACAATGGCGCGCACCAGAACATACTGGTCATGATCAACGTACACAGAAACAGCAGCAACAATGAATAATGCAGTTGCGTAAATGCAGTACGGGCAACGGTGTTCCAGATGGCAGCGAGACTGTCATAGCCTCGATGACTTTGAACAGCATGACTAAGTCCGATCCAGGTTTTAAAACCGGCCTGTTTAACCAAAGCGGCCAGCGTACAGTCATCAATTAGCGCATTGTGAATACTGGTAAAAGCATTAATAGATTTCAGCACACTGGTTTTGACCAGAATGCACCCGCCCGCAGCAGCAGCCATACGGGACTCTGGTTTATTAGATAGCCTAAATGGATATAACAGTTTGAAGAAAAATATAAAAGCTGGCACCAGCAGGTGTTCGGAGAAACGCTTGACTGGCAGCTCAGCCATTAACGACACTAGCGATAAATTTTCCTGATGCGCCTTATTTAACAAAGCCTCCAAAATACCAGGTGACAAGCTGATATCTGCATCCAGCAACAAAGTATACTGCGTACGCACCTGCTGCAGCCCCTGATCCAACGCCCATAACTTTCCACTCCAGTTTTTAGGCGGGGTTGTACCAGAGATAATCTCTATCCCTGGTCTCTTCGCCAGGGTTGCAGTACGATCTTCCGATTGATCATCAATTACAATAATCCGCAAATCCTCACCTTGAGCTTGAAGCTTGCTCAGAGTCTGATCGATAAACTGTGCTTCGTTACGTGCAGGAATCAGAACTGTGACATCGCTGAAGAACCGATTTACTTCTACACCAATTGAAGGTTCGAGCTGTTCCCGAACACTCCAGGCCCGCCACGGAGCCAGCAGGATAGCCCACCAGCAAAATACGCCTGCCAAAGTCATATACATTATCAATGTAATCATGACTTCCGATAAGCGGGAATACGACTTTTCTCAGGCCAGGAAAAAATATTAATTATCCGGACCGGACGAATGATCTGGTGCCGGCGCAATGGTCTTATGTTCAACAGTTACTGACACGGGAAAGGGTTTCCGTTTATTTGTATCATGCTGCGATCCATTGTTTGTTTGCAGCGGATCCAGCGCCATGGGTCCCTCTACACGCGGGCCGCGCATGCTGACTCGTAATGCCTTAAAAGGATGAGCAAAAGTATCGTTAATGGCAGTAGGCTCAAACCCGCAATGCGCCATGCAATTTGCACACTTAGGGTTATTCCCAACACCATACCGATCCCAATCGGTCTCTTCCATCAATTCCCGGAAGTTTGCTGCATAGCCTTCATCCACCAGCAGGTAACAAGGCCTTTGCCAACCAAATAAGTTGCGTGTGGGATTTCCCCACGGAGTACATTGGTAGTTTTGATTGCCGGCGAGAAAATCCAAGTACAGGCTGGAATGATTGAATCTCCAGGGGGTCTTGCGCTTTTTTCCAATCTGGAAAATCGAACGGAACAGCCGTTTGCTTACCGACCTTTGTAGAAACACATCCTGCCGTGGTGCGTGCTCATAGCTGAACCCAGGGGATACATTAATTCCTTCAACACCAAGTTCTGTTGCGGTATCAAAAAACGCGGCCACTTCCTCAGCTGTTTCGCTCTGAAACAAGGTGCAGTTGACAGTCACCCTAAAACCTCGCTGAAGCGCCTGCTCAATCACCGGAATAACCTTGTCATACACTCCCTCTCTACATACCGACGCATCATGCCGCTCCCGGTTTCCATCAAGATGAATGGAGAATGTCAGATAGGGAGAAGGCTGATAGTCGTCCATACGAGCGTCTAATAGCAGTGCATTGGTGCAAAGATATACGAATTTTTTACGTTGAATGATGCCTTGCACAATTTGCGGCATTTCCTTGTGGATAAGCGGCTCACCCCCTGCAATGGAAACAACTGGCGCTCCACATTCATCTACGGCATGCAAACACTCATCCACACTTAGACGACGACGTAACGTTTCTTCCGGGTAATCAATCTTGCCACAACCCGCACAAGCCAGGTTACACTGAAATAACGGCTCAAGCATCAGCACCAGCGGATACCGCTTATTACCCCGGAGTTTTTGTTTCAGTATATAACTGCCTACCCGGTATTGCTGCAAAAGAGGAACACTCATTATTAAATTTTCTCCATTTTTTTATACCAGCCAATGTCTTGATTTTTTGCCCGTTAAGAATCTTGTGCAACCATCCAGTCTTTCCGGATAGAAGAATATTATCTCCATCAAGCTGACGCCAAGAAAAATCCAAGAGTTGCCGGATCAGGATACGTTGACACCATCTTTATCCATTCAAAAAACGCAACCCCAAGCATATCCTCATAAAACCATGAATGGCGGAAGAGGTGGGATTCGAACCCACGAACAGTTTCCTGTTGCTGGTTTTCAAGACCAGTGCCTTCAACCACTCGGCCACTCTTCCCTGGATGACAGACTGCAGAAATTAAGAAGCGGGATAATACCCTCCAATTAATTATTTTACCACGACCTTCATCTTAAAATCCGGCTGACAACCAGGAAGCCCAAGAGAAATTGCATCCTGTATTGTGAACTGACCAGTCTTAAGAGATAATGGCCTCTTTTGCCGGTTTTTGTTGGTCATCATGTGGTGCATCACATTGCGGGCGGCAGTTTCAGTTTTTGAATAATCGAGGACGAGAGCAAATGAAGGAAGCATTCAACGACTTTGGTGCACCAGTATTCAATAATTTGACCAGTGCAATTCGCGCATTGGCCATGGATGCAGTCCAGAAAGCCAATTCCGGTCACCCGGGCATGCCAATGGGTATGGCAGAAATTGCAGAAGTGTTATGGATTCACCACATGCGCCACAATCCGGCAAACCCCGAGTGGGCAGACCGTGATCGTTTTGTATTATCAAACGGGCATGGCTCCATGCTGATATATGCGCTGCTCCACCTCACTGGTTATGATCTGTCCATTGAAGATATAAAAAATTTCCGGCAGCTTCATTCAAAAACTCCCGGACATCCTGAGTATGGTTATACCCCAGGCGTTGAAACTACAACAGGGCCGCTGGGGCAAGGCCTTACCAATGCTGTCGGTATGGCACTGGCCGAAAAAATTCTGGCGGAAGAATTCAACCGGCCTTATTTCCCGATCATGGATCATCACACCTATGTATTTCTGGGGGACGGTTGCCTGATGGAAGGCATTTCACATGAGGCTTGTTCGCTGGCAGGAACACTGCAATTAGGCAAGCTAATTTGCTTTTATGATGATAACGGCATCTCAATTGACGGGCATGTCGAAGGATGGTTTACAGACAACACTCCGAAACGTTTCGAATCTTATGGCTGGCATGTTGTTCCAAATGTTAATGGGCACGACCCCGTGGCAATACAAGCAGCCATTGAAACAGCCAAGAAAGTACAGGACAAGCCCACACTGATCTGCTGCAAAACAGTAATCGGGATGGGTTCACCCAATAAGGCCAACACCAGCTCCATTCACGGAGCGGCACTCGGAAAAGATGAAATTGCTGCTGCCCGTCCTCATATTGGCTGGAATTATCTGCCGTTTGAAATTCCACAAGAAGTTTATGATGCATGGGATGCCCGTACCAAAGGCCAGGCGTTGGAGTCCGCCTGGAACACCATGTTCGCGGAATACAGCAAAAAATACCCTGCCGAAGCTGTCGAATTTACTCGCAGAATGGCCGGTGAGTTACCTATCAAATGGGTTGATCATGTTGAGGGAATTATCAGTCAGATTAACGCCAGAGAAGAAAGTATCGCTACCAGAAAAGCATCACAAAATTCAATTGAGGCGCTAGCGCCGGTACTGCCCGAGCTGATCGGTGGATCAGCCGATCTCACTGGCTCCAATCTCACCATGTGGTCAGGATCCAAAGTAACCAGCGGCAATACTACTGGAAATTATATTCACTACGGTGTACGGGAATTCGGTATGAGTGCAATCATGAACGGCCTGTCACTGCATGGCGGAATTATCCCCTACGGTGGAACCTTCCTGATGTTTTCAGAATATGCCAGAAATGCCTTACGTATGGCAGCATTAATGAAAATTCGCAATATTTTTGTATTTACCCATGATTCAATCGGGCTGGGTGAGGATGGACCAACTCATCAACCGGTTGAACAAACCGCCACATTACGCATGGCCCCCAATATGGATGTATGGCGCCCATGTGATACAGTTGAATCTATCGTTTCATGGGTGGCTGCTATAGAACGCAGAGAAGGCCCCACGTCTCTCATATTCAGCCGCCAGAATCTGCCTTTCCAGAAACGAGATGCAGCAACGATCAGCCTGATTAAGAAAGGAGGATACATTCTTTCTGAAGCAGCAAATGGAAACCCGCGAGTAATTATCATAGCAACTGGCTCAGAAGTTGGACTTGCAATGGGCGCACAGAAGGTTCTAGCTGAAAACGGTGTTGCAGTACGTGTTGTATCAATGCCCTGTACCAATATTTTTGATAAACAGGATCTGGCGTACCGGGATAGTGTCTTGCCAAAGGGAATTAGACGCGTGGCTGTAGAGGCCGGTGTAACCGATTTCTGGCGTAAATACGTCGGACTTGAAGGAGAAGTGGTTGGAATCGATAAATTCGGTGAATCAGCTCCTGCAGAAGAATTATTCGAATATTTTGGCTTTACTGTTGAAAATGTCGTAAACGCGGTAAAAAGAATTATATAAACGCGGAAAGTTCTTTTCTTGTCTGCAAAACAGGTTTTTAGTAAAAAATACGGAGATAAAGGGATGGCAATTAGAGTTGGCATTAATGGTTTTGGTCGTATCGGACGGATGGTTTTTCGTGCTTCTATAGAAGAGTTTGATGACATAGAAGTTGTCGCAATCAACGATTTACTGGAACCGGATTATCTCGCCTATATGTTATTACATGATTCCGTTCATGGTCGTTTCAAAGGAGATGTATCTGTTGACGGTAATAATTTGATAGTTAATGGCAAGAAAATTCGCTTAACTGCCACCAAGGATCCAGAAGAACTGAACTGGGGTGAAGTCAAGGTTGATGTCGTGGTGGAATCCACCGGATTGTTCCTGACCAAAGAACTCTGTGAAAAACATATCAAGGCAGGCGCTCCTAAAGTCGTCATGACTGCGCCATCCAAGGATGATACGCCAATGTATGTTTATGGTGTCAACGATAAAACATATCAGGGTGAAGCAATCATTTCCAATGCATCATGTACTACCAACTGCCTGGCCCCGATCGCAAAAGTATTGAATGATACTTGGGGTATCAAGCGTGGTTTGATGACGACTGTTCATGCTGCCACGGCAACACAAAAAACAGTTGATGGCCCTTCCAATAAAGATTGGCGTGGTGGACGCGGAATTCTCGAAAATATTATTCCTTCCTCTACGGGCGCAGCCAAAGCAGTTGGTGTGGTTATTCCTGAATTAAATAAGAAGTTAACCGGCATGGCCTTTCGCGTACCCACTTCTGACGTCTCGGTTGTAGATTTAACAGTGGAACTGGAAAAAGATGCATCTTACGACGAAATTCGTAAGGCAATGAAAACAGCTTCTGAAGGCTCCATGAAAGGTGTATTAGGCTACACTGATCAAAAAGTGGTTTCCACTGATTTTCGTGGAGAAACCCATACATCAGTGTTTGATGCAGAAGCCGGCATTCAGCTGGATAAGAATTTTGTGAAAGTTGTTGCCTGGTATGACAACGAATGGGGTTATTCCTGCAAGGTACTGGAAATGGTACGAGTTATCGCTGGCCGTAATAATTAAAGCTAAAGATATATTTTTCATGGAATAAACCACTGGGGTTGGTTGTTTATTTCTTACCCTGGAAATTGTGCTGTAACCAGTTCCCTACTGGTTACAGCTTTGTTGCTTCAATAAACAAGAAAGCTATTTTTCATCCCAATCCGGGCAAGAAATTGCAGATAAATCAGTTGATGATCTATAGAAGAAATTAATCTTGATATTGCCGCTTCTATGAACAGATGCATCTATATTTTTATCGTCCTTCTCAATTCAACAACTAATTAATTTCCATCTGATTATCTTATAAAATCAGCAAGTTATCTAAAATATGGAGCCAATGTGTCAGTTATTAAACTTGTCGATCTAGATCTGAAGAATAAACGTGTTTTTATCCGCTCTGATCTGAATGTTCCTGTGAAAGAAGGTAAGGTGACTTCAGATGCACGCATTACTGCATCCATGGCAACTATAAATCATTGCCTGAAGCAGGGAGCAAGAGTAATGGTAACTTCCCATCTGGGGCGTCCGGAAGAAGGCGTGTGGACCATGGAAAATTCTCTTCAGCCAGTTGCCAATGATATTAGCCGGAGACTGGGAACAACTGTCCGATTGATCAAGGATTGGGTTGATGGTGGATTCGAAGTTGCGCCCGGAGAGCTGGTAATTTTGGAAAATTGCCGAATTAATAAAGGTGAGAAAAAAAATCTTGAAGAAACAGCAAAAAAATATGCCAATTTGTGTGATGTCTTTGTTATGGATGCTTTTGGTACAGCGCATCGTGCAGAAGCCTCAACACACGGTGTAGCCAAATATGCACCAGTTGCCTGTGCTGGCATTTTACTTACCGAGGAATTGGATGCTTTAACCAAAGCCTTGCACCAGCCAGCACGCCCACTGGTAGCAATTGTAGGAGGATCCAAAGTTTCCACCAAATTGACTGTTCTGGAATCACTTACTGAGAAAGTTGATCAACTTGTGGTTGGTGGAGGAATTGCTAATACTTTCCTCAAGGCTGCTGGGAACAATGTTGGAAAGTCTCTGTGTGAGGATGAACTGGTACCTATAGCGAAATCCCTGATGGATAAAATGAATCAGCGTAATGCAACGATTCCCATCGCGATTGATGTCGTTGTCGGAAAAAAATTTGCTGCAGATGAACCTGCTGTTCTAAAAGAAGCAAATGCTGTTTCCGATGATGACATGATTTTTGATATCGGCCCCAAGAGCACTCAAGAACTGGTTAACATCATCATGAAGGCCGGCACAGTTGTCTGGAATGGCCCCGTTGGCGTGTTTGAATTTGATCAGTTTGGAGAAGGGACACACGCAATCGCCAAGGCAATTGCTGAAACTGATGCTTTCACCCTGGCAGGCGGTGGTGACACGATTGCCGCCATTCAGAAGTATGATATTTACGATAAGGTTTCATACATATCCACTGCCGGAGGTGCATTCCTGGAATTCTTAGAAGGAAAAAAACTACCCGCTGTCGAGATCCTGGAATTACGTGCACAGTGAGGCCTGAGAAGATTTTCTTCCAGGAATTTCGGAAATGATGCGAAGAACAAAAATTGTAGCAACGCTGGGACCAGCTTCCAGCAACCCTGATATCCTGAGACAAATGATTGAGGCCGGTGTCGATGTCGTCCGTATCAATTTTTCACATGGAACAAAGGACGAGCATATTGCTTCCGCGGAGCAGGTACGCTCACTTGCCCATTCACTTGGCCGTACGGTAGGTGTGCTGGCCGATCTGCAAGGACCAAAAATTCGTATCGGCAAGTTTGCTCAGGGAAAGATCACACTCAAAGCCGGGGATGAATTTATTCTTGATGCAGAGTGCGAGCTGGGTAACCAGGAGCGGGTCGGGCTGGATTACCGGGAGCTGCCCAACGATGTTGAAGCAGGTACTGTCCTCTTGCTGGATGACGGCCGAATCGTTCTGACTGTGACCAAAGTCAGGGAAAGTGAAATCTATTGCGAAGTTTTACAAGGCGGGATACTTTCCAATAATAAAGGCATAAACCGGAAAGGTGGAGGTCTGAGTGCTCCCGCTCTGACAGCAAAGGATCTGCAGGATATCAAAACTGCCACAATTTTACGGGCAGATTATCTTGCGGTGTCATTTCCTCGCTCGGGAGAAGATATCAGGCGAGCGCGTGCATTAATGCAGGAGGCTCAGGGGCATAGTTTGCTCATGGCAAAAATTGAGCGCTCGGAAGCTATTCTGGCGTTGGATGATATTCTAAGTGCTTCCGATGCAATTATGGTCGCGCGGGGCGATCTGGCAGTTGAAGTAGGTGATGCAGCAGTTCCTGCCTTGCAAAAACGCATGATACGATCAGCACGTGAAGCCAATAAATTGGTGATTACAGCCACGCAAATGATGGAATCGATGATATCCAATCCCATCCCAACACGTGCAGAGGTATCAGACGTTGCAAATGCAGTGCTGGATGGTACGGATGCTGTCATGCTGTCTGCTGAATCAGCTGCAGGACAATACCCGGTAGAAGCCGTAGCAGCCATGGCAAGAGTTTGTCTGGAGGCTGAAAAGGAGTATACGGTTAATCTGAGTTTTCGCCGTTCTCCGGATACACAACCAGTCAGTATCGAAGACGCTATTGCGCGAGCTACCATGTACACCGCCGGTTCGCTCAAGATTCGAGCAATCGCTGCATTGACACAAAGCGGCGTAACAGCATTGTTCATGTCTCGTAGAAGCTCGAAAGTTCCAATCTTCGCTTTAAGTCCACAAGAGGATACTCTGAGCAAGGTCACTCTTTTTCGTGGTGTTTATCCTATAAAATTTGGACAGGGATTGTGTGATCCTGAGATTATCCTCAGCATGGCGGAAGATGAGTTGCTCAGACGCGGCGCGGTACGAAACGAAGATTTAATCATCATGACAATTGGCGAACCGGTTGGCAAGGCTGGCGGAACAAATACTATGAAACTTGTCAGAGTAGGTGGTTCCAGGGGAACGACACAGATAACGAAAGAAGTGACTCAGCAGACCTTTTCTGATCCACTTAATTTATAAAATTAACCCTACAAACAGATTAGCGTATCGGCTTATACACCCGTAAGAACATGAAGTTTGGTTTCATCAGAAAATAAACATATTAATTTTATATAAAGGAGACTTGAATGGCACTTGTATCTTTACGCCAGTTACTGGATCATGCAGCTGAAAACGGATATGGGCTTCCGGCTTTTAATGTAAACAACCTTGAACAAATTCATGCAATTATGCAGGCGGCTGATGAATGTGATAGCCCGGTAATCATGCAAGGATCGGCTGGCGCCCGCAAGTATGCTGGTGAAGCATTCCTGCGCCATCTGATTGCCGCAGCAGTTGAAGCCTATCCCCATATTCCGGTTGTAATGCACCAGGATCATGGCGCCTCACCTTCTGTGTGTATTAATGCCATTCGCAGCGGTTTCTCCAGCGTGATGATGGATGGATCGCTTGAAGAGGACGGAAAAACGCCTTCATCATTTGAATATAACGTGGATGTCACTGCCAGAGTAGTCGCTATGGCACATGCTGTAGGCGTTTCCGTGGAGGGCGAGCTAGGTTGCCTGGGATCTCTGGAATCTGGTCAGGGCGAAGCTGAGGATGGCCACGGTGCTGAAGGACAACTTTCACATGATCAGTTGCTGACTGATCCTGAAGAAGCTGCCGAGTTCGTCAGAAGAACCGGTGTGGATGCGCTAGCAATTGCCATCGGTACTTCTCACGGTGCGTATAAATTTACCCGAAAACCCACAGGTGATATCCTCGCCATTGAGCGGATCAAAGAAATTCACCAGAGAATTCCCAATACCCATCTGGTTATGCACGGATCCAGTTCCGTTCCTCAGGAATGGCTAGAAATCATCCGTGAATATGGTGGTGAAATGAAAGAAACCTATGGTGTACCTGTAGAAGAAATTCAGCAGGGTATCAAGTATGGTGTGCGTAAAGTCAATATCGATACGGATATCCGTTTGGCCATGACTGGTGCAATTCGTCGTCATCTGGCCAGAAACAAAAGCGAGTTTGATCCGCGTAAATTCCTGAAAGATGCCACTGTTGCTGCTAAAGATATCTGCAAAGCACGTTTCGAAGCATTTGGCTCCGCGGGTCAAGCTGGCAAGATCAAGCCAATCTCGCTGGAAACTATGGCAAACCGTTACCTGAGCGGCGAACTAAAAGCAATTGTAAAGTAATCTAAAAACGGGCTAATCCCCAAAGTGCCCCACAAATTCCTGGAAAGATATTCAAATCGGGGATGTGGGGCACTTTTTATTCACATCACTAATCAGTGAGTCTGTTTATAACAAAGGCACAGCCTCTGCAGCCTATCACCCCTCTCCCTCTCCAGGCTAAACTGCCTCAACTTTCACAGGAGCTTCAATTTTAAATTCTGGTGAAGATTGTCTTCTGTTCATTCAAATCAATAGTATAACTTAACATCCTTTACAGAATCATTTAACCACTACAGGCCCGAATCAGAATCGATGTGACTTATCTGCTCCATCTAAAAAATGAAATATCACCAAGAAGCCAGAAAATAGCATTCAAACAAACACGAGGCCCCTGCACAGCTACCCTTTTTCCATATGCGAGTCATAAATAAACAACAGCTTGAATGTTTATGCGATCAAAAAATAAGTTGAGCAGGAGTCTCAATGCTTTGGATATCCTGATAAGCGATAAACAACTTGACAGCTTCTAATATTTGTAAAGAAAATAGTTGAGTCAGCTTAGAATCCAAATATTCTTCTAGGCTGCAAATCCCTCAGCAAGCAGCTATCGTGTCGAGGACAAGCAAGTTAATACAGTGTTGCTAGTTAAACTGCAACACAATCAAGAGAGAGTGCAATATGGATAGTGCATTACTGAGCTTGCTGGCAGCCTTTTTATTATCACTCATTGGTTTGCTTGTATTCATCTGGTCGCTGCGTAAAGGATTGCTGTTTGAAAACCCACGAGCGGCCGCCACAATTTTTGCACCTGGAGAAATTGGCAAAGCAGATGATCCAGCTCTGGATGATCAGGCTGCAAAACGCCTTCAAGAGGCGATAACCGCTTCCCACGGCAGTGAGCCGCAAGCCGAAGACCCGGATGAGATCAAGGATCGCATCGCTGCTGACCGTTCATCTGCCTTCCCGGTCTTTATGTTCATTTCCTTTGGCTGTATGTGGCTGATACTGGGCGCGACAGCTGGTCTCATTTCATCACTGAAATTACACTGGCCAGACTTTCTGGTATCCGAGGCTTGGATGACCTTTGGGCGCATGCGAACAGTACACCTGATCGCAGTACTTTATGGCTGGATCACCAACGTTGGGCTGGGCATTATCATCTGGCTGCTGCCACGCTTGTTGCGCACACCACTGAAAGGACCAATGTGGGTCATGCTGGGGGGGACATTTATCAACATCGGAATTGCCAGCTCCATTGGCGCAATCGGTTCCGGCTGGAGCGATGGTATGGAATACCTGGAAATCCCATGGCAGATCGGCTTGTTCATTCAGGCAGGTATGGTTTGTATCATTGGTTCGGTATTTTATACATTGTTCCACCGCAAAGCACATGAACTCTATGTAAGCGTGTGGTATCACATCGCTGCCTTATTATGGATTTCGCTGCTGTTTACCGTCGGAAAACTTCCGGGTGTTCATTTTGGCGTACAACAGGCGATGACCAACTGGTGGTATGGGCACAACGTTCTAGGCCTCTGGTTTACTCCGATCGCCTTGGGCGCCATCTACTATTTTCTACCCAAAACAATCGGGCGGCGAGTGCGTTCCTATAATCTTTCATTGTTGGGTTTCTGGACACTGGCGTTTTTCTACGCACAGGTGGGCGGGCACCATCTAGTTGGCGGGCCGGTACCTGGATGGCTGATTACGCTATCCATCGTGCAGAGTATGATGATGATCATCCCCGTAGTTGCATTCTCAGTCAATATGGCAGGAACCATGTGGGGGAGAATGCGTCTGGCACTTTATTCGCCAACGCTACGATTCATGATGTTTGGCGGCTTTATGTATCTGCTGTCATCGGTGCAAGGGTCATTTGAGGCCTTACGCAGCATTCAACAAGTTGCGCACTTTACACACTTCACAGTAGCTCATGCTCACCTTGGCGCCTACGGTTTCGTCTCAATGGTACTCTTCGGTGCGATCTACTTTATGATGCCGCGTGTACTACATTGGGAATGGCCCTACCCAAAACTAATTTCGCTGCATTTTTGGCTAGCCAGCATCGGTATCCTAATCTATTTCGTTTTCCTGTCTTGGGGCGGCTGGCTACAGGGCCTTGCAATGCTCGATACCACACGTGAATTTATGGATTCAGTACGACTAACTATTCCGTACCTGGAATGGCGCAGTGTAGGAGGTGGGCTGATGTGGCTTAGCCATGTGATTTTTGTCGGACATTTACTGGTCATGATACTGCGATTCGGCCCCAATCGTACCGGGGAAGCACTGTTTGCACCGGAGAAAATGAAACTGGAGATGATGCATGGAAAATGAAGCTAAGCTGACTGCTGGCGCAATAACGACTTTTGGAATTGCCGTCGCAGCACTGGTGGTGCTTCCATATATCCAGGTGCGTGATATTCAGCCGCCTGAAGGACTCAAACCTTACACCAGCGCAGAATTACGTGGGCGAGAAATTTACGTCGCCAACGGTTGTCTGTATTGCCATACCCAACAGCCACGCGATCGCAGCTTCGCTCCGGATTTTGATCGCGGCTGGGGACGGGTCACCACGCCTGGTGACTATTATTACGACAAACCACACTTGCTAGGCAGCATGCGTACCGGCCCAGATCTAATGAATATCGGTGTGCGCCAGCCAAGCATGGACTGGCATCTAGGTCATTTGTATCAGCCGCGTGCGTATGTGCCAGATTCTACCATGCCTTCTTATCCTTATATGTTTGAAGTTAAAGATCAAGCCGAAGATGACGAGATAATCGTCAAGCTGCCACCAAAATTTGTACCATCAGGGAAAGTAGTAGTTGCTCGCCCGGAAGCGGTAGATCTGGTGAAATATTTACGATCCCTCGACCGAAGTTACCCGATATTACCGCCGGATCCACAAAACGCAGGTAAAAAGGATCGCTAAATGACATCAATAAATTGCTCTGCCACATACAGGCATGATCTTTTCAACCAAAGAGGTACACTCCATGGCCGATAATGATGACCATCGCGCCCAAGTCCGTGAAAACATTGACCCCAAAGAAATCATTCGCCCAATTCCGATGACGACAACATTAGTCACGTTGGGAATGGTTATTTTCGGTGTGGTATATTTATTTATGTCAGAACCACTGACG
The DNA here is from genome assembly GCF_009833115.1 of Nitrosomonas sp. GH22. Lineage (NCBI taxonomy): Bacteria > Pseudomonadati > Pseudomonadota > Betaproteobacteria > Nitrosomonadales > Nitrosomonadaceae > Nitrosomonas > Nitrosomonas sp. GH22. Next base: position 125,065 of record NZ_QRCA01000013.1, read on the forward strand.
ACGTCTCGCTATGGTGATCAGCGCACATTGGCCGATCTTTCCAGACCACTGCAAACAGCCGATAGTGATAATACGGTTATCGATGGCAAGACCTTGTACGCTGCACAATGTGCAGCTTGCCATCAAGTCACAGGACTGGGTGTACCAGGCGTTTTCCCGCCACTGGACAACTCAGAATGGGTACAGGGTGAACCACGTATTCTAGCCAATATCCTGTTACATGGTGTTAGTGGTGAAATAGAAATCGCTGGACAAAAATACCAGGGTTTAATGCCAGCCTTCTCGCAATTAAGTGACGCGGAGCTGGCTAGGGTGGCAACTTACATCCGCAGCGCCTGGAGTAATAAAGCAGATGCAGTTTCAGCCGATCTGTTCGAGACAGAACGGCAATCCAGTGCTGGACGCACTACACCATTTGAAGGTGGGGCGGCACTGAAGGCACTAAGTGAAAAGAATCACTAGTAGTAAGCTGCCAAGGGCGCACCTGCACTAATAACCAGAGATGATACGCACTGTAATTACAAGTATATTAATCATTCTGCTCGGCCGGAGTGCCGCATCCTGGCTAACTTATGATTTCCAGATCTGGACTGATGAAGACGCGCGCCGTCTGGAAGTCGCTTTGCATCCTGTCGAAATCTCCCCTGTACGAATCGAAGGGCCGGATCTTGCTGAAACGGATCTTACGACCCTGTTACGTCAAGAGAATGTTGTAACGATCGCAGACTTTATCTACACCCGTTGCCAGGCCGTATGCCCCTCATTGGGTAGTATTTTTCAGCAGATACAAACCGCCTTGCTCAACGATGCGGGTAACGAGCGTCCGAGAAATGTTCGCTTGCTTTCCATCAGCTTTGATCGCAAACATGACGATCCACCCGCACTTCGAGCTTATGCCGATAACTTGAGTGCCAGGCCAGAACTCTGGCGTTTTGTTCGAGTACTACAGGCAAAACAGGAACAAGCTTTGCTGCAACAGCTTGGAGTAGTGGTGATACCTGATGGCCGTGGCGATTACGAGCACAACGCCGCTCTGTTGGTATTTGATGGTGCTGGACGCATGGTGCGTGTATTCGATATTGAGGAGCACCAGCTGGCACTTGATTATGCGCGCCATCTGGCACGCAAGCAGATACAGGAAACTTCGTTGTGAACAAGTGTTGGCAAGCTGTTTTAGGCATAGGCTTACTGCTGTTTATAGCCACACCTGGCGTACGTCATGCAATGGAAAAAAGCATGTGGTGTCACATGTTGGTGCAGTTTCCACTCTGGATAGGGGCAGCTGCCTTGCTTGCCGGAGGAATGCCGGCACGAATATGTAAGGTTATTGCTCGCTGGAATATGTATGGAATCAGCGGATTACTCATAACAGGTGTTACGCTCGCTGTACTAATGATACCACGTGTGCTTGATCAAGCATTACTGCACCCAAAAATGGAGTTGGCTAAATTAACCGCATTGGTTCTGGCAGGCATGGCGCTACGTCTGTCATGGCGTCCAGCTGGTTTGATTCTGCAATTTTTCTTTCTGGGCAATATGCTGCCCATGATGGGAGTGGTTGGGTGGTTGTATACTGAATCACCGCTGCGCCTGTGCAATGCCTATCTGCTTGATGACCAGATACAGCTTGGCAACTGGTTGATTGGGCTGGCTGCCATAATCGCTACAGTGTGGCTATCATGGATTACATGGCGCATAACCTATCAGGAAATCCGGCAGACATCACATCGTGAGATGTAACTTCTTTACACCCTAACTCTCTCCTTTTACCATTACTACCACTCAGTGATAGACTCAAACACTATTTCTTTCCTGACAGCCTTTCTACAGTATCCGGGATACTTATTCCGAGCCGGCCATATAGGTATGAGGAACCAATATCGGCTTCGGAGAACCCGAAGCGCTTATGGTATTCGCTGTTCGGGTAGCAGCCTCCAAATCAGGGAACGGCCCTACAAATATTTTGTACAAACCACTTGTTTGATTGATATAGGCCTGTTGAGTGATTGAGGGGAAATTGGATCTTAATTGTATTAGATAAGATTGAGCATTATGGGCAGAGCCAAACGCGGCAAGCTGTAAATAAAATTTACCAGTATCGTTACTGGACACCCTCTTTGGAGCCATATCTGGTTGGGGTTGTGTTGTCACAGAATAAGGACCGCTGAAACGATCCGGAATAATACTTTCCACCTCTACCCGGGCACTGCCATTTGCCAGGACACCCAGCTTATGAGCCGCAACATAAGACAGATCAATCAGGCGACTTTCCAGGAAAGGTCCTCTATCATTAATACGAACAATTACTGAGCTTCCATTCTGCAAGTTTGTAACACGAACATAGCTGGGTATGGGCAAGGTTGGGTGGGCGGCCGTCATGGAATACATATCGTAAACATCACCTGAGGCTGTACGTTGACCGTGATAGCGCTTGCCGTACCAGGAAGCCTGTCCGCGTTCCTTGTAAGGCTTGAGTGTGGTCATCGGTGTGTAGGTTTTACCAAGAGCAACATAAGGGCGCATCGTTGCTGTTTTTAAAGGCTCAACCCGGGGAACTGCATCAGGAACAGCATCAAGATTAGCAGGGGGATTTTCTTCCGGCCCATCATCGAGATAGTAGCCCCCTCCTCCACTTCCCGCAATAGATGAGCTCTTCGTGTGTGCTTGTACGGATGATTGCCCTACTCTGGGAGTATTACTGCAAGCTGAGAGCATAAATAATATGACAACAGCAGAAAAAACAAATAGTGCACTTCTGCTTGGAATATCAGAATGGAAATAAGAATTTGGTTTCATATTTTCAGGTCTTAACAAGTTTTGGATGAGTATGTATGCTCATTAAAATTCCAAATCCCAGCAGTATGGTGACCATAGAAGTGCCTCCATAGCTGATGAGTGGAAGAGGTATGCCGACAACGGGCAAGATACCACTTACCATACCCATATTGACGAACACATAAGTAAAAAAAGTTAAGGTGATTGATCCCGCAACCAGCCGTGCAAACCGTGTCGGCGCACTGGCCGTAATAACCATGCAGCGCCCGATTACGATCAGATACAGCGACAATAACAAACTGTTACCAATCAGCCCGAATTCTTCTGAGAATACTGAAAAAATAAAATCCGTACTCGGTTCAGGCAAGAAATCAAGTTGAGACTGGGTACCTTTCAACCACCCCTTTCCTGCAATTCCGCCAGATCCAATAGCAATACTGGATTGTATCGTATGATACCCGGCGCCTAGTGCGTCTTGTGAAGGATCAAGCATAGTCATAATTCGCTTGCGCTGGTAATCATGCATACCAAAAGACCAGAGTAAAGGTAGACTCACTGTCACTGCCACAGCCAAGCCAGTCATGAGACGCCATGACAGACCTGCCAAAAAAATAACATAAAATCCGCTAATCAGGATCAGCAAGGCAGTCCCAAGATCAGGTTGTCGCACGATAAGCGCAACCGGCAGCAGCAGAATAAGCGCAGCAATAACATAATCCCGCCAACGCAGAGTAATGTGAGCTTTGTCAAAATACCACGCCATCATAAGAGGAACAGCAATTTTCAGCAGTTCTGAAGGCTGGATATGAACAATTCCCAGATTTAACCAGCGGCGGGCACCATTCTGCACTTCACCAAATAACGCTACAGCAATCAGCAAGACAATACCCAGTACATACAGCGGAAAGGCCATGCGCATAATCCTTTGCGGAGGAATGTTCGCAACTACCCACATCACTACATATGCAACAACCATGTTAATTAACTGACTGATTACCCGGGCAGAGCTCCCACCGGTAGCGCTGTATAGCACGATCAACCCGGTCAGCATTAGCAGAAAAATCCCGGCAAGCAGAAAATTATCAATATAGCGCGTACAATAATGCCATGCTTGCTTGATATCCGGAGTAATCATCTCGCGATCAGGAATTCATCCGCTACCCTGCTTTCTCAGCCGATTCTGGCATTGTTCCCAGGAAAAAATAATCCAGTACTTTGCGAGCGATAGGGGCAGCGGTTGATCCGCCCGAGCCACCGTTCTCGATCAGTACTGTTAGCACTATCCTGGGATTTTCTACAGGCGCAAAAGCTGTAAACAGCGCATGGTCGCGATGCCGCTCGTCAATTTTACTGGCATTGTAGCGTTCACCCTGCTTGATATTGATTACCTGAGAAGTACCGGTTTTCCCGGCAAAGGTATAAGCAGTATTAGCACCGGCACGGGATGCTGTACCACCAGGGCGGGTAACATCTGCTAATGCCTGTCTGACAGAATCCAGATATTCCTGCCTCAGATTCAGTCTGTAAATTTCCTCTACAAAATTATCTTTCACAAAATTCTTATAATGATCCACCTGCTGTCTAACAAAATGCGGCCTGTAGGCCCTACCATCGTTAGCCAGTAACATCATTGCAAACGTCAGCTGAAGTGGCGTGGACAAATTAAACCCCTGCCCGATACCAACCGAAATGGTATCCCCTGGCAGCCAGTTTTGATTAAATCGCCTCTTTTTCCACTCTGGAGAAGGCAATAATCCAGCAGCTTCTCCTGGAATATCTATTCCAGTTTCTTTACCAAAACCAAACTGCCCGATGAAATCATGAATGTTGGTAATACCCAAATCATGTGCGAGCATGTAATAGTAAGTGTCACACGAAATTACCAGAGATTTGCGCAAATCGACCCAGCCATGCCCTCCCGGCTTCCAGTCACGAAAACGGTGTGAGCTTCCAGGTAAACTGAAAAAACCTGGATCATTAAATGCATAACGAAGAGAGCGTTTACCCAGCTCCAACCCGGCCAGCGCCATAAATGGCTTAAAGGTGGAACCAGGGGGGTATACACCTCGTAAAGCACGATTGTTCAAGGGTCTGTCTATGGATTCATTAAGCAGACGCCAATTAAGGTGGTCAATGCCGTCTACAAACAAATTGGGATCAAAACCCGGTTTACTGACAAAAGCCAAAATTTCTCCATTAGATGGATCCAGCGCAACCAAAGCACCTCGATAATCCCCAAAAGCCTGTACAGCTGCCTGCTGCAACCCAATATCGAGAGAAAGCGTAAGATCGTTCCCGGCGGTTGGCGCAACACGGGACAAAGTACGTACAGGACGGCCAACAGCATCAGTCTCAACCTGCTCAAAGCCAGTCTGCCCATGTAGCACACTTTCGTAGCTTTTTTCGATACCAATCCGCCCGATATGCGTGGAGCCGTAGTAATTCTTTAGCCGCTTATCCGCTTCGAGCTGTTCCAGATCCTTGTCGCTGATACGTCCAATGTAGCCTATCACATGAGAAACCAGCTCTCCTTTCGGGTAATGCCTGAGGGGATGCGCCTTGATATCCATCCCGGAAAAGCGATACTGATTTTCCGCAAAACGAGCTACTTCAAAATCTGTCAGACGGGAACGTATGGGCAGGCTCTTAAATCTTGTATTTTCAAGTTTCAGCTTGTTAAAGCGTCTCCGATCCTCGGGAGTAATCTCAATGATCGTTGCCAGTTCATTGATAGCTGCATCAAGATTTTTAACTTGATCGGGGATTATCTCCAAAGTGTAGGCCGTGTAATTTTGAGCCAGAATATCTCCATTACGATCAAATATGAGCCCCCGGTTAGGGGTCAGCGGCTGGATAGCAATGCGATTCGCCTCCGCGAGAGTCGTGTAGTGCTCTTCTTGCAATACCTGCAGATAAAAAAAACGACCAAAGAGCAAACTGAACAAAACCACGACACCAATCGCACTGATCACCAACCTGATGCGAAAATGCCGAGTTTCACGTATATGATTACGTAACTCTACAATATCACTCATACTTCATCGCGATCAATTCGCTGCTTACGAAATATTCCCAGCAGAAAAGCCAATAAGGGCCAACATAACGCCCCGGTTACACTCGCCAGGAAAATATACCACTCAGGAATATATGATCCTGCCAGAATCCCGGTCAAAAATACCACTCCTTGCCCTGATAACAGTATCCATAAAACTGCGGGAATTTGCTGAAAGGCATTGAACAAACGCAAACGTCGATACAGGATCAAGGCAAAAAACGTGATCAGGCAATATGCAATGGCATGCTGTCCCATGATACTGACATCGATGACATCCATGAACAGACCACTTATGAAAGCGATACTCATGCCCGCTTGCTGTGGTTGATAGATATTCCAGTAGAGTAATGTCAGCGCAACAAAATCCGGGCGCAAAACCAGTATCACTTTATCAAACGGCATCAGATTAATTAAAACTGCCGTTATCAAACTGATATAAATCAGTGATTTTCTTGCAGGAAATAAAAATTCCTGGATTTCGTAATCATAACGCCTGATTCTAGATTTTCCGTTTTGTCTGGGATGCATGGGATTCAGGGTTATCTGGTATTTCCATAACAGGCGGTGGCGAACTGGTCAGGATGAGAACTTGTCTGTGCCGATCTACGCCCGCCACGGGAGTACATATAATACGTGCAAATTTATGTGAACGATCGTACTCGATATGAGTCACCCGTCCTACAGGTAATCCTGGTGGATAAACCCCCCCGATCCCCGAAGTGATCAGCAGGTCGCCTTCCTGGATATCCGTGCTAATGGATAAAAACCGCAACTCCAGTTCGCCATTTCTACCTGTACCTGAAATTACTGTTCGCAAGCTATTGCGCTCAATTTGTACAGGCACCAGATGATTCTTATCCGTAATCAACGTGATTTCTGCCGTCCACGGATAAATCTGTGTCACCTGCCCGATCACACCAAGATCATCAATCACAATTTGCCCAGCCTTGACACCACTTGAGCTCCCCTTACCTACTGTTATCTTGCGGCTGAAAGGATCACGTGGTACATAAAGTATCTCCGCCAGAATAGTTTGAATCTCAGTTTGTTTAGCAGCCCCAAGTAAAGCACGCAGGCGCTCATTCTCGCTAGTTAATGCCTGTAACCGGAAAAAATCATAGCGGCTGCTCAGATATTCATGCCTGAGGTGATCAATTTCTTCAATGAGTTTAAAGTCTGAAATATATTGTTCCACTCTTTCTTGCAAGGAAAAAGGCAAATATGCCAATTTTTGTAACGGGAAAATGACAATCGCAATTACACGCCGTACTTCAGAAATTGCATCAGAACGAGCATCTGCAATCATCATAAAGACAGATAGCAACACAAAGAAAAACATCCGCGTCAGAGGATTTGAGCCTGGCTTGAAGAATTGTGGAGAAGTTTGCATAGCGCCTCTCAGTATTTCCGTATCCCAAACCCATAGATTGGAACATGCCACTTGCTAAAAATACTAATAACAGCCCGAAAACTTGAATAAATGATATGCAATAAAGCACTATACCAACGCGCTTGAGGCACAGATTCTGTACCTGAAGACCGCTTGAGAAGGGTAAGAATTCGACGAAGGCCAATCCGATCTATCCAGACTTGCCATTTTAGCAAATTAATCGTCAAGATTTGTGGCGTGGTTATTACGTATTCGATATAAGCAGGCTAATTGGCAGCACATAAACAGACCCCAGAAATCCGACGCGCCCTTACGTTATATGACAACTTGCACCATGGAAGAAGGCGGGAAAGACAAATAAATTAATAATCTCTAACAAAAATTCCAACCGAATGATCAATGCTATCCAGGGCCATTCCCGCACCCCGCACAACACAGGTAAGCGGATCATCCGCAATAATAACCGACAACCCTGTCTCTTCCATAATCAGACGGTCTATATCTCGCAACAGCGCCCCCCCCCCTGTCATCACCATTCCCATTTCTGCAATATCGGAACCGAGTTCAGGAGGCGTTTGCTCCAATGCGGTTTTAACTGCACTAACAATACTATTAAGCGGCTCTGCCAAAGCTTCCAGAATCTCATTACTGGAGATTGTAAAGCTGCGAGGAATACCTTCAGCCAGATTTCGTCCTTTGACTTCTATTTCCCGGACTTCCGAGCCCGGATAAGCCGATCCAATTTCTGATTTGATAATCTCAGCCGTTACTTCACCAATCATAATTCCGTAATTACGACGGATGTAATTGATAATTGCCTCATCAAACCTGTCACCACCAACTCGTACCGAATTGGAATAAACAACTCCTCCCAGCGAAATCACTGCGACTTCTGTCGTCCCTCCGCCAATATCAACTACCATGCAGCCAATTGGAGTTTCAACCGGCAAATCCGCGCCCAGCGCTGCCGCCATAGGTTCTTCAATCAGCTCGACCTTACGCGCCCCTGCGCCGTAAGCCGCCTCCCGGATTGCACGCCGTTCCACCTGGGTGGAACCACAAGGCACAGAAATAACAATACGGGGATTTGCTGAAAATAAACGGGGAGGATGGGCTTTTCGGATGAATTGTTTAAGCATCTGCTCGGTGACTGTGAAGTCTGCAATAACACCGTCCTTCATTGGCCGGATTGCCGTAATGTTGCCCGGGGTACGGCCCAGCATTTGTTTTGCAGCCTGTCCAACCTGCTGAATCATGCGCTTGCCGCCCGGCCCCCCTTCGTGGCGTATGGCAACCACCGAAGGCTCATTCAGCACAATGCCCTGGCCACGCACATAGATCAATGTATTGGCAGTGCCTAAATCAACAGCCATATCCGTCGAAAAATAGCCGCCCAGAAAGTTATTGCTCAGGAAATTAAACATAATGACGATATTCCAGTATGACAGATCCGGTATGTTACACGCACTGCAGGTATTTCATTATTTCGCTCTTGGAGCAAACGCCGCAAATGTATAAAAACATGTGTTTGACAGGTGTGCATGATACTCTATTACCTGTTTTGGTTTAAACAGAAAGCTACAAAAATGACACTATCACTGAGCGATATCAAGCGCGTTGCAAAGTTGGCCCGTATCGAAATTAGCGAGACAGACGCCCAACAAAGCCTAATCCAGTTATCCGGAATATTCAGCCTCATCGAACAAATGCAAGCTGTTGATACACAAGGGATCAAGCCAATGAGCCATTCCCAGGACATGACACAAAGACTGCGCGAGGATATTGTCACGGAATCTGATCAGCACATACAATTCCAATCCATCGCACCCCAGGTTGAAGATGGATACTATCTGGTTCCCAAGGTAATCGAATAACACCGGCAATAAAACCGTATCTCTGCTTATCAATTTTCCAAATATTCCACCGCACTGACAGATCATGCTAAATGCCAGTCTCAGGCAGCTCTCTTCGCTGCTCTCAGAAAAAAAAATATCCAGCACAGAACTCACCGGGGAATTTCTAGCCCGGATCAAGGCCCTCAATCCTGACTTGAATGCCTTTATTACAATGGATGAAGAAAAAAGTCTGGATCAGGCCAGAACCGCTGACGAGATGATTGCCACGGGACAATCCACACTGCTCACAGGAATACCCATCGCCCAAAAAGATATTTTCTGTGCCAACGGGTGGCTGACAACTTGCGGATCGAAAATGCTTTCAAATTTTATTTCACCCTATGATGCCACCGTGGTGAAACAGTTTGATCAGGTGGGGATGGTCAATCTGGGCAAAACCAACATGGATGAATTCGCCATGGGCTCCAGTAACGAAACTTCCTATTACGGGCCAGTGAAAAATCCCTGGGACAGGCTCGCCGTTCCTGGCGGCAGCTCAGGCGGCTCGGCCTGTGCGGTAGCAGCCAGACTGGCTCCAGCAGCAACGGGCACCGATACAGGTGGCTCCATTCGTCAACCAGCTGCATTATGTGGAATTAGTGGAATCAAACCTACTTACGGACTGGTTTCTCGGTACGGTATGATCGCATTTGCTTCCAGCCTCGATCAGGCTGGACCAATGGCCAGATCTGCCGAAGATCTTGCACTGCTGCTGAATGTCATGGTCGGATTTGATGAACGTGATTCAACCAGTCTGCAGCGGGAAAAAGAAGACTATACGCAAGACCTGGAGAAACCGGTGAGCGGGCTGCGCATTGGCTTACCCAAGGAATTTTTTGCAGAAGGTATGAGCAGTGACGTTTCCAGTGCGGTAGAAGCGGCTCTGGCAGAGTACCGCAAACTGGGCGCCACATTTGTCGAGGTATCCCTGCCAAACAGCAAGCTTGCCGTTCCAGTCTATTACGTGCTCGCACCCGCCGAAGCATCTAGTAACTTATCGCGTTTTGATGGAGTACGATATGGCCATCGTGCCGCGCAATATGCCAATCTGGAAGATTTATACGCAAAAACACGCGCAGAAGGATTTGGCGATGAAGTAAAGCGCCGTATTCTTATTGGCACGTACGTGTTATCCCATGGCTATTACGATGCCTACTATCTTCAGGCTCAAAAATTACGCCGTCTGATTGCCGAGGATTTCAAAAAAGCTTTTGAACAATGCGACCTGATCATGGGGCCGACTTCACCTACCGTAGCCTTTAATATTGGCGAGAGATGCAACGATCCTATCCAGATGTATCTCTCCGATATCTACACCAGCGCAGCCAGCCTTGCAGGATTGCCGGGTATGTCGATACCTGTTGGATTTGGCAGTAAAAACAGGCCGGTAGGCTTACATATTATTGGGAACTACTTCAGGGAAGCACAAATGCTGAATGCGGCTCACCGCTACCAGCTGGCGACAAACTGGCATGAGCTTACTCCACCGGAAATGAATCGCTAAAAATCTTCAGGCCTCTGCTCTCTGGTTAATATCAAGCAACTAAAAGAAAAAGGATTACCTGATCATGCAATGGGAAACTGTCATCGGCCTTGAGATACATGTGCAGCTATTGACCCGATCCAAAATTTTTTCTGGTGCATCCGTTGCGTATGGCGCCCGGCCGAACTCACAAGCCTGCGCAGTGGATATTGCCCTACCCGGGGTATTGCCAGTATTAAACCAGCAAGTGGTTGAATATGCTATCCGCTTTGGTCTGGCAATTAATGCAACCATTAACTCACCCTCAATCTTTGCCCGAAAAAACTATTTTTATCCTGATTTACCCAAAGGCTACCAAATCAGTCAGCTGGCACATCCAATCGTTGAAGGTGGGCATGTTACCATCCGGACAGGGGATAAAGAAAAAACCATACACCTGACACGCGCCCATCTGGAAGAAGACGCAGGTAAATCAACACACGAAGGTTTTCACGACAAGACAGGAATCGACCTGAATCGTGCCGGAACCGGCTTACTAGAAATTGTCTCGGAACCAGAGATGCGCAGCAGTGCCGAGGCTGTGGCCTACGCAAGAGTACTTCATTCACTAGTGCGCTGGATCGGTATTTGTGACGGCAATATGCAGGAAGGATCCTTCCGTTGCGATGCCAATGTTTCAGTACGACCTGCTGGCTCGGACGTACTGGGGACACGCTGTGAAATCAAAAACCTCAATTCATTCCGTTTTCTTGAAAGAGCAATCGATTATGAAGTGGCAAGACAAATTGATATTCTGGAAAGTGGCGGCAGCATAGTCCAGCAAACACGACTATATGATGCAGACCGGGATGAAACCCGCACCATGCGCAGCAAGGAAGATGCACATGACTACCGTTATTTCCCGGATCCCGACCTGTTGCCAGTTGTTATCCCCCAGGAATGGATAAAACAGATCAGAGAGAAATTGCCGGAATTACCGGAAGATAGACACAATCGCTATATTCGGGACTTCAGTCTATCCGCCTACGATGCCAATATACTAACCGCGGCACGTGAACTGGCTGACTATTTTGAGCAAACCGTCAAATTTCTCCCGGAACAAATTAAACTTTGTGCTAACTGGATTATAGGAGAAGTCAGTGGAAGACTGAACAAGGAAGGACTCGAAATTGACCAGTGTCCCGTCAGTCCTGAACAACTGGCAGGATTGCTGCTACGGATCACGGATGGCACCGTATCAGGAAAAATAGCCAAGGATGTATTTGATAGTATGTGGCAAAGCAACGATAACAGTGCCGATACAATTATCGATGCAAAAAACCTCAGGCAGATTTCAGATAACAGCGAAATTGAGAAATGGGTTAATGAGGTGCTTGCAGCAAATCAACAACAAGTAGCCGATTATCGCGCTGGAAAAGAAAAAGCGTTTAATTCCCTGGTCGGCCAGGTAATGAAAATGTCAAGAGGCAAGGCCAATCCCGTCCAGGTCAATACACTGCTTAAAAAACACTTGATAGAATAAAACCCTGGATGAATTCAGCATACCGCTCAAAACAAAAAATTCAGGTTCGATAGCTGCTCCAGATCGAGCCTGAATTTTATGCATAAACTCTGTTTTACTAATACTTATTTTTTCAGCGCATCGCATCCATCAATAAACTTCTGCCGCTCGGCTTCATTGTTTTTGTAATAATCCAACGCTCTTTCCATCCCTCTTCCTGCACAATTTTCAGGAGATACTTCAGGAGCAGCGTTACCACAGCCAACTAAAGCGACACCAAGGCCAAGAGTACAGATGATGTAGTATGTAAATTTCATTTAAAGGTTTCCTCTATAAAAATCCGTTAAAACCTGGCGCACACGTCACCGTTTTCGCTTGTTAAACTAGCTGCCAACTATCCAATATCCCGAATCAGACATTCAATCGTTAACGCCTGCGACCGCCAAACACTCGCAGCTAATAACCACAAGTCAAATCATTTTACCTGAGTTCTCGTGGCTTAAAACAGTTTCACCCTCTTTTCCCGGAAAATATCCACAATGCAGTCCCCGGAAAAACCATATTAATTGCAGTAACATAGAAGCTAGTTTCAGCAACCAAACAGAAATCCATTCAATATCTTGGCACATAGGGTTGAGGGAAAAACTGGAACCAGCTGATTAGACAAACGGGACCCGTGGGCCCCGTTTGTCATCCGACTTATTCTGCAGACACAGCGATTTTCTTGGGTCGAACAGCTTCCCGTTTGGGAATGGTAACAACCAGCACACCATCTTTAGCTACCGCTGTAATGGCGCCCAGATCAGCCGTATCTGGAAGGCTGAAGCGCCGGAAGAAAGAACCATGCGTCCGCTCCACCCGTTTATATCCTTCCTTCTCTACCTTGGCTTCAGTCTGTTTCTCGCCTTTGATGGTAAGCATGCCGTTATCTGTAGTTATCTCTATTGCTTCAGGCTTTACGCCAGGTAAATCCGCATGCAAAACAAACTTATCTTCCTCCTCCTTGATATCAACAGCAGGCGCCCATTCCGCAACAGCAAAAGCACCCTCCTCGGTCGCCATATCATCACGCACCCGCCCCAGTTCTCGTTGCAATTGAGATAGTAATCCCCACGGTTCATAACGCGTAATTGCCATAATAACCTCCATACCAAGTCAAAAACATTTACCAAAACAGGTTGTCATTTAATCCGCATGACATCCCGACCCAAACATCCATCTGGATACCTCCAATCATTCTAAAACACCAGCCTGGATGATTTCTTCTACTCTATGAAACATACAGACATTAATATAAGTATGTCTTCAGTATTTTCAAGTCATATCCCTCGACTGATTTGCCCCAAGCTTGATCCGAGCCAAATTCTTCTATATCTTCTATAAAATGCATAAGCCTCGTTGCTGATAATGGACAACTGAAATAATAACCCTTTAGTAAATAGTAATGATGTTTGCGTAAAAACTCCACGTACCTCTCTGTTTTCATGCCTTCCGCGATCACACTCAATCCAAGATTATCCCCAGCGCGATAATGGCTCGGGAAATCGCAAAATCAGACCATCTCTCGTATGATCCTGTTCTATGCTTTGAATAAAATATTTATCTATTTTCAGGGTATCCAGCGGTAATTCGCGCAGCAGACTCAGTGAAGATTATCCAGTCCCAATAAAACTGGTGCAAATGGAGCGAGCCAGATGCGCAGGGAGTGAGCCTGCTGGAGCGGGCGTTAAAAACAATCCGTTGGCGAGGTTCGTACCAGACAGGGGCGCAACGCTTGCAGCACGTTCTTGATCATGGACGCGGAGAGTGTTAAAAACACGGACACGGCGGGCCAGAAGGGCTATGACGCAGGCAAGAAGGTCTCTGGATATCAAGCGTCACATCGCGGTCGATACTCAGGGCTTGCCGTATGCCATTGCGGTGACGGCGGCGGAAGTGACTGACCACAAAGGTGTGTTGCAAGCCTTGGAGCACTGCAGGCCGAGCTTGGGGCAGGTCCAAAGTCTGCTGTGCGACAGCGGCTATATCGGAGAACCATTTACCGAAGGCGTGCGGGCGCTTCCATGTAATATCTGCCCCATAAATCATCCCTCCGTAGTTGGTTATATTTTACACCAGCACACCGTGGGACTAAACATCTAAGAGCACAAGCAGGAACAGATAAAACGGAATCAAGTGGGGGTATCAGACAAGCTCAAGAGTCACTTGGACATGCAAGCGTCACTATGACAGAGCACTATATTTGCACCAGGAAAGGTGAGAAAGTGAAGCCAACAAAGTAGGAATTTCGGAAATGATTAAAGATTAACCAGCCCGATAAGTCTTTGATTCTTTGGTGCCGGGAGGGGGAATCGAACCCCCATGAAGTCGCCCTCGCGGGATTTTGAGTCCCGTGCGTCTACCAATTCCGCCATCCCGGCTTTAGTTTGTGGCAAGAGGGTAATTATCACTGAAATTACCTTGCACAGCAACCAATACCAGATTCTCTGTCATAACAAAAAAAATCAAGAGCAAAAAAACTTAAACCAGCTCATCTAGAGCATATCCTGATCACGCCTTCTTCAACAACCTGTATTCTGGCGAGCCATGGGAATCTATTTATTTTAGATCTAATCAAAAAAGCTCTATTTGCAATAAACACGAGAAAAATAGCAAGATCTGCGCCCATTTCACATTAGTAACCACAGAAAGGCACAGGCCGTAGCCACGAGGCTTTCGTAGTTTTGTTTGAGTTTATCAAAGCGCAGGGCCACCGCTCAGGATTGTTTCAACCATACGAAAATATTTTCTACCAGGTGTCGGTATCGGTATAGTCCTCGATCCAGATCTGAATTATCTGTTTTGGAGTTACCCCTTCCCTGGAATGACTGCCTTGGCACCTTTTTGTTCGATTTGATCACGTATGGCCTGATTGTCATAGTCTTTGTCTACAACAATGGATTGAGCTGCGCCCAGCCCGGATCAAAGCCGATGCGTGTGTGCAATCATTGATCTGACCACCGGTAATATCGAATGCGATGGGGGAAGTCCGTGGGTATCTACCGCCATGTGAATTTTGCACCGCCCCGGCTTTTCCCGACTGCCTTATCCTTGCTGCTCTGGTGAGCCTTGATATAGCTAGCATTGATGAGAGTCTGCTCCATGTCCGGCTCAACCACCTGAGCCTGAAATACCTTGAGCCATTTTCCACTGGCAGGCCAGGCGGTGAATCGTTTATAAACCTTGTTCCAGCTCCCGAATGAACCGGTACCTGCGGTACAGTATGCCTTCGACAGTTATACAGCAAATCTTGCTTGTTGTAGAGGTGGTTGTGAAGCAAAATGGCCAGTAGCTTCGACCAGAGCTCAGCATTGAGCAATAATCGGAGCATTGCAAGCTCGTGTTGCTGGTGAGAGCTATAACGATACGAACTTGCTTCTTTAAATTAATAGCTTGGGATCAAACAGGAACAGGCCCTAAAATTTCCCCAAGTAGTTAAATTAATAGCGTTTTTATAAAGGGCATGTTAAAAATTAAGATTATGGCTGGGCGATGAGATCAACCTATGTAAAGATTCTTCGCACTCAATGTAGTTAGTTAGCTTAATGCATGGCTGATATAGCCGCACATAGACAGAGAGGTGACCTGCGGGCTTGAAATTAATCCTTTGGATTAGAAATAGTCCTCACAGCACAGCGGTTCACGGCCGACAAAAATCATTTCATACATAAAAATTTTAAAATTTCATGTCAGAAGCTATTTTGTATGACTTAAATGACTCCGCTGTTATTACATCAAAAGCGGGGCTGCTTTTTGACGAGGTATCTCAATATCTCAAGTCTGAAGATATGGTTTTACTTAAAAATGCTTATTTCTTCAGTCAGGAAGCACACTCCGGCCAATTCAGAAAATCCGGCGAACCTTATATTTCTCATCCTGTTGCAGTCGCCAGAATACTGGGTGAACTCCATCTGGATACGACAACGCTCGCTGCCGCTCTGCTGCACGATGTGGTGGAGGATACCGGTATCCTGAAGGAAGCAATCAGCAAACGATTTGGTTCTTCCGTAGCTGAGCTTGTAGATGGCGTTTCCAAGCTCGATCGGATCAAGTTCCAAACTCAAGCAGATATGCAAGTGGAAAATTTCCGCAAGATGTTGCTGGCCATGGCACAAGATATACGAGTCATATTGATCAAGCTGGCCGATCGTCTGCACAACATGCGCACACTTGAGGTAATGCCACAAGAGAAACAGCTCCGTATTGCACGAGAAACGCTTGAGATCTACGCGCCGATTGCACATCGCCTTGGCCTGGAGAATATCTATCAGGAACTGCAGGAGCTGGGGTTTTGTTTTTCTTATCCAACCCGCTATAAGGTTCTGCTCAAGGCAATCAAGGCAGCAAGAGGCAATCGCCGGGAGGTAGTTGGAAAAATCCTGGAAGCAACCAAACAGCGCTTACAGGAAGCCGGGCTGGATGCCATGGTAACCGGCCGCGAGAAACATTTGTACAGTATCTACAAGAAAATGGCAGGGAAACATCTTCGTTTCTCGGATGTACTGGATATTTATGGTTTTCGAGTGGTTGTTAAAGATGTTTCATCTTGCTACGTGGCGCTTGGAGCCCTCCACAGCCTATACAAACCCATCCCTGGAAAGTTCAAAGATTACATTGCCATCCCCAAACCAAACGGCTATCAATCATTACACAGCACATTACTTGGGCCTTATGGATTGCCGATAGAAATCCAGATCCGCACCCAAGAAATGCACCATATTGCTGAGGCCGGAGTTGCTTCACACTGGCTTTACAAGAACAAGGGCAGTGACACTGCAATGGATGATTTGTACATGAAAGCCAATCAGTGGATGAAAGGTTTGCTGGAGACCTTGAATGACTCATCCGATTCGCTGGAATTTCTGGAGCATCTCAAAGTTGATCTATTCCCAGGAGAAATATATGTTTTTACTCCGCAAGGCAAGATATTAACGTTACCACGAGGCGCAACCATAGTAGATTTTGCTTATGCTGTGCATACTGATATCGGGAATTGCTGCGTAGCAGCCAGAATCAACGGTGAAATCACACCGCTTCGCACCCGCCTGAGAAGTGGAGATCGCGTGGAAATTATTACTGCACCTGCAGCCAAACCAAATCCTGTTTGGCTATCCTATGTTGCAACTGGCAGAGCACGTTCCAGTATTCGCTATTTTCTGAGAACCATTCAATACGATGAATCGATCAGGCTTGGAGAACGCCTGTTGAATCAGGCATTGCATTCCTTTGGTACGAGCGCGGAAGCTATCGAGCCTTCACAATGGGAAAAACTGGCAAGAGAGAGCGGGGCTAAATCCAAGGAAGCACTTTTGGCAGATATTGCTCTGGGAAAACAGCTTGCTGCAGTTATAGCTAAACGTCTCGCTACCCCGTCAGGTGAATC
This sequence comes from Nitrosomonas sp. GH22, assembly GCF_009833115.1. Classification (NCBI taxonomy): domain Bacteria; kingdom Pseudomonadati; phylum Pseudomonadota; class Betaproteobacteria; order Nitrosomonadales; family Nitrosomonadaceae; genus Nitrosomonas; species Nitrosomonas sp. GH22. The sequence continues at coordinate 142,586 of NZ_QRCA01000013.1, forward strand.
TATATCAAATATTGAAGGCAACAACTCTATCACCATACTCGGAACCGAGGGAATGGCAGTCAAATTCGCACGATGCTGCTACCCTATACCCGGTGACGGCATCGTTGGATTGATTAAAAAAGATCAGGGGCTGGTGATTCATACACAAGATTGCTCTGCAGTAATCAGAATCAAGGATCATAAAAACATAGACAATCAACTGGACGTTATCTGGGGAACGAATATTGACAGAACCTTTCCGGTCAATATATTCATGACGGTAGTAAATAAAAGCGGGGTATTGGCCAGAGTAACCGCAGAGATTGCTAAAGCTGACTCAAATATTGACGATATAACGTTGGAAAATGACAAAGATTACACCACGATGCGCTTTATCCTGCAGGCCAGGGATCGTCAACATCTTGCACAAATTTTCCGCAGACTGAAGCATATCGGTGAAATAGTCAAAATGGGGCGCATCAGAAACCAATAAATTAATTACTCTATAAAAATGAGTGCTGATAACCTGTTGCTTGATTTCACCTCACCCGGGGCAATCCCCCCCGATCCTGTCGAGGAGATTCAGCGAATAGTTAATGAAACACAAATAAAGATGCAAGCACTTGAATCACTACTGGAGAATGAACAAGTAGAAGATGTAGCAGGGTGGAAATTACTGGCGATGTTTTATCTGGCAACTGACCGGGTAAATGACTTGGCTAAAATAGAAAGATTATATAAAAATATAGCAGGTGTATCTCTATCTGCTGGTTTGAAACAGAAATACACTCGATGGTTTAATGAAGAAGCAGCCAGTAATCCAATTGTATTTGAGATACCGAAAAAAATTACTGCAGAAACATTACCTGCTAATATGATTATCCAGTGTAGCCGCAGCTCTCCTGGCGACATATTGCTTGATTTTTCCAACGTACAGGAAATTGATAACGACGGGCTCAGAAAGCTTGCAAAACTTTTTTCCTCCATGACCCGGGAAAGTATCAAACTTGAGCTGAAACAGATAAATCACTTTATCGCCAGTCTGCAAAATAAAGCAGAGGCAAGCACCAACACACGTGCGATATGGGACGTGTTGTTTGCCTATGAACGCCTCCAAGACAACAGAAAAGCTTTTGAAGAAAAAGCAATCCAATTTGCGATTCTTTACGGAATCTCACCTCCATCCTGGGAATAAAAGCCGGTATTACTGCCGAGTTTTCCTTTCTTCACGAACCTTTTCAATCAACTGATTGAGAACCGAAATTGTATCCTGTGGAAGACCACCTGCTTTCCCGCTGGTCAGATATTTGCCATCAATCACCAGAGCCGGCACACCAGTAAGCTGGTATTGCCGTGTTATTTGAGCAGCTCTGTTTGCCTGATTCTGTACAGTAAATGAATTGTAAGCACCTATGAATTTATCGCGCTCAACCCCCTGCTGTTCAATCCAGTTAAACAGAGTCTCCTCTTTTGACAAATCTGTTTTTTCATGATGGACGGCATGATAGATCTTGTCATGAAGTATCTCACCAAGACCCAGACTTTCTATTGCGTAAAAAAGCCTGGCTGCAGGTGCCCAGTTATTACGGAAAATTGCTGGAACATACCGAAATTCAACATCAGCCGGCTTGCTTTCCAGCCAGCGGCCGAGATAGGGATTCAGATCACTGCAATGAGGACAGCCATACCAGAAGAATTCGATAACTTCAATTTGTTGTGATTCGGTTTCCGTTAGCTGAGGCGTTGAAAGCACCTTGTAATCCTTACCTTCAATGATTTCCGCATGAACAGTTAGAATTCCTGCCAGGTTTATAGCGACAAAACCCAAGAGAAAGCAGATAATTTTTCTTACGTTCATCCAATTTTCCTCGTTTTCAAAGTGACAGAAAGAATATTCACGGAATTTATACTAGAAAGCCAGCTTATTTCAAACAACACAACGACATCAGCTGGAGACCTTTGTTATTCAGTGCCTAGTTGTTGCCCGCTGCGCGAACAAGACTTGTCGTTATCCCGTTTGATTGTAGTGAGGCACGAACCCTGTCCAGCTCTTCCATTTTAGTAAATGGGCCAACCCGTACGCGGTGTACAAGCACATTACTATCAGATCTTCCGAGCTGAACCGAAGCAATAATGCCCAGCATAGCGAGTTCAGCCTTCATTCTCTCAGCATCCCCAGCGTTTTTGAAGGAACCCGCTTGCAAGTAATACTGGTCCTTGGTCACAGCAGCTTTTTCAGGTATTCTTTCGGGCAATTTCTCCGGAGTTTTCTTGGTTACCGCAGCAGTTGGCGGCAGTGGCGCAAGATCGAATGTATCCTCGGCTGGAGGCTCCTCAATCCCCGGCAAGATTTTATAGAAATCAAAGCGTGATCCACTCGTTTCCGCCTGATTTGTCTGGGGCGGGATCTTTTTTTCTGCTGATAACGGCGGCGACGATTGCCGTGCGGACTTCCCGGATGACTGGCTCTGAGTCTCTTTCCCCTGGGTAAGGAATGGGCTGGGAGCCTGGCTAATGTATAGCCACACCCCGATAGCGCTTACCAGGCCCAAGGTATAGCCAACAAATAAACCAAGCCATAAAGAACTACCGTTCTTTCGTGTTTTTACCGAATTTCTGGATTTATAATCCCGACTCATCAATCTTTCCGTATTCCATTCAGCTACATCTTGCGGGGCGAAGTTACCCCCAGCAACGACAACCCTTTTGATAACACTTGGCAAACGGCTGAAATCAGCGCCAATCTCGCTATTTTAAGCGCTTCATCCGGAATGAGGAAACGCGTCGAATTGTAGTAACTATGAAATTCGCTTGCCAATTCTCGCAAAAAAAATGCAATAAGATGAGGAGCGCGTTCCTTTGCTGCTGCTTCGATAGTATCCGGAAAATCAATTATTTTCTGTAGAAGCACCAACTCGGCTGGATTAGTTAGCAATTCCGTTTCTGCCCTGCCAAGTATATCCACTGCCCCTCCCCACTGCTCAAGTACGCTGCAGATACGAGCATGCGCATATTGCACATAGTAGACAGGATTATCGTTACTTTGTGATTTGGCCAGATCAAGATCAAAATCCAGATGCTGGTCACTTTTACGCAGCACATAAAAAAAACGGGCTGCGTCGTTACCCACTTCCTGGCGTAATTGTCTTAATGTAACAAATTCCCCCGACCGGGTGGACATGGAAATTTTATTGCCATCCCGATACAGGACAGCAAACTGAACCAGCGCTATTTCAAGTTTATCTGAATCAAGAGACAGTGCTTCAATAGCGCCTTTTACCCGGGAAATATAGCCATGATGATCCGCACCCCAAATATTCAGCATGTAATCAAAACCACGTTCATATTTGCTGAGGTGGTAGGCAATATCAGATGCAAAGTATGTATACTGACCATTCTCCCGCTGCACAACCCGATCTTTCTCATCACCAAATCCGGTAGATTGGAACCAAAGCGCACCGTCTTGCCGATACAGCAGCTTTTTATCATCCAGCAACTGTACAGCACGCGCTACCATCCCGCTATCGAACAATGATTGTTCTGAAAACCAGTTTTCAAACTCGACACCAAATTCCATCAAGTCATTTCGGCAATCATTCAACTGCTCCGTCAGAACAAAATTGTGGAGATAGGCATAATCCTCACCAAGAATAGACTTTGCCGCGGTGATAAGATTGTCCAGGTATTCGTCTTCTCCGTCAGCAGCCGCTTTAGCATTGATTTCAGCCAGCTGTTGCGTCGGAGAATCAGAGTAATGAGCATAGCGATCGCCGTGTATCCTATGTATTTCCAGCGCCATATCAACAACATATCGCCCTTGATAAGCATTGCTGGGAAACGGAAGAGCGATACCACATAAATCAAGGTAACGCAGCCATGTTGACAAAGCCAGAATATCCATTTGGCGACCGGCATCGTTAACATAAAACTCGCGTGTAACAGCATATCCTGCCGCAGCCATAATATTGGCCAGGCTGGCACCAAACGCTGCCCCACGACCATGGCCAACATGCAACGGCCCGGTCGGATTAGCGGATACAAACTCAATCTGGATGGTTTTTCCTGCCCCCAGTTTACTATGTCCGAATGAATCAGCCGCCTGCAACACTGTAAGTAAAAATTGCTGTTTCGCTGTTTTCTTCAGAAAAAAGTTAACAAACCCGCCACCAGCAACAACTGTTTTTCCCACATAAGGAGAATCTGGCAAGGCTCCAATCAGCACCTTTGCCAGCTCAAGTGGATTCCGGCGTAAACGTTTAGCCAGTTTCATGGCCAGATTAGTGGAATAATCGCCATGATCCATCTGTTTGGGGCGCTGCAACTCGATTTGTATCTCTGTTTCTTCTGGAAGAACTTGTTTCACTGCTTGAGCAAGCAGCTGTACACAATGAGATCTAAAATCGAAGGGAATTGTTGTAGCCATGACAGGAAAGTATTTCGGTAAGTCCGCATTATAACGGCTTGCCTGCAAACTTGTTTGCGTGTTTTGATGAACAGATTGAATCCGAAAACCTGCCCGGAGAGCCTTGGCAAAGGCTCCCCATTTGCTCGAACCTTCCTTGGACTTACTTTTACTTTTCAGGATTTGTGGATTTCATGTGTTATCCAGCCAGTATATAATGAGAAATTAAAACTGTTATCGCAAAGGACGAAAATCCTGATCGGCTCACAATGGAAAATACAGAAGAAAAATTCGAGGAAGAGATACTTGATGCCTGCATCAAGCACACAAAAGAAATTTTAGCAGAGCAACTGCCGCTTGTTAAAGATAAAAAATATGATTTTGCACCGCAATTCAAGGATTTGACTATTCAGCTTTATCTCGTTGGTGTCATGCAGCAGTTTTATGATCAATACGAAGCAACCACAGCAGATGCACAAGAAAAGGCATTTCAAGCGCTGTACCATATGATGGTCAAGGATGGTGTCAAATCCAACCGCGCCAAAAAGCAGGCTGTATTCGTCAGAAAAATGTCTGTACTGGAGGATGGTGATGAAGCGCTGGCACTCGCATTGGGCTATGAATCAAAACCCGGTGATCATAGCCTGGCTGAGGTCTTTGATCATTATGTCGGTGAAGCCAGAGTATCAAAAGGACTCTGGCACTCCTATGATCAAGGAAAAATCATTTTATTGCTGGGTGGTTTGCTCTTTGCCATGGCTGGTGTATGGTTCGTAACAATCTATCTTCCGGAAAGCGATGGCGTCACCATTCTGGCGATCGGGTTACTGACGGCATTTCTGTTCATAACGCCCGTGTTCCTGATTGGCCTCTTGATTTATCGCTACAAAACAAAAAGAGGCAAACGCTCCAAAACTCCGCCTCTTTAACTGAGTAGCCCTTGGAGAAGAGCAGAAACGTAAAAAAAATTTGCCAGGAAAAAAACATTTTGGCGAAAATTTCCTAAATCAGCCCTACTGATTTAAGCAGGCTATTTACCTGCTCTATTCGATATCTCCTGAATTTTATGAGTGCAACGATTATCAGCGGTAATTTTATCGCAAGCAAACTACGCGAAGAACTGAAACAACGTATCCGAATCCTCTCGGAAACATGGATGCAACCCGGCCTGGCAGTTATTCTGGCAGGAGACAATCCGGCATCTTCCGTATATGTTCGCAACAAGGCAAGAACCTGTGGAGAATTGGGTATCCACTCCAAGGTTTTTAATTTCTCTGCTGATACTCCCCAGAAAATTATATTACGGCAGATACAGGATTTGAACGCTAACCCCGAAATTCACGGTATTCTGGTGCAATTGCCTTTACCCAGCCATATCCAGATGAATGAAGTCATTGCCGCCATAGCAATTGAAAAGGATGTAGACGGATTTCACCCCTGTAATGTAGGCGCATTGGCAACAGGACACGCCTTGTTTCGTCCGTGCACTCCCTTTGGCGTCATGAAAATGCTGGCGGAATATGGCATCCCGCTTCAGGGGCAACACGCAGTTGTTGTCGGGCGCAGCAATATTGTCGGAAAACCGATGGCGCTCATGCTGCTGGAACAGGGCGCAACTGTCACAATTTGCACCTCACAAACTCGGGAACTAGCCAGCCACACCCGCAGCGCCGACATTATCGTAATGGCCACAGGCAAAGCAAATTTACTGACAAGTGATATGATCAGGACAGGTGCAACTGTAATCGATGTCGGTATTAATCGTCTGGCAGATGGACAGCTTTGTGGTGATGTCGAATTCTCAGGCGTAAAAGAAAAAGCAGGATATATCACACCGGTTCCAGGTGGAGTGGGACCGATGACTATCACAATGCTGATGAATAATACTATCGAAGCTGCGGAACACGCGAAAGCAAAAGCTCAGATTGAAGCTCGGTGCGGTTCTATGCAGTAATCTTGAACTTGTAGACTTGTAAACAGGGAGCAGACCCCAATATGGATCCACTGGATATCGACCCCCAGGAAACACAGGAATGGCTGGATGCCCTGGAAACGGTGCTAATTAACGAAGGGGCTGAGCGCGCTCATTTTCTACTGGAAAAATTGGTGGAAAAAACGCGCCGCACCGGCGCCTACCTGCCCTATAGCGCTAACACCGCTTACATCAACACTATTCCAACTGGTAGAGAAGAACGTTCACCCGGTAACCACGCGCTAGAGCATCGTATCCGCTCCTACATTCGCTGGAATGCAGCAGCAATGGTATTACGCGCCAACCGCCATACCAACGTTGGCGGCCATATTGCGAGCTTTGCCTCAGCAGCTACGCTCTATGATGTCGGCTACAACCATTTCTGGCGCGCTGCCAGTGAACAGAAAGAAGGAGATCTGGTTTACGTACAGGGCCACTCTTCCCCTGGTATTTATGCTCGCGCTTTTCTGTTAGATGAACTAACTCTCGAGCAAATGGATAATTTTCGCCAGGAAGTAGACGACAGCAACAGTCTTTCTTCTTATCCTCATCCATGGCTCATGCCGGATTTCTGGCAATTTCCCACTGTCTCGATGGGCCTAGGGCCACTTATGGCGATCTATCAGGCACGCTTCATGAAATACCTTGGGGCGCGCAACCTGGTTAAAACCGATGACCGTAAGGTCTGGGCGCTCATGGGTGACGGCGAAATGGATGAACCGGAATCTCTGGGGGCAGTTTCCTTGGGGGCTCGTGAAAAGCTTGACAATCTAATTTTTATTATCAACTGTAATCTGCAGCGTCTTGATGGGCCGGTGCGAGGAAATGGCAAGATTATCCAGGAGCTGGAAAGTACCTTTCGTGGCGCTGGCTGGCACGTAATCAAGGTTATATGGGGTTCCTACTGGGATCCTCTGCTGGCAAAAGACACCAAGGGATTACTGCAACAACGCATGATGGAATGCGTCGATGGTGAATACCAGACTTTCAAATCACGTGACGGTGCTTACGTGCGCCAGCACTTCTTCGGAAAATATCCGGAACTGCTGGAGATGGTCGCCAGCATGTCTGACGACGATATCTGGCGATTAAATCGGGGGGGCCATGATCCTCACAAGGTGTACGCTGCCTACAGTGAAGCAATGAAACACACCGGCCAACCAACCGTGATACTGACCAAAACGATCAAGGGTTACGGTATGGGCGAGGCCGGCGAGGCGCAAAATATCACTCACCAACAGAAAAAAATGGGTACGACCTCGCTGAAGGCGTTTCGAGATCGTTTTGGACTGCCAGTACCGGATGACAAAATTGACGAGATACCCTATCTCAAGTTTGAAGAAGGTTCGCCTGAATACAACTATATGCGTGAGCGGCAGCAAGCAATGGGGGGGTTCATTCATCGTCGACGCCGCAAGGCCGAAGCTCTACAAGTACCACCGTTATCCGCATTCGAGACATTACTCAAAGCAAGTGGTGAGGGGCGTGAATCCTCCACCACAATGGTATTTGTGCGCATACTCAACATCCTGGTAAAAGATAAAAACATCGGTAAGCACGTGGTGCCGATCGTAGCGGACGAATCGCGTACATTCGGTATGGAAGGCATGTTTCGGCAGCTGGGCATTTGGTCATCAGTAGGTCAGCTTTATACTCCGGAAGATGCCGATCAACTGATGTACTACAAAGAAGACAGAAGCGGGCAAATCCTGCAGGAAGGAATCAATGAAGCAGGGGCAATGGCATCATGGATGGCTGCGGCGACTGCCTATAGTACACATGGTGTGCAAATGATCCCGTGCTATATTTTCTACTCGATGTTCGGTTTCCAGCGTGTGGGTGATCTTGCCTGGGCGGCGGGCGACATGCGCTGTCGCGGCTTCCTGCTGGGGGGGACTGCCGGTCGTACCACGCTGAATGGTGAAGGATTGCAGCATGCGGATGGCCACAGTCACCTGGCCGCCTCCACCATTCCAAACTGTGTATCCTACGACCCTACTTTTTCTTACGAACTTACGGTTATCATTCAGGATGGCCTACGCCGCATGTACCAGGAGCAGGAAGACGTCTATTACTACATCACCGTGATGAACGAAAATTACTCGCACCCGGAAATGCCCAAGGGTGCCGAGCAAGGCATTCTGAAGGGTATGTACCTGTTCCGTAACGGGAATAAACATAACAGCAAATTGCATGTGCAATTACTAGGCTCCGGAACGATTTTACGAGAAGTAATCGCTGCGGCAGATATTCTGGAAAAAGATTACAAAATCTCAGCGGATATCTGGAGTGTCACCAGCTTTAACCAGTTACGGCGGGAAGCACTTAGCGTTTCACGCTGGAATCTGCTTCATCCAGACGAGCCAGCCAGACTATCGTATGTAGAAACCTGTCTGAAAGATCGTGAAGGGCCTGTTATTGCCTCGACCGATTACATGAAAATAGTTGCCGATCAGATCCGGGAATTCATTCCGAATCGTTACCGCGTACTAGGTACGGATGGATTCGGTCGCTCGGATACACGCGAGAAACTAAGACACTTCTTTGAAGTGGATCGTCATTACGTCGTAGTTGCGGCGCTCAAGGCATTGGCGGATGAAGAAAAAATTTCGGTATCAGAGGTAACCAAGGCAATCCGGGCCTTTGCGATCGATCCGGAAAAACCCGAACCGGTCAAGGTTTAAGCCCGTTCACAATTGGTAGAATAATTTTGTCTCACCCTGACGATATTTGTTGCAGCGAATCAAGGAGCACATGTGGCTGAAGTCAAGAAAATTCTGGTCCCGGATATCGGGAGTTTTGAAGATGTCCCGGTTATCGAAATCGTGGTCAAGCCTGGCGATAGCGTACAGGCTGAAGATCCTTTAATCGTATTGGAATCGGACAAGGCCACGGTTGAGGTGCCCTCGCCTTACTCCGGAATAATCCGAGAAATTATGCTTCAACCAGGTACTAAAGTCTCTAAGGATTCAGAAATCCTGACTATGGAAGTGGTATCAAGTGCTGAAGAAAAGGTCTCCAAACCTCAGCCATCCGAGCCACAACCTGCGCAACCCGCACGAACAGAAGCAGCAACCGAATCAAATCAGCCTGAAACTATACCGGTGGTCAAATCTACACCCACCACAGCAGCGAAACCAGCGACCCCTCCTTCTTCATTGCCGAAACTTGATCAGGAAGTCGGGGCGCATGGTAAGACAATGCCTCATGCAAGTCCCTCGATAAGACGATTTGCCCGGGAATTGGGAGTGGATCTGACCAAGGTAGTTGGAACCGGCCCCAAGCTGCGTATTCTCAAGGAAGATGTACTGGCTTTTGTGAAACAGGTATTAGCTAGCGAACACAATACTGGAAGTGTGCTTAACCTGCTGCCCTGGCCATATGTAGATTTTGCGAAATTCGGGCCAATCAAACTGAAATCATTGTCACGTATCCGACAAATTTCAGGTGCTAACCTTCATCGCAACTGGGTCATAATTCCGCATGTCACGCAGTTCGACGAGGCAGATATCACCGATCTGGAAGCACTCAGAAAAACTCATAATGAAACCCGGCAGAATAATGGCACCAAACTAACCATACTGGCTTTTCTTATCAAGGCGGTTACAGCAGCTCTAAAAAAATTCCCGGAATTTAACGCCTCCCTAGACAACAGTACGGAGGAAAGTCAACTCATCATAAAATATTACTACCATTTGGGATTTGCAGTCGATACACCCAACGGGCTGGTGGTTCCAGTTATTCGGGACGCCGATCAGAAAGGAGTAATCGATATCGCTCAGGAACTTGCCAGGCTGTCCTCACTTGCCCGTAAAGGTAAATTAATGCCCAGTGACATGCAAGGTGCAAGCTTCACTATATCGAGCCTGGGAGGTATCGGTGGAACCGGCTTTACACCCATTATCAATGCGCCGGAAGTAGCCATTCTAGGGATATCCCGTGCAGGTCTGAAACCAGTTTATCAGAATGAAAAATTTGTTCCACGCCTGATACTCCCGTTCTCGATATCCTATGATCACCGGGTAATTGATGGTGCAGCGGCCGCACGTTTCACTACACATTTGGCCAGCATTCTGACAGACATGCGACTTGCGCTGTTCTGAGTGATGCACAACCAATCAGGCAATGCGGTGCCTGATTGTCTATTTATCGGCAAATGGCTGAAGTAACAGCATACTCACTCATCGGAATTTACGGTGGAACATTTGACCCCGTTCATTATGGGCATCTGAGAATAGCGGAGGAATTGACAGGAATTTTACGGCTAAGCCATCTGTTTTTTTTACCCGCAGGCCAGCCCCGGTTGCGCGATACGCCCATTGTACCCGGAGCACATCGCGTTGCCATGTTGCACGAAGCCATTCGTGGAAATGCTATGTTTTCAGTGGATGACCGTGAAATCAAACGATCTGGTGAAACCTACAGCGTCGAATCACTGCAAGAAATCCGACAGGAATATCAAGCGAAATACAAAGCAGGCAAGCATATTGCACTTTGTTTCATTATTGGAGCCGATGCCTTTATCAGGCTGCCACACTGGCACCGTTGGCGTGAATTGTTTGAATTGTGTCATCTTATTATTGTCAATCGACCTGGGTCGGCTTTGCTCAACAATCTGTCCGATCTACCCGATGAATTGAAAGCTGCTTGCCAGACTCACCAGGCAGTTACGGTCGAAGAGTTGAAAAATTTGCCCTGTGGCCACATCTTTACTACACCCACAACCTTACTGGATATTTCATCCACCAAGATCAGAAGCCTCATTGCTTCAGGAAAAAGTGCACGCTATCTGCTGCCTGAAGCAGTCCTCGACTATATTGACAAGCATAATTTTTATGCCGGAGAAAAATGAAATTACCTAACGAACAACTTAAAACAGTCATAATGGCTCTGGAAGACCTCAAGGCCAGCGATATCCATGTCATAAATGTCAGCAAGCTGACTGCATTATTCAATACCATGGTCATAGCCAGCGCCGATTCCACACGTCAGACCAAGGCACTGGCAGGCCACGTACAAGAAAAGGTAAAGGCAGCTGGAAGGATCGTTTACGGAATGGAAGGCGAACAAACAGGAGAATGGATGCTAGTTGACCTGGGCGATATCGTTGTCCACATCATGCAACCCGCTATCCGTAGTTACTACGACCTGGAAGGACTCTGGGCGGAATCATCCTGGCAGTTACCACAGGAAAATTCCGCTGTATACAGTTAACTCATGGCTGCGAAAATTGGTTTTAAAATAACATAGCCTCTTCCTAAACCTGTTCATTCCTATAAATTTTGCACGCTTATTATTCTGCATCATGAAGCTCCATATCCTGGCGGTTGGCAATAAAATGCCGGACTGGATTAAAAAAGGATACACAGAATACAGCCAGCGCATGCCTAAAGAAGCCGAGATGCAGCTGGTAGAAATAAAACCGGAAAAGCGGATCGGTAAAAAGACCGAGCAACTATTGCAAGCCGAAAGTGCACGTATCCGTATCGCTTTACCGCCCGGGTGCCATATTGTTGTTCTGGATGAATCAGGCAAACAAGCCACCACTGTCAGGCTGGCTGAACTGATGACCAATTGGAGAGAATCTGGCCGGGATGTAACGTTCATCATTGGCGGAGTAGATGGACTGCACCGGGATATTAAACAAATAGCTCACGAAAAACTGGCGCTTTCTACTATGACATTGCCGCACGGGCTGGCGAGAGTATTGCTGGCAGAACAACTTTATCGGGCATTTTCCATCACCCGGAATCACCCCTACCACCGTGCATAATTTGTAATCCTGCTGTAGAGTTCCAGCTACAAGTGCACAATATTTTGCTTATGGAAACATACCTTAAGGCTTGATCCGGGAATGATTACTACAGCTGGCAGTTATATTTATCTGGTATCACGCAGTGCTCGCAGACGCGATCTGCTCAAGCAGATTGGCATCAGGCACACCATATTGCTCATGCGGGAAACCTTATCCCGCCCGGTTGACGTGGATGAAACGCCTGTTCCAGAAGAATCTCCAGCCGATTATGTCTACAGAATTACCCATACCAAAGCAGAAGCTGGCTGGCTACGCCTGAAACAGCGGCGCCTGCCCGTTTTGCCTGTACTGGCTGCAGATACTATTGTTGTTCTGGACGGTCGTATCCTGGGAAAACCAAAAGATACCGGACATGCGGAGGAAATGTTGCGCGCACTCTCTGGGCAAGAACACCAGGTGCATACAGCAGTAGGGCTGGCATTCCAGGGGCAGATCAGGTTACGTTTATCAACAACGATCGTTCGATTCCGGGATATCAGCCCGCACGAAATCCGGGCTTATATTGCCAGCAACGAGCCGTATGACAAGGCAGGTGCCTACGCTATTCAGGGAAAAGCAGCTGCTTTCATCATCAACATCAGCGGGAGTTATAGTGGGGTAGTTGGATTGCCACTATTTGAAACCTCCCAGCTACTGGAAGAAACAGGAATCCCCATTTTCTGAACAAGAATAAATATAATCGGATCCCAGTTTATATGAGCAGCGAGATTCTCATTAATGTCACCCCGCAAGAAACGCGTGTTGCCATCATAGAACAAGGAATCACACAGGAACTGCACATTGAACGCACCAGCAGCCTTGGCATTGTAGGCAATATTTATAATGGACGCGTCAGCCGTGTATTGCCTGGTATGCAGTCAGCTTTTATTGATATTGGTCTTGAACGGGCAGCTTTCCTGCATGTGGCAGATATCCATGAATCCGGCCAGACTGAGCACAATAAGCCGATAGAGCAACTCCTGTCTGAAGGCAGCAACATCCTCGTACAGGTCGTCAAGGATGCAATTGGTGTGAAAGGTGCCAGACTCTCCACCCAGATCAGTCTTGCGGGACGTTTGCTGGTCTATTTACCGCAAGAATCCTATATTGGTGTATCCCAGCGCATCGAAGATAACAATGAGCGCGAATCGTTACGCCAGAAATTACAGAGCATTCTTCCACCTGATTCTTCCGGCGGCTACATTATCCGGACCATGGCCGAAACCGCTGATGAATCAGAGTTACAGGCTGATATCGATTATCTTCACAAACTCTGGCAGGACATCCAGAAAAAATCATTAACCATTTCTCCGCCTTCCCTGCTTTATCAGGATCTGGATCTGAGCCATCGGGTATTGCGCGATTTTGTCAATGCCGACACCTACCGGGTTCGGATAGATTCACGCGAAACTCACCAAAAGCTGACCACCTTCGCCCAGGAATACATGATGAGTGACATGGAAAAAATCAGTCACTATACTGGGGAGCGACCATTATTCGATTTATACGGTGTTGAGCAGGAAATCGAAAAATCACTGGCCAGACGTGTCGATCTGAAATCTGGCGGATATGTAATCATCGACCAGACCGAGGCGCTGACCACCATGGATGTCAACACTGGCGGCTTTGTTGGGGTACGAAATTTTGATGACACCATATTCAAAACTAACCTTGAAGCTGCTCAGGTGATTGCACGACAACTACGACTACGTAATCTGGGCGGTATCATCATCATCGATTTTATCGATATGGATCGCGAAGAACACCGGGCTGCAGTTCTGGCTGAGTTTAATAAAGCCTTGCAAAAGGATCGGACTAAAATGACTGTCAACGACTTCACCGCGCTGGGGCTGATCGAGATGACCCGTAAACGCACACGTGAAAGCCTGGCGCAAATCCTTTGCGAAACCTGCCCGACTTGCCAGGGACGCGGAGAAATCCGGACAGCACAAACGATCTGCTATGAAATTCTGCGTGAATTGTTACGGGAATCTCGGCAGTTCAACGCCAAAGAATATCGTATTCTGGCTTCACAACAAGTAATTGATCTCTTTCTGGATGAAGAATCCCAGAGCCTCGCCCAACTGGGTGATTTCATTGCCAAACCCATAGGCCTGCAGGTAGGTACAACCTATACGCAAGAACAATATGACGTCATCCTCATTTAACCTTTCTCCTGCGACAATATGTCGCATTGCAACCCGCACTAGGCTGGTCTAAAATTTTCAGACAAAGCGATGAGGAGATTGATAATCGTTATCAATTCTGATAGCATCCGAAATTAATATACAAGCATGTTCAACTTGACTAGCTTAAGCGTTTTAGTTTTCGCAACACCAAACAGCTAACTCTAAAATCGCGTAAACGGAAAACATACATTACATACATGGTATGGCTAAAATCTATCATAAACCGGTCCTTACTGGTATATCTCTCATCAGCTTCCTGGTAGTGGTAGCAGCGCACGCCACCGTACTTTACGGTATGTGGCAATATCGCTTCAGCGCTACAGCTCCAGAAACGATCACACTTTACGCGCAGTTCATTGCGCCACCTGAAAAACAGGAAGAAGTTGCCGAAGCGCCCAAAGCGGAGCTGAAAGCAGAACATGTGCCTCCTCAGGTAAAACCCAAGCCACCTATCAGGAAGGTACAACCTCAACCTAAACGCCAGCTGGTAGCCAAGGCACCTGCTGTTACCCAGCAGGAAAAGGTTGTGCCCGAGCCACCCATTGAAGAACACAAACCGGAACCGGAACCAGAACCGGAAAAGAAAATCGTCAATGAAACGGTCGCTGCAGCCAAACCTGCACAGATGCCAGCAGGTCCGGTTACCCTGTCTTCCGAATTGTCTGTATCCTGTCCGGATCTGGCCAGCCCCGCCTACCCTGCTCTATCCCGTCGCCTGGGCGAGGAAGGGAAGCTGATACTCCAGGTGAAGCTGGATGAAACAGGTCGAATAAGCAGCGCCAAAGTTGTCGAAAGCAGCGGATATTCAAGATTGGACAATGCCGCCCTGTCTGCTGTCAAAACCTGGCGTTGCCGGCCAGCAATGCGCGGTGGACAAGCAGTACCAGCAATTGCCCTGCAGCCTTTTAATTTTGTCATCGAAGGAAGTTAATAGATGGAAAAAACACTGGGGTTCTCTAATTTTCTGACACAGGTTGACTCTGTTGGAATGAGTGTGCTGATACTTCTACTTGCCTTGTCAGTCGCAAGCTGGTACCTGATTGTGACCAAAAGTATCAGCAATATGATTGCCTCTCGTCGCGCAAAAGATTTTCTCAAGCATTTCTGGCATATTGATTCTGTGCCCCAGCTTAAAACAGAGATCAGTGCGATGACTGATAGACATGCGTTTGTTCAGCTGGCTAAAACAGCATTGGCTGCCACTGCAGATTCACAAAAGCACGGACTGGAGAAACTGGCGGCAGCTGGTGGTACAAACGAGCTGCTCACCCGTTCGCTGCGCAATAGTCTGGATCAGGAAGCGGCCCGTATTGAATATGGTCTCACCATCATTGCTTCAGCAGGCTCTTCTGCACCCTATATTGGATTGTTCGGCACAGTCTGGGGGATTTATCATGCCCTGATCCAGATTGGCTTGTCTGGTCAGGGTACGCTGGATAAAGTGGCTGGTCCGGTGGGCGAGGCATTGATCATGACAGCCCTGGGCCTGGCGGTTGCCATACCTGCTGTACTGGCCTACAACGCCTTCATACGACGCAACCGCCTGTGGATGGCCCAACTGGATGACTTCGCTCATGATCTCTACACCATCATGACAACAGGCAGCAAGTCCAGCGAAGAAAATAATCAAAAAATACCTCAAAAAGAAGCATCAACCATCTCACAGCATACCCGGGTAACAGAACCGACCAATCTATCAGCAGACGTTATCAGCGGAGAGGGGCACCACTAATGGCTTTCGGTGATTCAACCCGTTATCAGAGCAAGGCGGCCATGACTGAAATCAACGTGGTACCGCTAGTGGATGTAATGCTGGTATTGCTGATTATTTTTATGATCACAGCCCCTTTGCTCACACACTCGGTAAAAGTTGATTTACCCAAGGCATCTAGCACCCTCAATCAAACCAAACCGGAACATATTGAATTTGCTATACATGCAGATGGTAGTTTTTACTGGGGCGGAGAACCTGTTACGCTGGATCAGCTACCTGCACGCTTTGCCGAGGCAGTTAAACAATCCGATAAAACTGAGTTACATATTCGTGCTGACCGTGACACACATTATGAATTGGTAACCAAGGTCATGAGTATTGCTGCTACGGCAGGGCTGGCACGCATTGGTTTTGTGACTGACCCAACCGAGAATCAACCCTGACAAGGACTGGACTCATCCATAGAACAGGAATCGGATATGCAGTTAACCTCAAACCACCACACCCGTAGTTCAAACAACTTCTTTCGCAGAAAGTGAGTTCAACCCAGTTTTTGCCTTTTGAACATGCTGGCGGCAGGTTTCAAACAGGCATATGCCGGCACTGACTGATACATTCAAACTTTCGATACTGCCGCTCATCGGGATACTTACAAGCTGATCGCAGGTTTCCCGAGTCAGGCGACGCATTCCCTCACCCTCGGCACCCAGTACCCAGGCAATAGGTCTTGTCAGCGTAATTGAATCAAGTGTATCGGATGCATCAGCAGTTGTACCTACAATCCAGATGCCCTCCTCCTTCAGTTCACGCAAGGTTCTGGCCAGATTGGTCACAGCAAAAAAGGGTACAGTATCCACTGCACCACTGGCAACTTTATGAACCGTTGCCGATAAACCGACTGCCCTATCCTTGGGGACTATCACCGCATGCACACCAAACGCATCGGCAACACGCAAACACGCCCCCAGATTGTGCGGATCCTTCACGCCATCCAGCACCAGCAGAAATGCCGGCTCGGTCAATCCATCCAGTAAATCTTCAAGTGCAGTGTACTGCTGCAACTTCATCACATGGGCTGCCACACCCTGGTGACGAGTCGTACCGGTCATTTTACAAAGTCGATCCTGATTACAGAGAATCAGACGTGAGGAAGTGGTCTCAGCCAGATTCATCAAATCACGCGCACGCTGATCCTGTCGATTGGTATCCAGATAAATTTCCTTGATGCTGTCCGGATGTTGCCGTAAACGGCTGGTAATGGCATGGAAGCCAAAAATATACTGGGAATGAGACATGATGGCGATGAGAAATGAAGAAGAATATTATTTGCTTGATTTCTTGCGTGCGTTGTTATTGTCTGCAAGGACAAAATCTATCTTGCGGGTGGCCAGATCGACCCGGACAAGTTTTACTCGCAAGCTGTCACCTAACCGGAAACTAATTCCGCTACGTTCACCACGTAATACATGCTTGACCGAATCATGCCGAAAATAATCACTGGGTAATTCTGAAATATAAACCAGACCTTCAACATAAATAGTGTTCAGGGTAACAAACAACCCGAATGCAGTTACCCCGGTGATAACGCCATCAAAGCAATCATTAATTTTATCCTGCATATAAAAACACTTGAGCCAAGATTCAACTTCCCGCGTAGCTTCATCAGCACGGCGCTCAGTTTGTGAGCAATGTTTTCCAATCTCATGCCAGTCGCCAGGGTCATAGTGCTTGCCGGCAAGCACTGCCTTGATGGCACGATGTACCAGCAGATCCGGGTAACGCCGAATGGGTGAAGTAAAATGGGTATACATTTCATAGGCCAGACCAAAGTGCCCGGCATTATCCGGACTGTACATTGCCTGACTAAGAGACCTTAGCATCACTGTTTGCAGCAATTGTGCGTCAGTCCGTTCCCGGATATGGTCAAGTGTCCTGGCATAATCCTTAGCGCTGGGCTTATCGCCACCACGTAACTGCAAGCCGAATTCTTTCAGGAAATCTCGCAATGCCACCAGTTTTTCATCGGACGGCCCTTCATGAATCCGGTATAAAACGGGCTGTTGGTGTTTCTCCAGAAAATCAGCAGCACACACATTGGCCGCCAGCATACACTCCTCAATCAAGCGATGAGCATCATTACGCTCTACTGGGCATATTCTTTCAATCTTGCCCTGATTATTGAAAACCATTTCTGTTTCAATGGTCTCAAAATCAATCGCTCCCCGTTTTCTGCGGGATTTATGCAACACCTTGAACAACCGGTACAATAATTGAATATGCGGTAGCAGTTGTGTATATTCTGTTGCGGTATTCCCTTTGGGCTGATCCAGCAACTCGGCAACAATGTTATAAGTCAAGCGCGCATGGGAAAGCATCACCGCTGGATAAAAACGATATTCGCTCAGCTCCCCCTTGGCAGTCCACAGCATTTCACACACCATGCACAGCCGATCGACCTGCGGATTGAGCGAGCACAACCCATTTGAAAGCACTTCCGGCAACATTGGAATAACTCGTCTCGGGAAATAAACCGAGTTGCCGCGATCAAATGCTTCTTTATCCAGCGCATCCTGATCGCGCACATAATGGCTGACATCGGCGATGGCAACAAACAATCTGAAATCCTTGCCTTCCTGGCGACAATAAACAGCATCGTCAAAGTCTTTGGCCGTTTCACTGTCTATTGTTACCAGCGGTAAATGGCGAATATCTTCTCGCTTGGCAAACTCTTTCTTCAGAACCTTCTTGGGAAACTTGGTGGAAATGATTTCTGGCGAAAATTCATGGGGCAAATCGAATTTGCGCAATGCAATTTCAATCTCCATTCCTGGAGCTGCATAATCCCCCAGAATCTCAACGATATGGCCAATAGGCTGAGCGTGTTGGCCTGGCTGCTGAATAATGTTCGCCATCACCACCTGCCCAGCATGCGCATTCATGATATTTTCCTTTGGGACAAGAATATCCTGGTTAATACGTTTATCTTCAGCCACAATAAAAAAAATACCGTGATCTTCATATAACCTGCCAACCAAGTGCGTATTAACACTTTCCAGCACTCTGACGATTCTGCATTCCCGCCGCCCCCGCCGATCCACGTCATTGGTAAGCCTGGCAATTACGCGATCACCATGCAGCACTTTATGCATCTCTTTTGGGGTCAGGAACAGATCAGTACTGCCATCATCTGGAATCAAAAAACCGAAACCATCACTATGTCCCTGCACGGTTCCTTTTACGAGTTCCAGCTTGTCTGTTACACAAATATCACCCTTGCGATTACAGATAATCTGCCCGTCACGTATCATCGCAGACAGCCTGCGATGAAAAAATTCAGATTCTTCAGCAGTAATATCCAACAACTCAAGTAACTTGGGCTCGCTGATTGGCACTCCCTGTTTATCCAATATTTCCAGGATAAATTCTCGACTGGGAAGCGCTAACCCGTAACGTGTCTGCTCACGCTTAAGAAAAGGATCAAGCTCGCGAAGCTGATTTTTCTTATTTCTTTTTCTCTTGATTGACAAATCGAAGGTTTCCTATAGAATTTGCGATCTTCATGTGTTGTTTATACCTGCCTGGTTTTCACAAAACCAACCAGCAACACAGCAATAATCAAAATAATGCCCAGATGGCGGAATTGGTAGACGCGCATGGTTCAGGTCCATGTGCCTTCGGGTGTGGAGGTTCGAGTCCTCTTCTGGGCACCATTGTACTTTCCTCGAAAAATAGCACATGGCATTAACTTGTATTGTATAGATTCTCTAGTGAAGCCAGTGTAATTTAATTAGGCAGTACTCCCGATACACGCAATCAATATCTGGCAAACCCTCGACTTCCATATCTTCAGTTCTACCCGGCTGATCGCCCGGATTACTCCGTAATTTTTGCAAGATGACAATCATTTTATCAGCCACGACAACAGCATCGATGTAAAGGCAAAAACACATCGTATCATCAAATGTACGGATACCTGGAAATACATCAGGCCTCAAACGAATACCATTAAACTACTTCCTCTTACAATATCATACCGTCAAATTTCGCCAGTACAGCTTGGGCAGCCGGCTCGATTATTTTCACAGCCAGTGATTACAGCTTTTTTATACACCAGAATCTACTCAAAGATATTCTTGCTTCATGAACATGAAAAATCGCCGCATCGCTCATCTGGATATGGATGCTTTTTATGCTTCGGTAGAACTGCTGCGTTATCCGGAATTACGAGGGTTGCCTGTCGTCATTGGTGGCCGATCCGTTCACCAACCAATCATGCAACAGAATGGAACTTGTTTATATGCAAAGCTGCGCGAATATTCCGGTCGTAGCGTAGTAACAACTTCAACTTACGAAGCGCGTGCATACGGAATTTTTTCAGCGATGGGGATCATGCAGGCGGCAAAGCTGGCACCCGACGCCATATTGTTACCAGCAGATTTCGATACTTATCATCATTATTCGCGGTTATTTAAAAATGCAGTCGCTAACATCGCTCCGCATATAGAAGATCGTGGTATCGATGAAATTTATATCGACCTGAGCAAACATCCCGATGAAACAACTCCACTTGCACTGCGTATCAAACAGGCGGTACATGAAACCACTGGGTTATCCTGCTCGATTGGAGTAGCTCCCAACAAACTGCTGGCAAAAATCTGCTCTGATCTCGAAAAACCGAATGGATTGACTATCCTGACACATGCTGATATCCCACATCGAATCTGGCCTTTACCCGTTCATAAAATCAATGGCATTGGCCCCAAAACGCAAGCGAAACTCGCAGATCTGGGTATCCATAAAATTGGAGAGTTAGCCAATGCTGAGCCCGGTTTGCTCCAGATTCACTTTGGTCAGCGTTACGCACTGCAGTTGCATCACGCAGCACTTGGCAACGACAATCGTCCGGTGGTAACCAGCTCGGAACCTAAATCAATCAGCCGCGAAACTACCTTTGAACGAGATTTGCACGCACGCCAGGATCGGGAAAAACTATCCGCTATTTTTACCGAATTATGCACACATATTGCGGAAGATTTGCATCACAAAGGCTATGTCGGGCGAACTATCGGCATCAAGCTACGATATGAAGATTTTCAAACCGTCACACGCGATCAAACTTTATGTACCCCCACCGCTGATGCAACCACCATTCGCAAGGCTGCTGGAAACTGCCTTCGGCGCGTTCCCCTCGAACAAAAACTGAGATTGCTCGGCGTTCGTGCCAGCAACCTGTCCCGAGCTGATAAACTCATGAAAGAAAGCCATCTTTTCCAGGAAGAACTGTTTTGTAGCCGATAGAAAGTCCTTATTCCGTAAATTTATCTGCAGAATATCCCCTGAAAATCCCTGTGAGTTCACTAAACATCTAGAACACACTATTGATTCTCACCCGCCATATTTATGAAATAAGCACTTGGCATAACCCGGCAATCCAGTAAAATCTTTTATCCGCAGTCGGTCAAAAGGAAAGCCATGAATATCACAGCCATCAGAATGATACAAAGAGGTTTTTCATTCTCTTTCCTTATTATGGCCCATCGGGAGCCTGGCTGACACACGCCCTCTTCAATTTTCACTTCATTAAAACACTACTTTTTCGTTTGAAAATACCAGTGATGGAGGTTGAAATAGCTATGAAAGTCTGGGTTCATTGGATGAGCAAGTATCAGAGACAAGCTACTCACGACATTATTACTTTCCTGATTGAACAAGGAATCGAAATAAAAGACCATGATGATTATCTTTCTGGTCATCCTGGCGTAGTTTTCAGCAAGGAAATTACATCGGAAACTTGTGAACAGTTACGTGAGCTTAGTCATAGCGGGCAGATACCGACTCTTTTCTGTTGCGATTGTGCCATTTCGGGAAATACTATCTGGCAGCTTCTGGAAGCAGGTGCCTGCGATATCTTGACGTGTACAGAGTACAGGGTAATCATCCATGAAATCATTACCCGCCTGCAGCGCTGGGAAATAATAGATTGCATGGTAAATTCACCTGCCGTACAGAATACGCTAGTAGGAGAAAGTTCGGCCCTGAAAGCAATTCTGCGCCAGGTTGTTGAAGTAGCTCATTTTACTGATTCTTCAGTGCTGATCCTGGGTGAAAGCGGTACCGGCAAGGAATTGCTAGCCAATCTCATTCATACCCTGGACGCTCGCCCCGACAAAGGTGATCTGGTAATACTGGATTGCAGCACTATCGTGCCGGAATTATCCGGTAGCGAATTTTTCGGGCATGAACGGGGCGCGTTCACAGGTGCGGTATCCTCACGGGATGGCGTATTCGCACTCGCAAACGGTGGTACATTATTCCTTGATGAAATAGGCGAGTTGACTCTCACTCTACAAACTCAGCTGCTGCGCGTTATTCAGGAACATACTTTCAAACGTGTCGGTGGTAATGCCTGGCAGCGCACCTCATTTCGCCTGGTTTGCGCGACCAATCGTGATCTCCGGGCTCAAGTCCAAAAAGGTGAATTTCGGACAGATCTCTATTATCGTATCGCCAGCTATATCTGCCATTTACCCCCCTTGCGGGAACGCACTGAAGATATCCTCCCGCTGGCCAGGTACTTTCTGAAGACAGATCATCCTGCTCAGGATCCACCTGAGCTAGATACACCGGTTCAGGAATATTTGCTGCGCCGTGAATATCCTGGCAATGTACGGGATCTCAGGCAAGTAGTTGCACGCATGCTATGCCGCTATACAGGAAAAGGCGCTATTACAGTGGGCTGCATTCCGCCAGATGATCGACCGACAAAAGCAGAAGGCTGGAAAGAATGGTGCGACTCAGGCTTTGAACGGGCAATCCGAGTAGCGCTAAACCGGGGTATCGGCCTGAAAACTATCAGCCGAAACACTGAGGAGGCGGTATTTCGCATCGTGCTGAAGCAAGTAAACGGCAACACCCAACAGGCAGCGCAACTTTTGGGAGTAACCGACCGTACTATTCAGAACTGGAAGAAAGATAGATCATCGACCGGTAAGGCTGGAAATCCTTTGTAATCGTTTGGTCAGGCTAATCAGCGGCCGCTTCACCACCCACTTACCAATGACAGCGTTCGGGGACGCTTGACTGTACTGATCAGATTCCGGAAATTCCCTCCCAGAATCAAGGCTTCTTGAGAAGACGACAGACGTAACGCCCTGATCTTGGCAAGCTCAACTCCAGGGTGTAGCCACGGGCCGTCAGAACCAAACAGCAGCTTGGCTGCTCCAGCTCGTTTGACTGCTTGTTGTAGTAAATCAAAGCGCCGCACGCCAGAGGTATCAGCATATATATTCGGATGACGAACCAGATGATCAATCAGGGCCAATTGCGCCCGCCAGTCATCAGCAAAGCTACCCAGGTGCGGAATAATGAAATTGACATCCGGATATTCCTGCGCCAACAGCTCACAGACAGATACTTCACCCGCCACATCGTACAGTACCGGCAAGGTATAAGCCCGGGCAGCCACACAAATATCGCGTGTAATGGCAGCATCATGACGATGTATCTTGATGCCAACAAATCCGTAGCGCTTGACAGCTATCTCGACCAGCTTATGCACGCGTCCTCGATCACGCTCTGCATGTATAAAAGCAAAACCGTAGAAGCGATCAGGCCTGCTCGCTACAATGCGTGCCACCTGCTGATTGGCAGCGGCATAGTCTGAATGAAACGCAGAAAACAGTACCGTGCGCCGAATCCCTGCTACCGTTGCCCGGCGCAAATAATCCTGCAAGGGCGCCCGTGTATCCCACGGTCCGGTCAGTCCATCGCCGCTTCCGGCATGACAATGGCAATCAATGATCATCACAACCTCCTTGCTGCTATATTATTTTGATTGCCCGGTACGCGGGATCAATGTGCCCCACCGACTGATTTCCGCTACTGGTTTCAAACGAAGAGCTCCTCACCAAGCTCAGGCTGTTTGGCTTTTCCCCATGTTCGCCAACTATCGGGGATAGGATTGCCGCTACCAATTTTGAAATTTTGCCCACCATCCCGTAAACCCAGATTATTGATTGCCCATTGACCAACGTGATACCAAATATCCGGACCAGGAT
The DNA here is from genome assembly GCF_009833115.1 of Nitrosomonas sp. GH22. Lineage (NCBI taxonomy): Bacteria > Pseudomonadati > Pseudomonadota > Betaproteobacteria > Nitrosomonadales > Nitrosomonadaceae > Nitrosomonas > Nitrosomonas sp. GH22. The sequence continues at coordinate 166,693 of NZ_QRCA01000013.1, forward strand.
CGTTTTCACGACTTGCACTGGATTGTCGATGTGCCAGAATATGGGTAAGGCCCATGTTTTTAACAAGATAACGAATCAAACAACGCCCGGCCTTGATCTGTTCGGCAGTCAGAACCCCTTGAGGTGATGCGCCGTTCGGATAAACATAGCGTTTACCCCTTGTATCAGGAAAATTACCCGCAAATTCAACGGCTACACTGCCAGCATTAAATCCATTTGAAGCATTGAGGCGAGCTGTCAATGGATGCAATTGTAGTGTTTGTCCATTCGGCTTGATTACAAAATGTGCCGTGACACCATCGTACCGGTCGGGTGGCGTATTCCTCTGATTGCCGGCAGTCTGATGCAACACTAGTGCGTATACCTTACTCATATCGCGCGGTTTTCCTTTGCGCTTGTCTTTAGGCGTAAAACTTGTGCGGTCTTCGATAGGCGTACAATCATGCAGCATATTGATCACCCCACCGGAGAGCCTGCGAGCTCCCGTGCTAATTGAGTTCCATGCATCACCGAGAAATGCTTCCTGATCGGATTGCCTCGGTTGAATGCTATTGACGTGCCATTCACGATGAGTTGTATCGCCTACCTCTAAATTTCCTCCTCGAACTACTGCAGAAAGATTTGGCACATGCATCCGGGCTGCGGCCGTCAAAGCAGCATTGGCGATTGTTTCAGGATCAGTACGCGGGTCAGCCAAAGCTGCCTGCCTGGCTGCTGTCGCAGCAATACGCACAAACCGCCGTGCCATTTCCAGTTCGGCTTCTTCCGAAGGCAAACCACTGAATTCAAGCTCAAGCGCTTTACTGACAGCCGTTCCGATGGCACCGCCGATAGCCGTACCGACACCCGGTATCGGAATAAAAGATCCCAGCGCCTTGCCAACAATTGGCAGTGCAACCTTGCCAATCGCTTTTAAACCCCTACCCAATGCAGGCAATACTTTTTTGCCAACGAAACGGCCAAATTTCTTCAATCCCCGGCCGATCCCCTTGAATAACTTGCCAAGAAACAGATCCAGTTCTTCTTCACTAGAAATGGCCAGTAATTCGGCGGCAAGCTCAAGTTCCTCAGCTTCGCTGAAAGGGCTTTCGAATGCGAGTTCAAGCTCCCGCTGATTGGTGATCAAGCCGGTCGGATTCAGAGCAGTCCGGAGATTTGCTTCGATTGCTTTATGTTGAGGAGTCAGTACCCAGCAGAAGGAATAATTATCAGGATTAAGGCCAAAGGATATTACATCCCGGTGATACCCCTGCATCCGGTCATAAAGGTTCCCGGTCTCGCCAACATAACCGATATGTCCGCTGGATGAGCGATTACGGAAAACAAGCAGATATACCCCCTGCTGCCGGGGCACACGGCGATATTGCGAAAGCCGGTAACATCGTCTGGTAGCCCAGAGTTTCTGATCTGCCGGTGACATGTGACGCAGAAGTTTGCTGTAGTTGTCCCGGAATGCAGCAAGCATCTCATAACCCGATTCCATTTCCTTCACTGAAGGCTGAATATTCCGGCTCTCACAAGCAGACCTCAATGCCTCTTCCGTATCCGGCCCGGCAATACCACTCACCCTCAACCCTTGCTGCCGCTGAAAACTCCGCACTGCGCTGCGTGTATCTGCCCCCATAACTCCGGTCACTGGAAGTCGCATTCCGGCCGCCTGATTCAGACAATCCTGCAGCCAGCGCACGCGCTCCGAGCCGGACGAACTGTCCGGTTCAGCGGGATAAGGCTCGCTCACGACCGGATAAGGTTCATAAAGGGGGGCACCCCCGAAAGGCCGCCGCAACCCCTTGAAGGGAGAGCGTGGCCTGGAAATCGGAAACAATGGACGTTTACTTCCCGTTGCTCTCAAACCGGAGTGAAAACCGGGCCGCGCACTATAGCCTCTGGGTCTTGTTGGTGGACGGCGGATTCCTCGCTCTCTTTCCACTTCAAACTCTTCTCCCGCAACTTCCGGAATCACCTCCAGCGGTATGGTTTTAAATCTTAATCCCTGATTCATGATTTACCTCTTGTATATAGTGATCACTTTATAAAGTCAGAGTATTTGGTTTCCTTTACGATGAGCGTTTCTTCAAAACCATGTATCGCTGTAGCCAGCACATCAATGCAGTGATCAATTTCTCCGGCAGTATGGCGTGCTGTCATTAAAAAACTCAGATGAACTACACTGCTGCCACGGGGACGAGACAATACGGTTTGAATACCCTGCCGGGAAAGAAACTGATGTACCCGTACTGCCTCGTTTCCATCGATCCCTCTCAAAATTTGAACGGGAAACCAGCCACCAATCGTATTCAACCCCATCGCTGCCAGACCACTACGGAACCGGGTAACCCGTTGCGCCAGTCTCTGCCGCAGCCAATCACCCTGTGATCGATTCACAATCAGCGCATGCCGGGCAGCCTGAATGACAGCCACAGACGGCGGGCTGCCGTGCACCCGGGTGTCACTTGCCGTTTTAAATCGTTTGATCAGCTTTCTACTCCCGGTAAGAACCGCAACCGGAACGCCCAAACCTTTTGCTAGAGATGAACCCACTATAATGTCCGGCCCGGAGTTTCCACTCCAGCGCAATACACCACCGCCTCCTTTCCCATAGGGGCTGTGTAATGCCGGCATTTCTCCCAGAATTCCCAAAGCCTGGGTATCATCCAGCACCAGTACGCCGCCAAAATGCCTGACGATTTCCAGATACTCCCCAACTGGCGCAGCACGACCGCACGCCGGGCAAAAACCATCGGCAATTGCCACCGGATATTTTCTTCTGCCATACGCAAGCCGCTTGATTTGTGCCAGCAATGCATCAGGATCATGATGACGGAAAGTATGAACTTCTCCCCCTTTTGCACGGAATTGCTCCACTCCCCAACGAACAACTGCATAAGTCCCTTCATCCAGAAACAATGCCGCCCGCTGCTGAAACAGCATGCCAAACAAATCCCAGAACAAGTGCAATGTGGAAGGCAGCAACACCCCCTGTTCACAACCCTGCAACTGCGCCAGTTGTTGTGCAACTTCACCGGCACCGGGCGGTTCAGTAAGTGCTGCCGGAACCCCCAATGAGAGTTGCTGCCACGGCTGCAAAAGCCGGCTGGGATGATGCAACCCCAAGTAGAGTGCCGAGGTGAAGTTGATCATGGCCATGCATCTCAGATAGTTCGTTGCTGACTGGCCAAACGTTTCTGCAATAGCGCTGATGGCAGAGTCGAATCAACCCGGGCACTGACAGTCGGATCGGCTGATAAGTCAACACCCGTTGTTGCGCGGTAGGCGTGGATATAGCCCTGTACCTGTGGACGGAAGAATCGTGCCCAATTGAGTGCCTTAACAGGCTCGAACTCATCACTCCAATGGCCCCAGCGGATGGAAAGTAACAGCTGTTCGCCAAACATTCCCAGATTGCGGAAATGCAACACGCTGGTATCTGTCCAGCCTTGCAGTTTCTTCATAGCGTCAACACGATCCATCCAGGGTTCGGGGTAAGCCACCATGACCCGTGTCGGCAACAATTCACGGAACTCAGGCCTGGCCAGTATCCATTGCTGCATCAGCATTTCGATACGGGCAGTCGATGGCAGGTCACCAAACTGATTGTGTGCTCCCTGGGACAGGATCAGATGCACTTCCTTCAGGGCATTGAGTACCGGGAAAGCATCGGCCTTGACAGTGGTATCGTCATCCTGTTTGTAGAACACGGTACACAGTCTCAGCAAATGATGGAAAGCTTCAAGGAACTTGGAGCGCGTATCAGCGGGCCGGAAATTCTGTACTGCCTTGCCTTCCAGCCGCAACCCGTAATGATGATCGTATTCGTAATTACGGCGGTTAACAGTCAGGCGGTGCTGTTCATCCTGGATGTAACCCCATAGCAGGTTATTGAGCGGGCGGAGCGGGTCCATTTCCATGCTAGCAAGTGGATCCCGACTGGATGAACGCACATTCTGAAACCGCCGGGTAATGGCATTGGATGTTTGCACCAGCATACCTTCCTCATGCCAATACGACCAAATCAACTCCAGCAGACAGGGATTGGCAAGTTTTTCCTGTAACAACCCGTAGCATTCATCTGCGTCAATAACCCCCTCCCTACTTTTACTCGCCGCTTCTTCAAACGGCTTGATCTTGATTGGGATATCAGGTAATTTGCGGCGAATAACGGAGAGATAGGGCAATACATCACCATTCCCATCGATACCTACTAGATAATCTTTGTTGAAAGCACGATTCAAGCCACTGGGTGGTATTGGGAGATCACGACGGTTCAAGTATGCTTCATCCCGAGCCGGATCAAAAGGTTGCAAATCATTGTGATGAACGCCACAATTTACCATCACAAAAGCTTCTGTAGCCGCTTTGACCACACGATAAGCATCAGAATCTGTAAAAGGTAAAAAACGATTCTTCAATAATTTATCCCGCCACATCACATGCTTTTCATCGTAGCGATCACTCTCAAATTGACTTAATTCCCGCGGCTTCTGCTTACCACAGAAAATCCAATCCATGAAACTCAGATAATTATTGAATGAAAGCGCCTCAGCGCTATTACGAATACCTGTCCAGAATGCGGTATCTTCAGTGAAAGATGTTTCCGTTCGAGTGAGGCTGGTCGTTGTTCTGGCATCAACATGCTGTATGTTACGTACCGCCGTGCCAGTCAAGTTTGTGGCGATTGATGAGCCGTCAGGATGCTTCAGAAATGTATTAAAGAAGTAACCACCTTGCATTCCTGTCGTATCGACGGCTATTTCGTATACTCGATCTATGCCATCTACAAAGATGGAAGGTTGAGACAAACCGCCTTGATTAGAAGACAATCTAATATCTGGATTTCCCAAGGCAACACTATGTGAAATACGCAGCTTAGCCGGCTGACCCGCTACAATATCTTGACATAACAGCTCTTCAGATCGCGGGCCGCACATTACCAGTTGTTGCGTAAAATTTACCGGTACTCCAAGACCAATCTGTTTGGTGCAATTACAATCGATCGAAAATAATTTTTGTGGTTCATCACCTGAATATGCTGCCGGTTCTTCATGAAAACCAAAGGCATTCTTATAGACTAAGCCATACCGATGTGAATCACCTCCGAGAAGCTCAAAAACCGCATACCCGTTTTCATCAGTAGTTCGTGTTTCGATATGCTGCCATTCGTTGGATTTCCATTCCAGAACTTCAATACTCGCTCCTTTGATCGGTATTTTATTGCCGCCCGAATCATATAAATGCACTCTCAGCATGCCATTACATTGAGCTTCACCGCTCTCTATTTTTTTAGATTTTGTATTCATGTCATTCTCCTAAATGAATAATTAATAGAACGATTCTGTTGGTAGGAGCTTGCCGGCAAAAATTCAAGCTGCCCCGGCCTTGCTGAATAATCAACCGATGTCCTCAACGTGCTGCGCAGCGCCCAGTGGATGAGCAATTTCCCCAACAGGGCGCTTTCCTGTTCCGGGCTCATGCGTCCGTCGGCACGTGCCTGGCCGATCACAGCAAAGGTTAGAACCGGCGAGGCCTGATACATCCTCGCAGGCTGTTGCCGCCAGATGGAGAACAGTGTCTGAAGCTGCCATGGCGAGCGACTCTGTACCTGTAAAGCCTCGGCCAGACTCGCTCCGCGCAGACTTTGCGGTCGATGATTGATCAGCAGCGTCACAAATCCAGGCAATGTCGCCTGAAGCATTTCATAATTGTGCCGTTGGGCAACATCCAACCCGGTCAGCGGGTAGTAGGTTTCCCATAATTGCGCCAGACGCTGCCATTGCGGATGAGGATAAAGTGCCTGCCCGATCGCACAACCCAGTTTGACGCGAATCCAGGGTGACGGATGAGGGTCATCCCGACTCAGGCGGAATACAAAGGCACGTGGCAGGCTGACCACACCCATCAATCCGAGTGTGGCAGCAATACCAATGCGGGCGATCGACCAGAAATCCGCAACGATCTCTGAAATCCACCGTTCCCATAGTAACCAGGCCATGTTGTACACGCCACTGCCCCGTTCCATTCCCTGCAAAACAGGCCGTAAGGAATTGACCAGGTTAAGCAGCGCAGCAGACTGGTGGCCTACTTCATGAATCAGGGAAGAAGCAACGCCGCTGCCAACCATGCGTTCCCGGGGAATACGAATCACTGCCACCGGATTTTCACCACCACCTGGCAAACGTGTTCTAGCGCGGCGGATCGCCGCACCAATACCACGATCGAGATAGCAGATGACGGGAGGTACTTCGTAATAATGTCCCGGAATAGCGAGCGCATCCGCCGAGACCACTTCCAGGCCGGAAAGCCACACACCGATTTCATTTTCGCTGCGCTGTGTGATCGCATCGTTGAATAAATCAAATTGTGTCAGCACGGCATTGAATCTCAACCGCAACAGGGAAAACAGCCGTTGTGCATGGGCAGGTGTTGCCCTCCGGCCAGATGGACCGCGCAGCCATGCAATGTAACGTTGAATCAACCCTTTGAGTTCGTGCCTCCCTTCTATCAGATAGCGTTCAATACTGGTTTGTGCTGCCGGTAACAACGACGCTGCAGGCAACATGGTTTCGTGCAAGGCAAAAGGTTTGACCCGTTTCAGCCTGGTCAGCAATGCACGAGCCTCCTGCTCAAGCATCCATGCTGCGTATGAAGCGGTAACCATGGCGGGTTATGCTCCGAACAGAATGATTCTGTTTCCACGCCGTATCCAGCGACCGCTCATAGCACCCCGTCCACAGGAAGGGCATGGGCTGCCAGCTGCACCGGCGACGGCTGTTGGTGGAGTACCGCGAATCAGGCCCGGGGCAAGTTGCCGTGCGGCGGCTGCTATCGCGGATTGCGCGGTAGTTACAGGATTTGCTGCCCGTGGTGCTAACGCAGCATTTTTTGCCGCAGCTCCGGCGAGTTGCACAAACCTTTTGGCAACTTCATATTCCTGGTCTTCATGACTCAATCCTTCCAGTTCAAGACCAAAAATCCTCCCGGCGTTAGAAGCCACCTGACCGCCAACCCTGGCACCGCTGGTGCCACCAAAATAACCGCCAATGGCACTGCCTACCATGGGCAGCGCTTTCTTGGCTGCACTTTTCAATAAACCGCCAAGTTGCTGCCCTACTGGCGATCTAATGAATTTTCCGGCCACCTGGCCAGCTTTTTTGATGAGATTCCCTAAAAACTGATCCAGCTCCGCCTCATCACTGATTTCCAGAAGCTCGGCCGCAAGTTCCATGGTTTCAGTCTCGCTAAAAACACCCGTTTCACCACCCCACTCTGCTTCACCAAATTCACCATATTCATACTGGTCATGTTCGTAATTTTCCAGATCAGTGTTGGTTTCCAGGGTAGTACGATCGATATCGTGCATGTTTATTCTCCTTACCACAGGGTTAAAAAATTGCTTAACAATTAACGATGACGATGTTGCGGCCACGCCGGAACCATCTGCCTCCCTGCCCTTTTCCCGGCATGGTGGCAGGCATGGCCATCCTTGCTCTTGCTGCTGTCAGATTGGGTGCATATATTTGTGCAGCTTTATTTGCAGCTATTTGTGCGGTACTGCGTGGATCATTAGAAGGAGGGGCCGACAGAGAATTTTTAACGGTATTGGCAGCAAATCGTACAAATTGTTTACCTCCCTCAAATTCGCGATCTTCCTGGCTGAGTGCTTCAAGTTCGAGTCCAAGCGCGCTTCCTGCTGCAGAAGCCAGGCCGCTGCCGATTTTGGCACCTAAAGGTCCGCCGAAATAAGCACCCAGCGCGCCACCGGCAATCGGCAGTGCCTTTTTGGCAACCCCTTTTAGTATGCCGCCCACTGCTCGGCCAATTGGAGATTTCACTACCTTGCCTAAGGCGCTACCGGCTTTCTTGATCAATGAACCCAGAAAACGGTCAAGCTCTGCTTCATTAGTAACTTCCAGAAGTTCGGCGGCAAGTTCCATCACCTCACCTTCGTTAAATACCTCCCCCCACTCCGCCTCACCATATTCGAATTGCTCAAACTGTTCGCCTTCACCTTCATATTGTTCGCCCTCACCTTCATATTGCTCAGCTTCAAAACCACTCATTTCCGGATTGAATTCGAATATATTTTCACTTTCATACATGGTTAATTCCTCCAATTCTCAGATTCCTCATCACACCTTGATCAATAACCAAGTTTCTCACCAAGTTTGGTGTTAGCACTTTTTGGGGCTCATCACCGTCAGGCCAACCAGCTCAACTCAGGTTGTCCTCACAACAGATAAAAGCAAATAGCACGCCAAAATAAAAATACAACTCTTATTTTTGACTCACTACGCACTTAACATGCTGAAAATAAATTAGATGTCCAATAAATTACCAGTCATAACAAATATGATTGAGAAGTAAAAATATAAGGACTGGCGAAACATATTTCGGTTAATGGCGCAAAAACACTTTGCAATATGAAAATTGTTTCGGAGATGCTAGAAACTACTTTGATTTGCTATTAGTTGTTGGGAGAGATAACTGTAGTGACTCAGCAATTCCAGACAGGACGTGAAGGAGCATGGGGTGGCGTAATTAATGTGTTTTTTCTGGATGATACGAACAGGAACCCCATGGAGGGATTTACCACCGGACTACGGGGGCTGGAGCAATATATTTAGTCCATATTGATTTAGCAGAGGAGTCAAATAAGCAGATGACAATTTTTGCCAGTATTTAAAGTTGAAGTCTCCTCAAAGTCCCGTGCAGTTCTTCTGGTAACATAAAATCAGTTCTTCAAAGCAAATACCTTTTCTATGTTTAGTAACAACCGCACTGCGGCAGGTATCAGTCGGTTTTTTCAGTACCAGTACAGTTTTGTTCAAGGTAGATTGGATGTGCCGATTATTCGCAGCAGGGATAAATTATCAGTAGTTTTTAGATAAAGCATCCTATAATTATTTGTCATGCCAACTAATCTACACCACAGGATTCCGTATTTATGCCAAATGAGCAAAGATTCTTTGTTACCGGCCCTGCCGGGAAGCTGGAGACAGTTGTCACACTGCCGAATGATGCGCCACATGGCATTGCAGTCGTAGCTCACCCGCATCCGCTTTACCATGGCAGCATGGATAACAAGATCGTCTATATTCTTGCCAGGGCATTCATCGAGCAGCAGTACATCACGGTGAAATTCAATTTTCGCGGAGTGGGCGAAAGTGAAGGCAACTATGCGGAAGGGAAAGGAGAAATCGAGGATGTGCTTGCTGTCACGCAATCTATCCGGGAGCGGTATGACACCGGATCAACCCCATTGCCACTAATACTGGCCGGATTTTCATTCGGTGGCGCTGTTCAGGCATATGTTGCACAGCAACTGCGGCCTCACAAGCTGATACTGATCGCGCCTGCTGTTGAGCGTCTGCAAGCACCACCCGTAACTGATTGCGCTGAGCGTATTCTGGTCATCCAAGGGGATCAGGATACCGTCGTGCCGCTGCAAAGTATATTGGATTGGGCCACACCGCAAACATTGCCTGTGACCATCATCCCCGGTGCCGAACATTTTTTCCATGGCAAGCTGAACGTTCTGAAAGACATCATCCTGCAGAATTGCGCGTAGCTATCGGGGCAGGGGCGGTCAATTTTCCTGGCCGAGCTACACACCACCTGCTGCGGCGCACACGAAAAAATTAGCGCTTAATCTGCGATTTGACAACCTGCCAAACAGGTAAGAACCAAAATATGTAATGGGACCGAGAAAAATTCGAACAAATAAGGAGCTTCCCCGGATGCCAGAGCCATACCGGGGAAGAATTATTTACAGCTCACCAGATTAGTGGCTTGAAAGAATTGACCTTTCATTCAGATCCTGTGCTGATCTGGCATTGTTGCTGTAGAAAGTTTTCATTTGCTCTAATTGAGCTGCTGAAATCGTGATTGATTTTGTCAAAATATACCATTGCACGCCTTCACTACAAGGCGGAGTCGTCAATGAACCAGCTAGCGTTAAATATTCCAGATTGGCCGCATTCATACCTGATGGTAATAACTTCGCTAGTTTGAACTTAACCCCGGAAGTCGAATTTTCTTTGCCGCTTTCATACGGCATATTATCCAGAATAGTCTGGAACATCGCATTCTCTTTCCCGATATTTATGGTCACGGCCAGTACCGCAATTCTTCCATCCTTATTGATATGTACAAAATGTAATTCCGCAGGAAATTTTTTGCCCTCAACAACATGTTCGCTAGGCTCATGGAAATGTAGTTGAACCAGCGGCAGCAATTCCTTCCCGACTTTTAATCCACCCGTAAAATTCTGGGAAGTATTAACTTGTATGGCATGCCCTGTATTGAAGAAAGATGGCGTATCTGTACCATACTGTGCCGCAAGTTTATTTAGCGGCCTGGATTTCACAATCTTTTCATCTGCCAGATCTACCGGCGACTGATGTTTACCAATACCACACTCTGCATAGGGATAACGCAATGGTATCGATTGAGTAGCGTCTTCAATCGCTCCCCAGTTAGGCTCCTCTTCATAAGACCAATGAGGTGGAGCAGAAACTGCAACTGCTGTGTAACTTATAAAGATTATAGAAACTAGATTTGCCAGTATTTTAGTTCTCACGAGTAATTCCTATCATAATAGTTATTAAATTAGCAGGTATGTTTCCTGCAATAGTCGATCATTAAAGATTTTTTATCTAAGCCGATCTCTTGTAGAGGCTGTGATTTAGTTTTTTTCTTTTTTACCTTAATCTGGGCTGGTTGCCTATTTTCGGTCGAAATAGGCTCGGCCTGATTAGTAACTGACAACGATTGAGGCTGACTCTCCCCTGATTCAGCAAAGCAAGAAACACCTAAACTCAGCACAGCAGTCAGAAAAAGCTTAATACGCATTATTTTCCTCCTTTTGCAAATATGCAAATTGCAAAATTTTGTTCTGGTCCTTCAATAGAAAAAACAACAAGATATGATGATTCAAAATTTCTCTATTTCAAACAATATGGCTTGCATCGAGAAATGTGTGGAGTTCGAACCATACTCTCCGGTAAATCTTTTAGCCAGGGTCTCGACAATTTCAGCAAGATTCACTTCATCACATTCCCTGATTCCATCGATGATCGAGTTATTATCGGCTACGCACAAAGGCTCTTATATCCACAATATCATGCTCCCGTCTCTGCTGCGCTCCAAGCACACTAAAACCGATCTTCCAATTGCAACGCCTCGTAATATCAGATGCATATCGCTCAAAAATACAGACCCTGATGCTTGCAAAGTTTAGTGGAAAAACTACTCTCGCCATCAATTTATATAGTGGCTTAATGTTGCACTGGTAGCACATCTTTCTGAATAGAATCTGAAAACTTTGAAAGCCAGAATACGCTCAGTACAATTTTCATGATATAAAGCTCCAGTGTTAAAACAGCCCGTAGCAGAAAAGCCAGCATCAGGCTTTCAGGTTATTGAACAAGCAGGTAAGGAGAACAATTTGGGACGCGGATTTTATACCATCATGGCGGCACAATTTTTTTCATCTCTGGCAGACAATGCTCTGCTGGTTGTGGCCATTGCTCTGCTAATTGATCTGCATGCTCCCGAGTACCTCACCCCCATGCTCAAATTCGTATTCGTATTATTTTATGTATTGCTCGCCCCGCTTGTCGGCGCGTTTGCAGATTCCATGGCTAAAGGCTGGGTCATGTTTATCAGCAACTCAATCAAAATTATCGGTTGCGCATTGCTGTTTTTTGCTGCGCATCAGTTTTCTGCGCTGGGTGCATACGCGGTTGTTGGATTAGGAGCAGCAGCTTATTCCCCAGCAAAATATGGCATCCTTACAGAATTGCTGCCCCCAGAGAAGCTGGTGATTGCCAATGGCTGGATGGAAGGACTGACGGTTGCATCGATCATTCTTGGTACAGTTATTGGCGGCCTGCTTATTACCCCTTCTGTTGCTTCCATTCTACTTACTGCAAATCTCTCTCTGATCAATACTGCTGTAGATGCCAGTATCATAGTCATCATGCTGTTTTACATTATTGCTGCCATTACCAATTTGTTTATACCTGATACCGGAATTGATCACCGGATACTCAAAAAAAATCCGGTTTTCCTGTTTCACGACTTTGTGCGCTGTGTAAAGCTATTGTGGTTTGACAAGCTTGGCCAGATCTCGCTGGCGGTTACCACCTTGTTTTGGGGAGCGGGAGCAACGCTGCAGTTTATTGTATTAAAGTGGGCTGAAGTGGCGCTTGGTTATGCGTTAAACAAAGCAGCGCTACTGCAGGGTGTCGTCGCTATTGGTATTGCATTGGGCTCTGTTCTGGCAGCGAAGCTGGTTTCATTACGCCGATCGTTGGATGTCATTCCTCTGGGGATTGCCATGGGAATCGTGGTAATTCTCATCATTACGGCTCAGAATATCTGGCTAGCTGTTGTTTTGCTGGTCATAATTGGTGGATTAGCCGGATTTTTCGTAGTACCTATGAACGCTTTGCTGCAACATCGCGGACATATTCTGATGGGCGCTGGACACTCTATCGCAGTACAGAATTTCAATGAAAATCTTGGCATTCTTACCATGTTGTCATTGTATGCACTGCTAATCTGGTTCGATGTGCATATTTATACTGTAATCGCTCTGTTCGGGTTATTTGTATCTACCACCATGATCATGGTTCGCAAATGGCACCTGAGTAACCAGAGCAAGCAAGATTCATTACACCTGATAGGAACACAGAAACGACAATTCTGAGTTTTTACTTTGTCACCCTGAATTTCCAATTCCGCGAGAAAATAAGAAGTATTACTGACGTATCACAGGCAATAAGCGGAATAGCATTTATCACTCTTGCGAGTAACTCTCACCAGAATTCTCCTGCCGGATTTTCTCGAATAAACAGATTGCAGCAGCCGCAGCAACGTTGAGTGATTCGGCACACCCTGGCATGGGTATTGCCACACGTTCACGCACAACTTCTAGCAGCTCTTCTGATACACCGCACCCCTCATTACCGAAAGCAAACATGACCGGCCCTCGCAGGTCTGTATGATAAATATTGTCAGCGCCAGCCAGTGCCGTCGCTATAACATTTCCATTAAATTGACAAGCAATCTGGATCAGATCGGAATCTTCATGAATTCTCAAAGAAAAATGCGCCCCCATACCGGCTCTTAATGTTTTGGGCGACCAGCTATCAGCACAATCACTAGACAGGAACGCATCTTTAACACCCACAGCAACCGCAGAACGCAGAATCGAACCCAGATTACCTGGATCCTGAATAGCTTCCAGCGCGATGCAAAAAGAATCTTCATAGGAGTCAACAGACCGGGTATGCCGGGGAATACGAACGAGTGTCATAATACCAACCGGTGTTTTGACTAACGATATCTGGTTGAATAGCGCATCACTCAACATTAGACAATCAGCTCTTCCAAAATCTTTACCAATACTACCTAGCAGCTGATTAATTTCAGCATGTTGGCCTCCTGATTCGCTAACGATCAGCAATTCCGGAATTCTTCCTGAAGCAAGATAAGACTGCAACAAATGGATGCCATCAAGCAAAGCAAGTCCATCGTCACGGCGCTGCCGTGACGAACGTTGCAGCTTGAACAGCTTTTTAAATACGGGATGCTCGCGAGAGGTTATACGGCGCATGTTGCTTGTGATCTGCATGTTACTTTGGCTACGGATTGATACGGAATACTGTCAAGAACATAACGAGAGAAACAAACGTTTCAGGATTGCTGTTCTCCCCTCATCCTCAAAACCACCTTCTTATTATCGGAATTTACGAACAAGCTCTGCAAAAACCACATAAAGAATATAAATTCAAAAAAGTATTGAATATACTAATCTGGATAATTTTCAATTGAGAACCAATAATACCGGAGTCGGCGACCTGTGCCTGTTTCAATTCTGAAGCAAAGGAAAAGTAATCGGTCTTGACTACCTCCCCCACAAAAGGCAGAATACGCGCTATGTCGTTTAGATAGCTGGCGAATTAGCTCAGTGGTTAGAGCAGCGGAATCATAATCCGTTGGTCCGGGGTTCAAATCCCTGATTCGCCACCATTAAAAATCATCTGCTTAATGACTTGCTTTCGTAATATACAACACAGCCAGTTGTGATCATCCTGATTTATCTGATGAGATAGAAGTTCCAGGTTACGCTCAGTCAAGCGCCTCGGAATTAAAAGAGTCGCAAGCCGCTAGATCTGACTTACTGCACGCTGGAAGCTTGGATGCCAGATTACGTAATGCTGTACGCAAACCTTCTTCCAGCACCGGATGATAAAACGGTATTCGCAATAAATCCCACACACTTAGAGATTGATCGATTGCCAAAGCAAGCAAATGTGCGAAATGCTCCCCAGCTGGTGCACACATTTCTGCACCTAGCAATCGGCCATCATTTGCCGCAGCATACACACGTAAGGCACCACGATTAGACTGGGCCGAACGTGCCCTTCCCTGGTTAGAGAAAGAGACTTCACCTATTTGAATATTTTCGTGTTCGAGTGAATGAAAGGATTGACCAACTACGGCAATATTAGGATCAGCAAATACGATAGCTAGTGGTACTCGGCGCTTAAAGTAAATTAATTCTTCACTTGTTGTATTTAAACCGGCAATATGCCCATCATCTGCAGCCTCATGCAGCAGAGGAAGACGCTGATTTGCATCTCCTGCCAGAAATACTGGTAAATCTGCAATCTGCAGGGTAATTGGATTTACTGATGGTAGCCCTTTTTCATCAAGCGGCACATCCAATGTATCGAGACCAATATCATCGATATTTGGTTGCCTCCCCAATGCGGCTAGTACACTGTCTACCTCAATTTCGATATTCTCTGCACGGACAGTAAGCACATTATTATCCGGATTTATGGCGACACTCGCTTTGCTACCAAGATAGAGTGGAAATTCTTCTGACAACAGCTTCACTGCTGTCTGATTAATGAATGGATCACTTATCCCCCCTACTGAGCTGCGAAATCCAAAGCCTGTTACATGTACACCAAGCCTGGATAATGCCTGGATCATTTCCAGACCAACTGGACCCATGCCGATGACAGCAATACTTTTTGGCAACGTATCCAGCTCAAACAAAGTATCCGTCGTCAGCAAACGTTTGCCAAGATTCAGCCAGTTCTTGGGCACAACAGGCCGGGAACCCGTTGCAATAATGATTTTATGAGCGCTGAGTTTCTCTCCATTGACCATTACTTGATCTGGCGACAGAATACGGGCACGCCCCGATATTGCACGTTCACCCAAATCATTGGTTATTTTAAGGGTGCTGGTAACAAAATCATCACGTAGCCTGCGTAGACGTTGCAGAACCTTTTTGCCATCCAGTTCCAGTTGATCTGCGCCCATAATCCCGAACTCACCAAAATTGAACCGTCGATGAAAAGCATTGGCTGCTTCAATCAATAACTTAGAAGGCATACACCCGACCCGTGCACAGGTAGTACCCCACGGACCATCGTTGATCAGTACAAAATTATCAGTTCGTTTTCTTACCTCACGCAAGGCAGATAAACCAGCACTTCCCGCACCAATGATTATCACATCAAATTTATGCATCAGTATTCGAGTCCCCAGTCAATTTGTATAATAAATAAGTAAACACATTACGATTTATGGGTCCAATCAGTTTGTTATTCTAATCCTTAATATAAAAATCTGGAAAGCTGCAGTCTGGACGATACTTACCTTTCTTGTCAATTGAGTTTATCGGTATAATTCCTACCAATCGTTTTTACCAATTCTCTTTTCCTGTCAGGAAATATATCAAATACCAAGGAGCAGAATTTGGTGCTTTCACCCGTTCGTATTACCGTCACCGGCGCAGCAGGACAAATCAGCTACAGCCTGTTATTCCGAATTGCTGCGGGAGACATGCTGGGCAGCAATCAACCCGTTATTCTTCAACTCCTCGACATCCCGGAATCCAGGAAAATACTGGATGGAGTGGTTATGGAACTTCAGGATTGCGCATTTCCGCTACTGGCTGGCATTATTGCCACTCACGACCCGATGATGGCATTTGATCAGACAGATATAGCAATACTAGTTGGGGCCCGCCCCCGCCGCAAAGGGATGGAACGTAAGGATTTACTGCAGACCAATGGCGAAATATTCAGAAATCAGGGCAAGATCCTGAATCAAGTGGCCAAACGTGATGCAAAAATACTGGTGGTGGGAAATCCAGCGAACACCAATACCCTTATCACCATGAAAAATGCTCCAGATTTACCAGCAGAAAATTTTTCAGGAATGCTCCGGCTCGATCATAACCGGGCATTATCACAAGTTGCTATGAAGTTAAACCAGCCGGTCAGCAATATCAAAAAGATGATTGTATGGGGAAACCATTCATCCACTCAATTTCCTGATTTGTATCATGCTGAGATCGGTGATACCAAAGTTATTAATCTCATCAAAGATCCGATTTGGATCGAAAACTACTTTATCCCTACGGTACAAAAACGGGGTGCTGTGGTAATCGAGGCACGTGGCTTATCCAGTGCAGCCAGTGCAGCTAATGCTATTATTGATCATCTGCGTAACTGGTTTTTTGGAACGGAAGACGGTGACTGGACTACGATGGGAATCTTATCCGATGGTAGTTATGAAATACCGGAGGGGGTAATTTATGGCTTCCCGGTCATCTGCAAAAATGGTATGAGGGAAATTGTACAGGGACTTGAAATCAACCCATTCTCACGTACCAGATTAGATGCTGCCTACAACGAGCTAACTCAGGAACTGGATTCAATCAGACACTTGCTACCCTGAGATTACGAAACTAGATTCTATAGTTTCCAAGCCTCTCAAGTGCTTATCACATTATATTTTCTTGATAAATGCTAAAACTTCCTCAGCATGCCCTGGAACCTTAACACCTCGCCACGCTTTATATAGCTTGCCTTCCCGGTCAAGTATAAATGTGCTGCGCTCTATCCCGCGTACCTGCTTACCATACATATTCTTCATCTTGATGACACCAAACAGCTCGCACACTACCTCATCGGCATCACTCAGCAAATTATAGGGAAAATTATATTTTTCTCTAAACTTCTCGTGTGACTTCAGGCTGTCACGAGAAATACCAATGATTTCACAATCTTCCTGCACAAACTCTGGATATAGATCCCCGAATTGCTGGCCCTCATTAGTACAGCCAGGTGTATCATCTTTCGGATAAAAGAAAATAACCAGGTATTTGCTCTTTATACCTGACAGACGAAACTGTTTGTTACCTGTGGAAGCCAACTCAAAATCAGGGATCAAATCAACCGGCATACAAATATATACCCCTCATCAACAAATTAAATTTACGGGACAATATGATCAATTGTGATAGAAATATTTTCTTCACCAATTTTCACAGGAATGCTGTAACCCTCAAGATCTCCACTGGAGGGAATAGCCTGTCCGGTTTTGCTGATTCTCGCCCCCACCACCACCTCTGGAAAGCTTGAGAGCTTCATCGCGGGGGTCATAGCCATGTTGTCATCAAGTTTAAACGAAACTGGAAGATCCTGAGCATGCAGCCTCAAAATAGCCAATGGCATTTTTGGCCCTTGGCTGGCCCTTGCAAAAACGAAAAGTGTATCATCAGGCGAAACTTTTGCTGCCAATGAGGTATCCAGAGTAACCGAGCCAGAAACGCTTGGTATGCCCGTAGCAGCTTCCTGCTTCTCACCAGAAGGCAATGTCACAGGCACATCACTCTCCACATTTGAATTCTGCGCCAGCTGTATAGGAATAGATTCATTTCTACCTTTCATGGCCAGAGATTTAGCCTGGACGATACTGTCACTCACAGATTTATAAAATTTTGAATCTTTTGCGTCGGCGGGTATAACATTCAGCAGGCGCTCCCAGTAAGTAACTGCCTGATCAAACTTTTCCCGCTCAAATTCAAGTGTACCGGCTAAAGCCAGTGCCTTAGGATAATCCGGATCGATATCAAGTGCCTTGCTGATCAACTCGGCAGGTTTACCCTGTAAGTTGCCATTATTCGTTATGGCCAGCATATCGGCATAATCACTCAAGAATTGGGGGTTATCCGGAGCCATTTGAACCAGTTTGGCATAGACTGCGCCAGCTTCATCAAAACGTTCCATAATTATGTAAGAACGTCCAAGCATCACCCAGCCTTCTATATCGTCCGGATTATCCTTAAGACGGGCAGCAAGACTGTCAACCATTGCCTTGATCTCAGCATGATCCGGCGGCATTCCTTCCGCATCACCCCCCTGAAACTGCGTAGCATTAGCCAGTTGAGATTGCGGAAGCAGCCCGCGAGTATCTCCAATTACCAGATAAAGGTAGATGGCAGCAAGTGGAACTGCCAGAGCAACAATAATACTCACAATAGCGCCATGACGATTGACAGGAGTTACGCGAACAGCTTCATCATCTTCAGATAAATCCTGCAACATTCGCTTTTGTAATTCCTGCTTGCTGAGTTCATGCTGCTCCTTGGAAAGAACATCGTCAAGTAGGTCACGATCCAGCTCCGCAAGCTGATCACGGTAAATAGTAATATTTGCAACCTGACGTTCAACTTGATCTTGAAGCTCGTTTTTTTTATTTCTCAGCAATACAGGTATAACAAACAGCAATGCTGCCATGATAAATATACCGACTATAACCCAAAATACCGTCGTCATATACTTTGATCCTTGTCTATTTCTTTAATAAGAGATTCAGCCTGTAAACGCTGATTTTCTGTCAGCGGTACCTCGTTTTCCTTTATTCGAATACGACGACGCCTCAAATAAAAAATGAGCGCAGAGCCACCCCCCAAAAACAAAGTGAACGGACCGAGCCACAACAACCATGTTATTGATTTAAAGGGAGGGTTGAAAAGAATGAAATCTCCGTAGCGAGCTACCAAAAAATCTACAATTTCCTCATCACTTTTATTCATTCGCATCTGTTCTCTGATTTCACGCCTCATATCCTTAGCAAAATCAGCATGTGATGCAGCTAGTGTTTCATTCTGACATACCAAACAGCGTAGATTCTCTGCCAGCTTATTCAACCGACTCTCAAGTTCAGGATCATCGGCGACAGGTGGGGCTTCATTTGCATAGCCCTGGAAAGCTATAAGAGACAGAATAATCACCATTAAGCAACGCTTTAACGAGTCCACTCTCATACAGATCAGTTGTTTCATCATTACCAACTCAACTCTTCAGTTCCTTGATTAAAGGAAGAATTTTATCTTTCAGTGATTCAACCGTTACCGGGCCAATATGCTTATACCTGATAATGCCTTGCTTATCGATTACATAAGTTTCTGGCACGCCATAAACGCCATAATCAATACCGACTTTCCCATCCGCATCAACGATACTGGTTTCATAAGGGTTACCATATTGTCTAAGCCACTGCATGGCAGTATCACGCTGATCTTTGTAATTCAGACCATAAATTGGAACAATACCCAGCTTTGAGAGTTCTACCAGCACAGGGTGCTCATCACGACAAGCCACACACCAGGAAGCCCAAACATTCAACATCCATACTTTTCCAAGATTATCCTCAGACGAAAGCGTCTTACTGGAATCATAGAGTTGTTGCAGATGAAAAATGGGTGCGGGTTTATCTATTAATGGAGATGGCACTTGACGCGGATTCAAGGTCAAACCAATTCCTAGAAAGATTACTAATATTACAAATATCGCGAGAGGCAGCAGGAAACGCATCATGCTTTACCACCTTCCTCCGAAAGAGTAACAGAATTGGTCACCATAATATCTTTGGCAGGTATATCTGCAGCACCAGGTGTTTCAGCTGCTTTGCGGCGATATTTTTTATTAATAGCAAGGCGGTAACGCCGATCACTGACAGATAGAGCTCCTCCCAGAGCCATCAATATGCAACCAAACCAGATCCAGTTAACAAAAGGTTTGTGATAAACCCGTACTATCCAGGCATCATTCTCCAATGGTTCACCCAGTGCCACATACAGATCACGCAGAAACCCCATATCAACATCAGCCTCGGTCATCGGCATACCTGAAGCGGTGTAAGTTCTTTTCTCAGGGAAAAGCTCACTTATTTTCTTGCCCTCTCTGAACACCTCAATCTGTCCTTGAGATGCATTGTAGTTAGGGCCAGGAAGCGATTTCGTTCCATTAAATTGAAATGTGTAATCTTTAAGTGTTACGGTACTACCTACTTCCATACGCACATCTTTTTCAGTTTCATAGCCGTTAACCAGCGTAACACCAATGATAAATACTGCGATACCGAAGTGTGCGCAATGCATACCATAATAGCTCCTTGGTTGTTTCACCAACTTAGTGATCAACCCGCCTTCCCCACTATTCTGGAGTCGGTGCCTAATACCGACAAATATACTGGTCACAACCCAGAAAGCCAGTAGCAACCCAAAACTGACCATAGGTTTCCATTCACCCATAATGAACGGCATAATTCCTGCAGCCACCACGCTCACCACAAATGCCCATCTCAACAGCACCGTCAGGGCGGGCAGGCTAGCTTTCTTCCAACGAGCAACTGGCCCCAGCCCCATCAGAAAAATGGCTGGTGCCATTAAAGGCACAAAAACTGCCTCAAAATAGGGAGGGCCAACAGAAATTTTCCCTAAATTAAGCGCATCAATAAGAAGAGGATAAAGCGTGCCTAATACCACGCTGCCCGCCGCAACTAGCAGCAATACATTATTAGCAAGTAAGGTAGTTTCACGTGAGACAATCTCAAAGTTACCCCCCAAACCCACTTTGGAAGCGCGCCATGCAAACAGTGTTAATGAACATCCTACTACCAGCGATAGATAGATCAGGATAAATATCCCACGTGCCGGATCAGTCGCAAAAGCATGCACAGAAGTCAGAACCCCGGAACGTACCAGGAAGGTTCCTAACAAACTTAATGAAAAGGCAGTGATTGCCAATAATATCGTCCAGCTCTTAAAACTTCCACGTTTCTCAGTTACCGCCAGTGAATGAATCAATGCTGTACCCACCAACCAAGGCATAAATGATGCATTCTCAACTGGATCCCAGAACCACCAGCCACCCCAGCCAAGCTCATAATATGCCCACCAGCTACCAAACATGATGCCAATAGTCAGGAAAATCCAGGCAACAATCGTCCAGGGACGTGACCATCTTGCCCAAGCCGCATCCAACTGCCCACTAAGCAGTGCTGCAATTGCAAATGCAAATGCAACTGAAAAGCCAACATACCCCATATACAACATGGGTGGATGCATAACCATTCCAGGATCTTGCAACAATGGGTTCAGATCATTCCCTTCGATTGCGGCAGGTAATAATCGATCAAATGGATTAGAAGTAAACAGAAGAAACAACAGAAAACCAGCACTAACCAATCCTAAAACAGCCAAAACACGAGCCACCATGTCATCCGGTAATTGGCGACTGAAAACACTCACAGCAACCGACCAGCCGGCAAGTATGGTTACCCATAGCAATAGAGAACCTTCGTGAGATCCCCACGTGGCAGCAAAACGAAAATGTAAAGGTAAATCTGAATTTGAATGAGACGCCACATTCAATACAGAAAAATCATTGTTCAAGAATGAATAGGCAAGACAGCCAAAAGCAATGGTAGTAAATACAAACTGACCCTGCGTGACTGGGCGCGCCAAGGCTACCCACGAAGGTATTCCACGTGTCGCACCAATAAGGGGCAAAGTTCCCTGAATCAAGGCCAGCAACATTGCAAGTATGAGGGCGAAGTTACCAAGTTCCGGAATCATGGTTTAAAATTATTCCTTGTTTTAAATTACGGGATAAAACTCACTGTGTAAAAGAGGTTTTCTGTGCTTTGGCAGCTTGTTCCAATGCAGCAGCAGCTTCAGGTGGCATGTAATTTTCATCGTGTTTGGCGAGCACTTCATCAGCATAAAAAACACCATCATCTGCCATTTTCCCCTGTGCTACGACACCCTTCCCTTCTTTAAACAGATCAGGAAGAATCCCTGTATAAACCACTCGAATCACCTCTGCAGTATCCGTTATGGCAAACTTCATGGTTGTACCGTCTCCATGTCGCTTGAGTGAACCTTCTTCTACTAGTCCACCCACTCTGAAGCTTTTTCCAACAGGCGCTTCTTTTGCAGCTACCTGACTGGGGCTAAAGAAAAAAACCAAATTACTCTGAAACGCATTCAGTACCAGTACAACAGAGACTGCCAATGCACTAACACTCAATGTAATAACAGCCATTTTTTTATGACGTGGCTTCATTTCTATCCTCGCAAAATTGATCTTCTACTCTGACCAAGGTGCTTGTATAAAGTTCGTTTGCGACCACGAATCAATACAACTTCACCAATTACGCATATCATTGCAACAAGATAAGACCCCCATACATAAAGGCCATAACCGCCCATAGCAAAAAAATCAGACAAGCTCTCCCATTTCATTCTAATACTCCTTCCTTCAACTCCGATACCCATGCCGTGTGGCGCTCACGCTCCAGAATAATGAGACGAGTACGGATAAGAATTATTACAATTGAATACATCCATGCTGCCAAGGTCATGATCAGCATGCCGGATAACATGGCAGTTGCCATCTTGGGAGATTGAACCAGGCTAACGGAAGCACCCTGATGGAGGGTATTCCACCACTGCACCGAGAAATAAATAATCGGGACATTGACAACACCCACCAGAGCAATGACCGCTCCAGCCTTATCCGCACGCTTTGGATCATCAATAGCTGCCTGCAGCGACATAAAGCCGATATACAAAAAGAACAGTATTAACTCTGATGTTAGGCGAGCATCCCAGACCCACCATGTTCCCCACATTGGTTTCCCCCACCATGCTCCTGTCCACAAAGCAAGGAAAGCAAACATAGCACCTGTCGGCGCTATGGCACTGGCCACCATAGATGAAAGTCGAGTGTTAAATGCCAGCCCCACTCCGGCCCAGAATGCCATAACCACATACAGAAACATTGACATCCAGGCAGCCGGGACATGGATAAAAATAATTCGGTAGGCCTCACCCTGTTGAAAATCTGTCGGAGCTACAAAAAAACCAATATACAAGCCCACGATCAGTAAAGTAATCGCTAAAGCCGTAAAATAGGGAAGCATCCGGCCCGCCAGAAAGTAAAAACTTGCGGGAGAGGCATATTTAAACCAATTGATTGTCATGTTCTGAATATTCTCTCTGAATTGATCCAGTAGATAAAATTACGCTCTACTACCATACCAACAAACGCAACATCACTATTATTTCTGGGCACATCCTTTCTATCAGCTCATGGATATCCGGAGAGAGGCAGCTGTTGCCCAAGGTGAAAAAACGATAGAAACCAGCAAAAATGCACCCAGTATCGAAAAATGGGCCCCAAACTCCATCCCGGCGCTACTCGCTTCAACCGCGCCTGTACCAAAAATTAATACCGGAATGTAGAGCGGCAAAACCAGTATCGACACTAATACCCCCCCTCCTCTTAATCCCAGTGTTAACGCAGCACCGATTGCACCGATCAAACTTAGTACAGGAGTTCCCAGCAGCAATGAAAGCGTCAGCACAAGCAATGCATCTCCGGCTAAGTCATACTGAATCCCCAATACCGGGGCCATCAATACCAGAGGAACCCCTGTTACCAACCAGTGTGATATTGCTTTCCCGGTGACCAGCGTCGCCAGGGAAACAGGGGAAAGCAGCATTTGCTCCAAGGTGCCATCTGCATAATCACTGGAGAACATACGTCCAAGTGATAACATCGAAGCCAGCAAAGCTGCCACCCAGACCACACCCGAGGCCATTGTCCGCAGTATGCTGGGTTCAGGCCCCACACCCAATGGAAACAAGCTGACAACTATTATGAAAAAAAATAGCGTTGTCAACACATCAGAGCGTCGGCGCATTGCCAGCAATAAATCCCGTTTAACTATCCACCAGATCATATCGAATCAGGATAAAGTCAAATGATGAACAGCTGCAGCAGTCATGACAATTTCCTGATGAGTGGTCATAATGACCATGCCTCCTTTCGATAGATTATGCTCCAGTATCTCTTTAATCAGCTTCACCGCTGCAGTATCCAGCGCGGTCAAAGGCTCATCCAATATCCACAACCTAGTCTGCACCACCAGCAGACGCGCCAAAGCCACCCGTCTGCGTTGTCCTTGTGATAATACTTTGGCCGGCAGCATCTCACGCCCCGCCAGCCCAATCTGCCCTAACGCATCTGCTGCTTGATTTTCATCAATCTCACAATCAGCCAATGCACAGGATATCCGTAAATTCTCGAGAGCAGTCAGATCATCCTTGATACCACCCAGATGCCCTAGATAGGTCATCATGCCACGATAATCTCCGTCCAGATCCCGAATATCCATTCCATTCCAGAGAATCTCACCACTATCAGGTGACGATAATCCACACAACAATCTTAGCAAGCTGGTTTTACCGCTACCGTTAGGTCCGCCAACAAACATCAGCTCACCGGGATTTACTGAGAAGAAAATGTTACTGAAGAGTTTATGCTCCCCTCGTATACACTCCAGGTTCCTGGCCGTCAACATCTAAATAATAATTGAGCCGCAATCATAAAAGTTGGAGATTATAGCGTATTGCTGATTTCTTAGTGGTGCTGCCAGTGCTTGGATATATAAAAATCATTCTGCTCTTTTTTCTAGCCTATTGAATCAGCTAACCCGCCTGCTGCTGTAACAGCGGCCAACACAACCATTCTTCTGGGTGCGATGACCTCGGAATCAACCCACTCTCCGAGACCAAGAAAAATATTCTCCCTATCGTATAGCTTCAATTTGGGACTGGCCAGGAACAGGGGGTGCGATCTGTCCTTCCTGATTTTCTGCCCTTGCTGCAAACGCACCACTTCATCGTCATCAAACACCATAGAAGGAATGTCGCTTAAAAGGCTATCAATTGGATACAAAAATTTCAAGCGGTCAGAAGGCTGCTCGGATTCGAGCTGATCCAGATTGCAAGCTTGCGATAAATCGAAATGGCCGACACCAGTACGGGAAAGCGCGGTGAGATAAGCGCCGCCATAGCCAAGCGCCTTTCCAATATCTTCTGCCAGTGTACGAATATAGGTGCCTGAACTACAACGGACCGCAATCATCATCTCAAAACCCGACAAAGCATTGAGAGATATACTGTGAATTACAATTTCACGCACCTTGCGCTCAATTGTAATTCCCTCTCGTGCATATCGATAAAGTGGTTTGCCATACAGCTTCAGCGCGCTGAACATGGGCGGAATCTGATTTGATCGGCCAAGAAAGGTTTGCAGGATTGCAGTTACTTGCCGAGAATCAGGTGGACACGCATCAGATTTAGCTACCCGCCTGATTTCACCCTCAGCATCCCCTGTACTACTGATATAACCAAGCTGAAGAGAGGCTTTGTAGGTTTTATCCGCGCTCAGCAAAGCTGAAGAAAACTTGGTGGCTTCACCAAGACAAATTGGCAGCAAGCCTTGTGCCATCGGATCCAACGTGCCAGTATGACCGGCCTTTGTTGCTGACAACAAACGCTTACTGATTTGAAGAGCCCGGTTAGATGAGATGCCAACAGGCTTGTTGAGTAACAAAACCCCATTACAGTTAACTGATTTAAGCTGAACAGATCTTGCTGATGATAAGAGTTTGACCAAAAAATTTTAGCTAGCTAAATGTAATTCTAGGTTATATCGCCATATCGCATAAAACGCCAATTCTGTAGATATCACCAATCAGGATCAGGTTTTACCTACAGCCTCATCGATCAATCTGGAGAGTTTTATTCCGCGCTCGATAGATTCATCATAAACAAATTGTAACTTCGGAATAATTCTCAACCTGATTTTACCAGCCAGCTGACTGCGCAGAAATCCTGCGGCCCGCTTCAATCCTTCCTCCGCAAGCTGAGCATTTTCATTACCTCCCAGCGTAGTATAGAAAACCTTGGCATAAGTATAATCCCGCGTCACCTCCACCCCGGTTAACGTTATCATCCCGATTCGCGGATCCATTATTTCATTCTGGATCAACGAAGCCAATTCACGCTGAACCTGGTCAGCCACTCGTAAGGTACGGGAAAAATCCTTCGGCATGATTACCTCCTCTTCAATCAGGCGAGTTATTCATCGCGCCTGATGTACAGCATCACAATACACGGGCGGTTTCAACGATCTCATACACTTCAATCTGATCACCCTGTTGAATGTCATTAAAGTTCTTCAATGAAAGTCCGCATTCGAAACCAGATTTAACTTCCTTGACATCATCCTTGAATCGCTTCAGAGAATCCAGACTGCCACTATGTATAACAACACCGTCACGCAGTACTCTTACCGGCGCATCGCGTCGAATTAATCCTTCAAGCACATAACAACCAGCCACGACACCAACTTTGGATATCCGGTAAATCTCGCGAATATCGACCAAACCCAGGATTTTTTCCTTGCGATCTGGCGTCATCATTCCCGACAAGGCCTTTTTAACTTCATCAACTGCTTCATAGATGATGTTGTAATAGCGCACATCCACCCCGGTTGAAGCAATCAGCTTGCGTGCCCCCAGGTCAGCACGACAGTTGAACCCGATGACAACTGCTTTGGACGCAAGAGCCAGATTAATATCAGATTCAATAATTGCTCCGACCCCGCTATGCACGATATTGATCTTCACCTCATCGGTTTCCAGCTTCTTCAATGCGTAAGCCAGTGCCTCGCATGATCCCTGCACATCGGCCTTAATAATCAGATTAAGTGTACTGATGTCCTCCTGATGGCCGAATACATCTTCCATTTTTGCCACATGAAGTTTGTCCAGTCGGACATCGCGGAATTTACCTTGGCGGAAAAGAGCAATTTCCCTGGCTTTGCGTTCATCACTAAGTGCTATAAACACTTCACCCGCCGCAGCAACTTCAGACAATCCCTGAATCTCAACAGGAATCGAGGTGCCCGCTTCACTGACGGATTTGCCTCGCTCATCCAGCATTGCTCTGATCTTACCGAATACAGCTCCAGTAAGGACAACGTCACCTCGTCTCAAAGTTCCGGACTGTACCAGAACTGTTGCAACCGGGCCACGGCCCTTGTCCAAACGTGATTCAATAATCACTCCTTTCGCCGGCGCATCCCGCACAGCCTTCAGCTCCAGCACCTCTGCCTGCAATAAAACAGCTTCCAGCAACTCATCAATTCCCTGACCAGTTTTTGCTGAAACACCAATAAACATGGCATCCCCTCCCCAATCTTCAGGCACAACGCCATGATTGACGAGCTCTTGTTTAATACGTTCAAGATTGGCTTCTGGCTTGTCCATTTTATTAACAGCCACAACAATGGGTATACTTGCTGCCTTGGCGTGATGAACTGCCTCAATCGTCTGCGGCATCACACCATCATCAGCTGCCACTACCAATATGACTATATCGGTAATTTTGGCACCACGGGCACGCATGGCCGTAAACGCCTCATGCCCTGGGGTATCCAGAAAGGTAACTACGCCACGCGAGGTTTTGACGTGATAGGCCCCGATATGTTGCGTAATACCGCCGGCCTCTCCACCCGCAACACGCGTTCTGCGAATATAGTCCAGCAATGAGGTTTTGCCATGATCAACGTGTCCCATCACCGTCACTACCGGGGCACGCGACTCCATCCTGGCTTCGTCAGGAGATAAATCAACTTCTTCCAAGAAGGCTTCCGGGTTATCCGGTGCAGCGATCTTGGCTACATGCCCCATCTCTTCAACAACAATCATAGCTGTATCCTGATCCAGCATTTGATTGATTGTCACCATGTTGCCCATTTTCATCAATACCTTGATAACTTCGGCTGCCTTGACCGCCATTTTTTGTGCCAGTACAGCAACCGAAATCGTTTCAGGGATCAATACCTCATGCACAACCGGCTCAGTTGGCGCTGAAAATGCATGCTGGGATTGCGACTCATCCGACCTGCTCCTGCCGTGTTTATCTTTGCGCATGCGCCATTCCTGCCCACCAGATACATCTCCACGTGCTTTTGATTCACGACGCTTAACTGGCTCATCCTTCCATGCTTCCTGCTGTCTGGCCTGTTTCTTTTTCTTCTCGCCCTTTTCTTCCGGTTTTACAGCTGGCTTCTGCGGAGCACGTTCCTTGGCCGCCGGAGTCGTTTGAGTAGTTACTGTAATCGTAGCAGAGGGAGTTACAGCAGCTGTTTCAGTAGATTCTGGTTGAGTTGCAGCTACAGATCCTGACACAGCCGCCGTTTCCGACCCAGGCTCTTGAACCTGGGTGGATTCTTTTTTCACCTCAGTCTGAGCTGTTACTTGCTGTCTTCGTTTTTCCTGTTTCTCTTTCAGTTCCGCAGCCTGGCGCGCCATTAATTCCGATCTTTTTCTGGCTTCTTCAGCACGCAAAGCGATTTGTTCAGCATCAAGTACAGATTTTACCGGAACAGCTTCCGGCGCTTCCGGTGCTTCAGCTGTTCTCAGAGAGACATCTTCAGCTGCTCTTTTGCCAGCCGCATCAGATTCATCCTGTTTGGTAGTCAACACCCGTTTTTTTCTGACCTTGACCTCGATAGTTCTAGGTCTTCCCGCACTATCTGATTGCCTTATCTCTGTTGTTTGCCTACGCGCCAGAGTGATCTTGGTTCTTGATCCACTACTACCATGTGATTTGCGCAGATAATCAAGAAGCTGCGTCTTATCCTGCTCTGTCACAAAATCTGCTGCGGAACGTTTAGCAACTCCGGCAGCTTGAAGTTGTTCCAGCAACAAATTGGGCAGCATACCCAGATCATGTGCAAATTGCTCTACAGTCATTTGAGTCATCAGCAACCCTTTACCCCAAATCCAACAAAAATCATAAAAAACAAAATCAATATTTCCTTAACCAACTCATATCCCGCTCCGGAAACAGATACGGGATTTGTCCGCTTTATATCGAAATTCAAGTAAACCAGGGTTCGCGTGCCTTAATAATAATTTTGCTTGCCCGATCAAGATCCACACCCGTCAACTCGACCAGATCATCCGCCGCCAGATCAGCAAGCTCTTCCTGAGTGCTGATCCCTTTAGCAGCCAACTCACGCACAAGATCAATATCCATTCCTTCCAACGCAAGTAATGCTTCAGACGCATGTCCGATTTTTTCTTCTGTTACAATCGCAGCCGTCAACAAAACATTGCGGGCACGATTACGTAACTCTTCAATTGTCTCATGATCAAATTCCTGGATTTCCAGCATTTCTTCAATTGGAATATACGCAATTTCTTCCAGTGTAGAAAAACCCTCATCTACCAGGATACGCCCGACCTCTTCATCCACATCAAGCTTTTCCATAAATAATTCACAGATGGAAGCAGCTTCCTCCTCACTCTTTTCGTGAGATTCTTCCACTGTCATGATATTGAGCTGCCAGCCCGTCAACTCTGATGCCAGCCGAACATTCTGCCCGCCTCGCCCGATAGCCTGAGCCAGATTTTCCTCATCCACTACAACATCCATACTATGCTTATCTTCATCCATTACTA
Source organism: Nitrosomonas sp. GH22 (assembly GCF_009833115.1). Lineage (NCBI taxonomy): Bacteria > Pseudomonadati > Pseudomonadota > Betaproteobacteria > Nitrosomonadales > Nitrosomonadaceae > Nitrosomonas > Nitrosomonas sp. GH22. Next base: position 196,180 of record NZ_QRCA01000013.1, read on the forward strand.
TACTGCTAATCACAGCAGGCGCCAGCGCATTCACGACAAATGTAGCCTGATCATCTGACCATTGAATAATATCCACCCGCTCACCCGCCAGCTCACCGGTAACCGCCTGTACCCTAGAACCACGCATGCCAACACAAGTACCAATTGGGTCAACACGCGCATCATTTGATTTAACCGCGATTTTTGCCCTGGAACCCGGATCTCTAGCTGCCGCCCTGATTTCCAGAATACCCTCCTCTATCTCCGGCACCTCAAGTTCGAACAATTTGACCAGAAAATCTGCTGAAGTTCTGGATAACACCAGTTGTGGTCCTCTGACAGCACGATCAATTTTGAGCAGATAAGCGCGAACGCGATCCCCCATTCTCAGATTCTCATGCGAGATCATTTGATCACGCGGCAAAACTGCTTCGATCTTGCCGAATTCAATGATCGCATTCCCGCGATCCATACGCTTGATCACACCACTTACTAGATACTCCCCGCGCTCAAGAAAATCATTCAAATTCTGTTCGCGTTCGGCATCTCGTATTTTCTGAAAGATAACCTGCTTCGCGGCCTGTGCCCCGATCCGGTCAAATGTAACATCCTCCATTAGCTCTTCCGTATATTCACCCGGAACGGATTGCGGATTCTGCTTTACAGCCTCAACCAGTGCAATTTGCCGTTCAGGATGCTCCACTACATCATCGGCAACAATCAACCATCTGCGAAAGCATTGAAATTCACCCGTATCTCGGTCGATAGAGACACGTACATCAATATCATCCCGGGCATGCTTCTTGGCAGCAGAAGCCAGAGCCATTTCGAGTGCGGTAAAAACAATGTTTTTATCCACATTCTTCTCATGCGCCAAAGCATTGACCAACAGTAAAATCTCGCGGCTCATATTCCTCCAGCCCTATTTTTCAACCTTACATCCATCGACAGATTTACCCGAATTACAATTTTGGAATCAGCCGGGCCTTTTCCAGATTTTTCAATTCAAACTGCAACAACTTTCCGTCAACATTCAACATCAGGGCATCATCCCCCACTTCGGTCAGTGTCCCCACAAAATTTCTTTGCCCTTGTAAAGCAATTCGCAACCTAATCCGGATAGATTCCCCCACAAAACGGACAAAATCAGCTCTTTTCTTCAAAGGCCTATCCAAGCCCGGTGATGAAACCTCAAGCCGGTTGTAATCAATATTTTCTACAGCCAGCAGCTGACCTAAATGATTGCTGACAGCAACGCAATCAGCAAGCGTTATCGCCCCATCCTTTTTATCCACAAACACCCGCAACAATCTGCCTGGAGCAGATTGTTCAATATCAACAAGCTCATACCCCATACCAGCAATCGTTGGTTCGAGCAGCTCAAACAATGACATAGCCTCACCACAAATAAAAAATGGGCCAACCAGCCCACCTTCAAAACACATTTGTATTATAGCAAGGATTACAGTCCATAAAAACAGAAATTTATTTTACACCAATGTTTCCAATAGGTTATCACGAGTTACATCTAAAGCACACATCAAAGCAATCGATCCCGTCGACATAAATATCGGCCTCAAATACCCCAATTCAGGATTAATACCTTCTGCACTTGCAGATGCAAAAACTACTGGATTCCAATCCTCGCCAGATAACCGTCGAGGTCAGAGTCTGTGCCTGATGTATACGGATTGTGTCTCATCCTGAATTTGTCCATCGGGCTAAATTCTGTGTATCTTCTTCTATATATTTCCAATAGATTACTGAGATTCAATTCACGCATGAATAGAGACACAGTAGGTAGGCAAAGGATGGAATCCTATTATTTGGGCAAGGCAGACGATCCAGGACGCAGCGGCACGAGCAATCGTCAATTTGTAGAAGCTTGTTTCTGGATAACGCACTGTGGCAGCCTCTGGCGCGACTTACCAGCCGCATTTGGCAAATGGAACACAATCTCTTCAAGCGCTTGCAGGACTGGAGCAAGGTTTGGTGTATTCAAGCGTATTACTTTGCGCTGCAACAAAACCGACTACAGCTTCTCGTCAGTCATTTACCTGCTATCTGTTATCTCAGCTCCAAGTAAATCTCAATAGCGTCTAGCCAAAATACAACCTCACAAGAAATTCGTAAAGAAAAATCTGCCACGAATAACTGCGTTATCAGGAAGCAGGGACGCTGTATTGTAGCTCGATCAATAAAGTCAGAAAATTCACGAGCTATCAATATTTCATGTTATTTTATCCCGAACAATAACAGCCCTTCCCCGGGGCGATTACCTCAGTCATTAAAGCTTCGCCAGCTTTATTATGTTGAATAACCAGGTATCAAGACAAATCCACCATCACTTATCAGAATTTTTGCAGGATTTACGGTAATGTTCAATCCAACAAGAAACCAGGCACGGCAGCTATTCTTTGATACGTGGCACAAATACCAGCAAAGAGAACCACTATCCGGCATGGAAACCATAGCAGTGGAAGTTATCCTACAGCACCCGGAATATCATTCCATACTACAGGATACCGAACGGTATCTTGACAAGGATTATCCACCTGAGCAGGGCAAAATAAATCCCTTTCTACATATGAGTATGCACATCGCCATCCGGGAGCAACTTACCATCAATCAGCCAACCGGTATCCTTCAGCGCTTCGAGCAATTGAAAATCAAGCTACAAGGGGACGAGCATGAGGCGATGCATCACACGATGGATTGTCTTGCAGAAATGCTCTGGCAGTCACAGCGCAATCAATCATCCCCTGATGCCAGTATTTATCTGGAATGCATGGATAAGCAGATCGGAAACAAATAAAAAACGAAATGCACCTCGGGGTATCGGATGCATTCCGCTCACAGCCTCCGTATACGGGGTATACGGAGGTGTACTATCTCTTAACTTGCAGGCCTGATTGACTGGAATAATAAAATGCCAGATTTTCGATATCATCTGCACTCAGGGCAGCCGCCATTCCGGCCATCACCGGGTCTTTACGTGCGCCTGATTTATAATCTTTCAATGCTTTTACGATATAGGTTCTAGGTTGGCCACCAATTTTCGGGAACATCGGCACCGGACTGTTACCATCCACACCATGACAGGATGCACAAACTTCCTCAGCCTTCTTTTTGCCAGCATCAATATCTGCTGCGATCAGCTGCCCCGACAGAAGAAATATTACTCCGCTAACAGCGGCCACCAAATAGCTTTTCATGTTATTTATATCCCTTGGATTAAGAAGAATGATCAATTGCCAGCGTAATAAGCAGCCAAGGCATCAATATCCTCATCGGAAAGAGTTCCTGCAATACCAACCATTGTCGGGTGGTTACGCTCTCCAGATCTGTAATCTTTCAGCGCCTTAACCAGGTAAGGCAGGTGTTGTCCGCCCAGTTTCGGTACATGATAAACAAACGGATATGCGGTGCGATATCCTTCAATACCATGGCAGCCCTGGCACATGGCGATCTTGCTCTTAACTGAATCAGTGTTTCCAGCTGCATCTGCCACGCCGGAAAACGACAGAATCATGCCAGAAGCGATAAGTAGTTTAACGGCAGCTGCCTTTTTCACTTTTGCATCCTCCTCTCAAAAAAGCGAACTTTAAACGATGGGTGTTGTTTAGTCAATGAAGGTTGTAGCTATGTCCCTGTTGTGTATAAGGAAATTATTTCTTCAGCACTTTTTACCCTTTCTTTTTACAAATTGTTTCCACAACGATCTGCTTGTTTTCCAGCATCTCCCAGCGGGAATAGTATGCCGCAAGCTCTTTTTCCAGCTCGGCCGCACGCGCCTGCAATACCATTGCATCATAAGGGTTGTTTTTATAAATAACAGGGGTACTCAATTTCTGGCCAACTATTATTTGTTCTTTTTCAAGGATATCGATTTTCTCCGGCAATGCTTCCAGCTCTTTAGTTTCCTGATAACTTAATCCGGCAGGGCCAGGTGATTTATCTTTTTTGACCACCTGGGGCGATTTGATTATCGATCTGAGAGAGTCACTACTTTCCTGCTGTGGCGTTTTTACATTTGATTTGGATTGCAACCATTCCTGATAGCCGCCTGCATATTCACGCAGATACCCATCTCCTTCAAACACAATGGCCTGGGTCACCACATTATCAATAAAGGCACGATCGTGGCTCACCAGAAAAAGCGTACCGCTATATTCCTGCAACAAGGCCTCCAGCAATTCAAGTGTCTCAATATCGAGATCATTGGTCGGCTCATCCAGAACCAGCACATTAGCCGGGCGTGTAAATAAGCGAGCAAGCAACAACCGGTTACGTTCACCGCCAGACAAAGATTTTACGGGCGAGCGGGCACGCTGCGGTGGGAACAGGAAATCCTCCAGGTAACTGATGACATGCCTGCGCGCACCATCAATTTCAACAAACTCTGAACCCTGGCTGATGGAATCAACCAAAGTTTTATCTTCATCCAATTGCTCCCGCAGTTGGTCAAAATAGGCTATGGATAACTTGGTGCCCAGTCGTATCGTCCCAGAATCTGGTTGCAACTCACCTAGTATTAGTTTCAGCAAAGTGGACTTACCGGAACCATTAGGGCCAAGCAACCCGACACGATCACCCCGCATGATACGACAAGAGAAATCTCGAATAATCATTTTATCTCCGTAGCGCTTGGTCACATGTTCCAGTTCCGCGACCAGCTGCCCGGAATGCTGCCCTGCATCCACCCGGAAACTGACATTCCCAATCCGGTCCCGCCGGGCCGCACGCTCCAACCTCAGCGCTTCCAGTCTTCTAACTCGGCCTTCATTACGCGTCCGTCTGGCTTGAACTCCCTTACGTATCCAGATTTCCTCCTGATCCAGCGCCTTATCGAATTTCCGGTTATGAACCGCTTCGATTTCCAGCAGCTCAGCTTTCTTTTGCTGATATGCCGAAAAATTACCGGGAAAACTTTTCAGCTCCCCACGATCCAGCTCAATGATGCGGGTCGCTACGTTATCCAGAAAACGTCGGTCATGAGTAATGAATATCACGCTGCCGGAAAACCCCTGCAGCATTTCCTCAAGCCATTCTATCGACGAAAAATCCAGGTGGTTAGTTGGCTCATCCAGCAGCAGCACATCCGGTGACACAACCAGCGCCCGCGCCAGTGCCACCCGCTTGCGTCCTCCTCCCGATAACGTTCCTACAATCGTATCTTCCTGCAGATCAAGTCGGTTGATCGCCGTTTCCACCTTATGATGAAGACTCCAGCCATTTTGGGATTCAAGCACGCTCTGCAACTGCTGCATACGATCAAGCAGCTTCTCGGTATCTGCTCCCTCCTCCCCCAGCGCATGAGATACCTGATGATAATCTAGCAAGGTCTGTGCCAGTGTACCAAGCCCTCGGGCAACCTCTGCAAATACTGATTCATTCTCATCTAGCACCGGCTCCTGCGGGATATAAGCAACGTTTACACCAGGCGCCATCCACAGTTGCCCGTCATCCAGTTTGATCTCACCTACCAGCGCACGCAACAGACTGGATTTACCGGTGCCGTTGCGCCCGATCAATCCAACCCGTTCACCCGGATCAAGTTGCAACACGGCTTGATTGAGCAAAGCATGGTGACCAAAGGCTAAACAGGCGTTATCGAGTGTCAGAAGCGGCATGGAAAATTATTAATCAACTGAGGAAAAACAGTGTCTTTGAAGCAGAGATATTACTGTCCTCTAAAATATCAAGACAGGCTAACTTAACAACCATAACATTATTATACTACTGCCTCAAACTGGCGACAGAAGATCGCTGTGCTGACAACCTGAAAACCCGTTTAATTCGGCACTAACCAGTATTTCACTGGATACTCGTTACAGCAGAACACTTTTTATTTTGAATATTTATGCATCCAGAAAAAATCGCACTGACACAAACGGTACAAAAAGGCGGGTGTGCCGCCAAGGTTGCCGCCACAACATTACACCGGATTTTGCAGCAAGTCAGATTTCCAGCTGCACACTCTGCGTTGATGGTGGATGGCCGCTATTTTGACGATGCCGCCATCTACAAAATCAATGAACAAACTGCTCTGGTGCAAACACTGGATTTCTTCACGCCGATTGTTGATACTCCAAGACTGTTTGGTGAAATTGCTGCCGCCAATGCTATCAGCGATGTGTATGCCATGGGTGGCAGGCCCGTTACCGCCATGGGTATTCTGGCATTTCCGCTGGCCACCTTATCCGAACACATCATCGTTGATGTCCTGCAAGGTGCCAGCGATAAGATCGCTGAAGCAGGTGCCAATTTTGTCGGCGGCCATTCAATTGATGATGACACCTTGAAGTTTGGCCTATCGGTCACCGGGTTAGTCAATCCGCAGCAGGTATGGACCAATGCCAACGCACAATCGGGAGATCATTTGGTTTTGACCAAGGCGCTGGGAACAGGCACCCTGACAGCCGGAATAAAACGGCAACAATTGCAGGAGAAGGACATCATGGACGCGCTAGAAAGCATGGCGGCCATCAATAACGTCATCGACTATCTATCACCGGATTTGCTGGCAGCTATCCATGCCGCTACCGACATCACCGGCTTCGGCTTTTCCGGCCACGCCATGCAACTAGCAAACGCCAGCAACGTTACCCTGAGCATTGCAACTGGTAATCTTCCCAGGTTTGACAAAGCTTTCTACTGTCTGAAAAATAGTTTTCTGACCAAAGCACACCGGACCAATGCAGAGTACACCACGCCACATATCGACGATGCAAAACTGGATGCGCTGTACAAACTGCTAATTCACGATCCGCAAACCAGTGGTGGTTTATTATTAAGCGTGGTGCCCGAAGCCAGCCAGCTCGTGCTGCAGGCACTGCGCACATACTTCAAGCCAGCAGCAATAGTGGGAACCGTTCATCCTCGTCAAGATAAAGCGGTGCAATTTGAATAATCCAAACATTGATAGCGATGAGCTAACAGCTTTATTCACAGCGGATACGCCACTGATTGACGTACGTGCACCGCTTGAATTCATACTGGGATCCCTGCCCGGCTCAGTCAATCTGCCCATCCTCAACAACGAAGAACGTGCACTGGTCGGCACTACTTACAAACAGCAAGGTTCCGAGGCAGCAGTCATGCTTGGCCATGAGATGATTTCGGGTCAGGCAAAACAGGATCGTCTGCAGCAATGGCTTGATTTTATCCGGCAACATCCCCGAGCCGTGCTGTATTGCTTTCGAGGAGGAAAGCGCTCGCAGATCACGCAGCAATGGTTGAAAGATGCTGGTGTCGACAGGCCATTGATCATCGGTGGTTATAAGCAGGCACGCCAATTTTTGATCAACACAATTGACCGGTTCAGTGAAAACCACACGCTACTGGTCATTACCGGACCAACGGGCAGTGGCAAAACCCAGCTAATCCAGGAGATCAGAAACAGTTACCCGGTACTTGACATCGAAGCCCTTGCCCGGCATCGTGGCTCGGCTTTTGGAGGAATGTCTCTCCCCCAGCCCACACAAATCGATTTTGAGAATCAGTTGGCTGTCAATTTGCTCAAACTGAAACAGAACTATCTGTTTGATCCAGTCGTTGTGGAAGACGAAAGCCGACATACCGGCAGGGTATATTTACCAGCCAGCTTCTTTGAACACATGCGCAGCTCTGAAATCATCTGGGTGGATGAACCATTGAATACCAGGGTAGATAACATATTCGGAGATTACATTGTTGCTACCCCTATCGGCCAAGCACAGCAGGCTCGGCGCAACACACAACCATTGTCTTCTGCTACGGAAATTCAGGAAATACTGTGCCAACAAGCGCTGTTATTATTCGACAAATACGCAAGTGCCTTGCAGGCAATCAGCAAAAAACTGGGAGGAGTTAGGTTTCAGGAAGTATCACAGGATCTGGAAAACGCCCGATCCAGCTTTGTAAACAGAAATGAAATTCAATCAAACAAGACCTGGATTGAAAAACTGGTGAGATATTACTATGACCCGCTGTATCTCGGCTCACTACAACGCCGCCAGGTCAATCCCTGCTTCAAGGGCTCAAGGCAAGCAGCAATCGATTATCTGCGGGCTCGCAAACAACACGCTTGACGTATCTCCTTCCGCTTGCCACCCCAAATGCCATGGATGATTACCAGCATGGCGGAAGAAAGTGCCACAAAATCGTTCAGAATACTCGCAGATAACAGTAGGAAAATATCGATAGAACCAGACAAATAAACGAAAATGTGGCCTTGGTCATACTCCAATTTTATCTTGACATGATGTGGAATCAAATACCTGTAAGAAACCTTACGTAATCCATATCCTTCTCAATACTTACCGCCTGCATATACAATAGAAACAACCTGCGTATCTCTTTCATACGACTACTGTTCACTCTGATCAAAAAAACAGCTTCACCTGTTTCGTAGATTGCAATCCGCGCGGCAGCAATCATCATTCTTCGAAAGTATCGAGATCGATTCCAGATTTACCCGGCGCCAAGATATTATTTGGATCGAGCGCTCGTTTAATTGCGTGTTCGACCCGACGCTTTACTGGACCATAGCTTTGTGCGACACGCTCCATAAAGGCAGTATTGACGCGGTAGACGGCATATCCCTCTTTTTCGAATTCATTGATCAGTTCATGAAAACACCGATAAGCAGATTCGGTTTCTTCCCTACTGGTGCGATCGTACAGCACATCGATGACATGATGCATATCGCGCCAACCGACAATGAATTCACCCACGTAATCCAAACCGTGTTTGTTGAGGATTTTTTTGGCCAGCGTCTTCTGTTTGTCACATTCATTGCCACGGGCCTGGCTAACCGGTGCAAACCACATGGAGCCGCCACCTCCACGCCAGTTGTACAATCCGAATTCCTGCAGATTAGGCACACCGGACATCAGCTCGGCACGATACTTGAACGGCTGAGTATCGCCTGCTTCCTCCTGAGTAATGATCGTGCCCTTACCTGATTTTTTAATTGTTTCGGTGACGATCTTCCAGTTAACGTCAACCTGTTCCTGAGTGCCGTACAATGCGGCATAAACGTTCCAGGCACCCAGATTTTTATCATGCTGAATCTGCTTGAGTACTGAATCCGGTGTCGCTCCACGCCCGGTCATGTATTCGGAGCGACGTACGTTGGCACTTCCCGCCTCCCACAAAACATTAGCAATTACCACCGAGTTTGGAATGACCTGGGTAATCCGCAATGGACGCAGTAGTTCAACAATATCAGCAATATCGGATTCATGTTCGTACCTGATCTCGAATGGCTTGATTACTGGGGGCCTAGGCATCAGCCAGAAGCCCATCTTGGTACAAATGCCATAATTGGCTTGGGTAAACATGCCATCCAGAGTCGGGCCGTAGCCCCACTTGAATACCTGCCAGCTGTTATCCCCCTTGACACCCCCCATACCAGTTCTCAGTACTTCACCGTTAGCTAATACCAATTCCATACCACACTGCATCATAAAATGCTCACCGTACGGCGTATAGCCGACACCACGATCCATGGTATTGCCAACTGGCCCGGCAATCGCCGATGGTGCGGAAAATGACAACATCAGAGGCAAATTATTTTCCTGAAGGTAGTCATATAACTGCCCATAGGTCACCCCAGGCTCGACCAGCGCAGTGCATAGTTCTGGATCAACATGAATGATTTTATTCATTTTTTTGAGATCAAGTATCACCTGGCCACGATGGTGTGGTGCAGCAGAGCCATAACCGAAATTGCGACCAGTAGAAATGGTCCAGATTGGGATCTTGTATGTGTTGCAGATTTTGACAACCTCTTGAACTTGTTTCACAGTCGTTGCGACCAAAGTAGCTGATGGCGCATGCTCGGCATCATCTACCGGCATCATGATTTTTGTGTAGGCAATGAGCTGTTCTGGTCTGGTCAATACATTTTTATCACCCAACAATTTTTGGAATGCTTCAATAGCTTTCTGAAATTCCTGCTGGGAAACACCACGAGGCAACACATCATGGTTTTGCTCATTCATATTGAAACTCCTTGAATCTTAAAGGCAAAGGAAACGAAGTGTCCATTCAGCGGCGCTACCGACCCGCTGTTAATCTGTGGAGCCTCCGAAAAATCAACCAGATCATCACCAGTCAGCGCAAATCCAAGATCTGTGCTCCACTGAGCATCTTCCCGAACCCCTTCACGTGTGTACAAAATGGGTTCTAATACTTGTTCTTCTCTCTTTCGATGGCTTCCATGGATACAGCTGAAGCCACGTAAAGCAAGCTGATGCCCGAACAATCCACCTTGATCACCAGCAACCCTGCTGCTGTACAACAGATGGCGGGATTGTTCTGGCTCCACCGTATGCTGTCCCAGCCAGCGCATACAAGCGCCTGTGGAACGAGCCAGATCAATAATAAGTGTGCCACTGGCATCATCCACCAAACCAGTGATAACACACCCTTCTGTCGACATTTCCTTAATGCGGCGCTGCAACAGCAGCAGAAAATCCCGTTCTATGTTGATGTCATGTACTTCCATATTGGCACCACCAGCAATCCAGGCACCCTGCAGAAAAGCTGAATGTTCTGTCTCCCCGTTTACCAGCAGTAGAGTCGTTTCCGGGTTGAAAAACTTGGCAGATTGGGCGCGGTTAGTAGCGGCGGCCAGAGCAACGCTTGGATTTGCCCATCCAAGACAACCTGAAACACCGCTCAGAACGATACCCTTGAGTAGTAGGCGACGCTGGATATCCATGGAATTACCCTCACTTTTTTTCAGGAGTGGTTTGTTGAATATATTGCCCGAGGGATTTCAAATCTTCGTTGCTAATATACGGCTCAGGAAAAGCAGGCATAGCTCGAAACCCGTGCCGCACGACATGGGTAATATACTCGGGCGGTAATTGCCGGCCTTTGATAGAAGGGCCAATCCCGGTGTCATGACAATAACCACACACCTTGGCATAAACGTTTTCACCGCTTGACCACTGACCACTATTTCCGAGATCTCTCTCTACAGCCTCTTCAGCAGCGTAAGCTGGCAAGATAAACAAGGCCATAGACAGCGTCATGCTGATCGTAAAAATTCGTTTTACAACCAGATCATCTTTTAGAAAGAACATTTCAACACCTCCGTTTATTGCTGACGGAAAAAGTAATCCGCAGGAAAAATATAGTTCCTGCATATAATCTGGCAAATCGTCTAGTTGCAGAAACAAAATCACCTGCTCTTTTCCAAAAAGGTAGGTTCAATAGGCGATCAAATGCGCATTAAAACAGCAGCAGAGCGGATTGTTCAGGTTGCTTGATTCAGGAACCAATCACAATAATCATCCATACAGTATATTCGCACTTATCTGATGAATCAAAATAAATCCACTCTCCATCATAACCTCCAGCAGACCTGTTCTCCTGCCCTAAGTGGCACTAACCTGTCTCCACCAAACTCGACCTCTCCAGGTATTTGCCAGCTTTCTTTGCTTAATGAAATTTGATCCGTGTTGCGCGGCAAGCCATAAAAATCAGGGCCGTAGAAACTGGCGAATGCCTCTAGCCGATCAAGCCTTCCAGCCTGCTCAAATATTTCAGCATAAAATTCAATCGCTGCGTGGGCGCTGTAAATACCCGCACAACCACAGGCTGATTCCTTATCTTTTAGTGGGTGTGGCGCACTGTCAGTACCGAGAAAGAAACGAGAATGACCGCTGGTTGCTGCTGCTACCAGCGCCTGGCGATGAATTTCCCGCTTTAGCACCGGCAGGCAGTAATGATGTGGTTGTAAACCACCTGTAAATAAAGCGTTGCGGTTCAGCATTAGATGATGCGCGGTAATCGTGGCAGCAATCCGGTTGGAAATCGACTGCACAAACTCAACCGCCTCTCGAGTGGTGATATGTTCAAATACCACCCTCAACCCTGGGAAACGCTGTAAAAGTGGGATCAGCACCCGATCTATAAAAATTTTTTCACGATCAAAAATATCCACTGCAGGATCAACCACTTCTCCATGCACAAGCAAAGGCATATCAAGCTTCTCCATCATCGCCAGTGTGGCCTTACAGCGGTCAATATCAGTAACACCAGCATCGGAATGTGTGGTCGCCCCGGCCGGATACAGCTTAACTGCCTGTACAATCCCGCTCGCCTTTGCTCGACTAATTTCTTCAGGTGTAGTGGTATCGGTCAGGTATAGTGTCATTAGCGGCTCGAACTGGCCTACCAATTCCTGTGGCAAGGCAGACAAGATACGGGCATGATAGGCAGCCGCCTGTTCAGTCGTTACCACGGGCAGTTTGAGATTCGGCATGATCATGGCGCGCGCAAAACGCCGAGCAGTATCAGGTAGGACTGACTGCATAGCCTTGCCATCACGCAGATGCAAATGCCAGTCATCCGGGCGGGTAAACGTCAGCTTGTTTGTCATATCGTTCAATCCGGTTTTCCTCACAAATCAATAAACAAACACAAATTCTCCTCTAGAACTCCACAGCAGTAAAAATTTCCAAATCTGGCTGGATTTGTCACATCCCTGTCTTTTGTTCCAGCAGCGCCCGGGTATACAGTTTTTTCCTGCTCTCTCCGGTAATTTCTGCAGCCAGTTGCACGGCCTGTTTCAGAGGCAGATCTCTTTGCAGAATGGCCAGTGTATGCACGGCTTGCAGGCTGATATCTTCCTGATCTGGCTCTTCCTCCGGCGCTAGCAGCAAAACGAATTCACCTCGCAGCCGATTTTCATCTGCTCGTAGCCAATCCAGGGCCTCGCCCAGCATGCAGGTGTGAATCGTCTCGAAAATCTTGGTAAGTTCACGGGCAAATGTGATTTCACGGGTTGGGCCGAATACGGCAACCATATCTGCAACACATTCGAGTACGCGGTGTGGCGCTTCATAAAAAACCGGAATGCAAGCGTACAACGTCTTGAGAGACGCCAATTTGCGCTGACGCTCCCCACTTTTGGCTGGTAAAAATCCATAAAAGAAGAAGTGTGGGGCAATCAACCCGGAAGCAGACAAGGCGCACAGCGCCGCATTGGCACCGGGAATCGGCACTACCGGAAAATTTCGCGCACGCACCTGTTGCACCAGCAAAGCACCTGGATCAGAGATAGCCGGGGTGCCTGCATCAGAAATCAGAGCGACGGATTGACCAGATATCAACAGCTCAATGATTTTTTGCGCTGCGTTACCTTCGTTATGCTGATGCAACGGCGTGATTCGAGTATGTGTAGTGTTGTTGTGCACAGCGATGTGTACAGTATGCGCTGCCAGCAGTTTTTGTGCGCTCTGGACATGCTCGGCTGCGATGCAATCGACAGCAGATAGTACCTCCAGCGCACGCAGGGAAATATCACGCAAGTTCCCGATGGGTGTGCCAACCACATATAATGTTCCTTTAGATACTCCTGCTGCAGTTGGCATATTCTGGTTATAAAACGTCTGTTCCTATGATTTTCTACGGGCGTAATCGCACTATACGGCAGTTCCTCTGCTTTTTCCATTTACAGTCAGCCAGCTTCCAGCCTGTTTAACCAGCTTAAATCCAAGCCAATCTGATATTTTATATGACACCTGATCACACAACCGCCCCGCTGGTTCGTCTGCTGCGCTATGGCCATCTGTTTCGTGGCCGCATCTGGCTCGCCACGCTTTATTCGATTCTCAATAAGCTGTTTGATCTGGCGCCACCCGTGCTGATCGGTATGGCAGTGGATATTGTCGTCAATCAGCAAACTTCCATTTTCGCCCATCTGGGATTTCCGGATGTCTCCGCCCAGCTGTGGATACTGGCCATCCTCACGTTGATCGTCTGGGGATTTGAATCCATCTGGGAGTACCTGCTCAAGCTGTGTTGGCGCAATCTGGCACAGGATATCCAGCATACCTTGCGTCTGGATGCCTACAGTCATATCCAGAAACTGGAGCTGGCTTATTTTGAGGAACGCAGTACCGGGGGAATGATGGCGATTCTGAACGATGACATCAACCAGCTGGAGCGGTTTCTGGATGTCGGAGCAAATGATCTCATCCAGCTGCTAACTACTGTGATTACGGTAGGCGGCATGTTTATTTATCTGACTCCTGGTGTGGCGTGGATGGCGTTATTACCAATGCCGTTCGTCGTGGCCGGTTCTTATTTGTTCCAGAAGCGGATTGCTCCGCGCTATATGGCTATCCGCGAGCAGGTCAGCATTTTGAACAGCTATCTGTCCAATAATCTTAGCGGCATTGCCACCATCAAAAGCTATACGGCGGAGCAGCACGAATTGCGCCGGATCGAGCGTGAAAGTCATGTCTATCAGGAAAAAAACCAGCATGCAATTGCCCTCAGCGCCGCTTTTGTACCAATCATCCGTATGGTGATTGCACTGGGCTTCAGTGCCATTCTAGTGGCGGCGGGATTAATGGCTGCCGGTGGAGACCTCAATGTTGGCGCATACAGTATTCTGGTATTCATGACCCAGCGCCTGCTGTGGCCGCTCACCCGCCTGGGAGAAACACTTGATTTGTTCCAGCGGGCAATGGCTTCTACCCACCGTGTGCTGGATTTGCTCCAGGCTCAACCCACCATTACTGATGGGCCGCAAACCCTGACTACTGCACAGATTGGCGGGAAAATTGTTTTTGATGACATCAGCTTCCATTATGAGCGGCGTATTTCCACGTTAAATCATCTTTCTCTGACTATCCCCGCTGGCGAGACTATTGCACTGATCGGCGCTACCGGCAGTGGCAAAAGCACGATTGTCAAGCTGCTGCTGCGTTTCTATGAACCACAACAAGGCCGTATCCTGCTGGATGGTCATAACATCCGGGATTTACGCCTGCACGATCTGCGCAAATCAATCGGCCTGGTCAGCCAGGATGTTTACCTGTTCCACGGCACGGTGTATGAAAACATCGCCTATGGTTCTTTTGGCGCCAGCATGGAAGACGTGATCGCTGCCGCCAAGGCAGCCGAGGCACATGATTTCATCATAGAACTACCGGATGATTATCAGACCATCGTGGGAGAACGGGGACAAAAACTCTCCGGCGGCCAGCGGCAACGCATCTCCATTGCACGCGCCGTGCTCAAGGATCCGCCAGTGCTGGTACTCGATGAAGCTACTTCAGCAGTAGATAATGAAACAGAAGCCGCCATTCAGCGCTCACTGGAACGAATTACCATCGGCCGCACTACTATTGTTATTGCTCACCGCCTCTCCACTATCCGTAACGCCCATTGCATTTATGTGCTGGACAAGGGGGAAGTAGTGGAAACAGGTACGCACGAAGCACTCCTGACACATAATGGCCTGTATGCCAACCTGTGGCGGGTACAAACCGGTGAAAAGATAAAAGGGAATTTCTAAAAATCAGTAAAAATTGCCTTTGCAAATGCCAATGGACCTTTAGCCGCAAGTGTAGCGTACTGAAGCAACCCGGAATAATTCCCCAATAAGTTACAGGTACTCCTATGTCATCCACTGAAAACAAAGGCAGTGATGCCGAACAACAGGCCGCCATTTTTCTCCAACAACAACAACTAACTCTGCTGGAAAAAAATTATCGCTGCCGGTTTGGTGAAATTGATCTCATCATGCAGGATGGCGACACGGTAGTATTTGTTGAGGTCAGAATGCGCGTTAATCAACTCTTTGGTGGTGCAGCTGCCAGCATCACGCCTGCCAAGCAGCTCAAGCTGACACGCGCCGCTCGGCATTATCTGGCAAAGTGTGATGAAGATTTTCCCTGCCGTTTTGATGCGATTCTGATTTCCGGAAACCGGGAAATTGAATGGATACAAAATGCATTTGACGAAGGCTGATGACGGGCCGCCTAATCAATGCAGCGCCATTAAACATAGGTAGTTGATATGGTCTAATAGACCCGGACACTCCAGTTAAGAGAAAATAGTCTTAATTGGAGGATGAAATGGAGCCTAGGAAACACTATACAAAGGAATTCAAGCTGGATGCAATCAGCTTGGTACTGGATCAGGGATTAACGATAGCAGAAGCTGCCAGAAGCCTGGAAATCAGGGCTAACATGCTTGGGCGATGGATCAGGGAGAGCCAGGCGGATACTAATGGTCAGGCATTCCGCGGTAATGGGAAACTGACACCGGAGCAGGAAGAAATCCGGCGGCTTAAACTAGAAAACAAGCAA